>JAZSDQ010000076.1:0-6375 GCA_045531235.1 Eubacteriales bacterium
CCCGTGCTCATCTCCACCCTTTTCACTCGTTTGAAGGCTGCTTCCGAAGCTGGTAAGAGCTTTACCATGATCCTCGGCAACCCCGAGCCCGATACCTACATTCCTCTGGCTCAGCTGATCAACTACTTCAAGGTTGACTGCTCCAAGGTTCACCTGGTTGCAGAAGACGAGTGGGCGGATCAGGACGGAAACATCGCTCCTATCACCTACGAGGCAGGCTTTGCTCACTCTATGATCAAGTATCTGTACTATCAGATCGATGAAAAGCTCCGTATGCCTATGGAGAACGTTCACTTCCCCACCAATGCCAACATCAAGGATTACTCCAAGATCATTGACGATATCACTGAAGGAACCGGTGCAGACATCGCTTCCACCTCTCCCGGATGGGCAGGCCACATGGCATTCGTAGATCCTATCCCCGAATTCATCGGCAGCGGTGACATCGAAGAGTGGCTCAACCAGCCCGCTCAGATCGTTACCCTCCATCCCATGACCATTATGCAGAACTCCCTGAACGGTACCTTCGGTCAGTCCGGTGACATTGCAAACGTTCCCCCCAAGGCTGCTACCATTGGCCCTCTGGACGTTATGCGCGCTAAGGAAAGAATTGAAGTTCACGCACTTGCAACCTGCGGAACCTTCTCCTCCTGGCAGAGAATGACCTCCCGTCTTTGCACCCACGGTCCTGTTACTCCTTATCTGCCCAGCTCTATGCTGCAGACCAAGAAGACTCAGGTATATATCAGCGAAGAACTGGCTGCTCCCTTCGAATGCTGGGAGAAAGTCGGATACTAATATCGCCGATAAAAACACAATCACCGTCCTTCGGGACGGTGATTTTTTCTATTTTTTTTACTCTTCTTATTGCCAAGAGCCATCTTGTGTGATATAATATTTTATCATGTTTTGTTGAAAACAAAATCTACCTTAAAAGGAGCCATAAACAATGAAACAACTTTACGAAGGCAAAACAAAAAACGTTCTTCTGGACGAAGAGACCGGCATCGTTCATCTCTTGTTCAAGGATTCCATGACCGGTGAAAACGGCGTATTTGACCCCGGCTCCAACACCGTCGGCGGCAGTGTGGAAGGCAAGGGCAAGATCGGTCTTGAGATCTCCAACTACTTCTTCGAATTGATGGAGAAAAACGGCATTCCCACCCATTACCTCGGAGGCGATGTGGAAAAGGGCCTGATGAAGGTCAGAAACCTTACCGTTCCCCGTCTTGAGTTCGTTCTGCGTTATTTCACTGCAGGCAGTATGTGCCGCAGATTTGAATTGGAGGAAGGGCTTGTATTTGATCCTCCTTACACCGAAGTTACCCTGAAGAGTGACGAGCAGGGCGATCCTCTCATCAGCGAGCGCATTTGTCTGATGAAGGGCATCCTTTCCGAAGGTCAGTACGACGAAGCCCTTGGAATTACCGTTCGCGTTGGTGAAGTGCTCAAGAAAGAACTTGCAAGCCTCGGCCTCACCCTCATCGACTTCAAAATCGAAGTTGGTTACGACGAAAACGGAAAGATCTACGTTGCAGACGAGATTACTCCCGATATCTGGCGCGTCCGCGATGAAAACGGCAATATCCCCAACCAGTTGGATTGCAGCAGAATGCTTCTCCAGAAGCTTCGCAGCCTGAAATAAAAAAATAAAGCCTCGGTGAATATCACCGAGGCTTCTTTTATCATCAGTCTTTCAGTTCGGAAGTGCAATGGGGGCAACGGCTTGCATCAATAGCAACACTTGACTTGCAGTAAGGGCAGGTCTTCGTGGTGGGTGCAGCAGGAGCCTCCGGCTTTTTGCCAATGGCCATAAGAGCGTTCATTCCCTTGAGAAGAATAAAAAGAACAAAGGCGGTAAGAATAAAATTGATTACGTCGGTTGCAAAATTTGCAAGAGCAGAACCGATAACATACCAGCTGAGAAGATCCCACTCCCAGGTAAGAATGAGGGTAAGCAAGGGCTGAATAAAGTTATCGGTAAGGGATTTTACAATGGCAGTAAACGCGCCGCCGATGATAATACCGACTGCCATATCCACGATATTACCGCGGAGAGCAAATTTCTTGAATTCATCTAAAAACTTTTTAATTGCTTTCATTTGTTTCAGTATCCTTTCACAGTTTTCTTCATTTTATCATAAAAAGAAAAGCTTTTCAACAATGTTCCTCTATTTTTCCAAAAAAAATAAAAAGCTTTGAAAAATTCAAAACTTTCCCCTTGACAAATAAAATGGAATGTGATAAGATAATCGGCGTTGAAAACATTGCCGAATAGTGTAACGGTTAGCACGACAGACTCTGACTCTGTTTGTCTGGGTTCAAATCCTAGTTCGGCAGCCATAAAAAGCAGGTCAATGACCTGCTTTTTATATTTCATCCCGTATTGGTTCAAAAAAGGAAGCCGTTTGGCTTCCTTTTTATTTATATTTATGCTATTTATGCTTTTTTCTTCTTAATTACCACAACTGCAACAATTGCGCCGATCACAACCACAGCTGCTGCGATGCCGATGATAAGCCCAGTAGAAGAATCGGTATCATCCTCAGGCTCTTCGGTGAGAACGGGGATCACTTCTTCCTCGGTATCTCCGCAGGTAGCACAGGTTTTGGTCTTAACGCCGGTTTCGGTGGTAGTTGCTGCCTTGGTAACAACAGCTTCACCAAAGGAATGTCCCAATGCGGGAACGTTGCGAATTTCCTGCTGACCGCAGTCTTTGCAAGTACCGATCTCGGTACCGCTTCTCTTGCAGTTTGCCTTCACTCTTACTTCATAGCTTTCAATATTATGAGCAGTAGGCGCGGAAGGAATGGTTACTTCATGACCGCAGGCAGTGCAGGTACCCTTTTTCAGACCAAGCTGAGTGCAGGTTGCTTTCTGAACTTCGGTAGTGGAAGGGACGGTGTGCTCGCCGGGGCAAGAATTATAATGCCAGGTAGCGGTTTCGGTGAAAAGGCCGTTGGTGCCGTGAATGGTCATCTTCGCACGGTCTTCCTCAGTACCCTCATACCATACGTCGGTCAAGTTGAAGCACTCGTCAAAGCAGAAATCACCGATATCAGTAATGGACTTGGGCATGGTAATGGAGTAGAGGTTTTTACATTCGCTAAAGGTATAACCGGAAGAAAAGCTCTCTACACTGGAAGGAACGATAACACTGGTAACTCCGTAGCAACCGGTAAATGCATGGCGCTCCAATTTGGTAATATTGGAAGGAATAATGAGAGTATCAAAGGAACGGCAACCAAGGAATGCATCCTTACCGACGGTGGTAACGGGATAGCCACCCAAGGTAGCGGGCAGTTCAACGGTACCGGTGACAGTTTCATCTACATCAGTAATCTTTGCTTTTCCCTCTTCTACAACATAGGTGAAAATACCCTCTTTCAGATCTGCCGCGGAAGCAGGCGTGCCGAGCATCACAAAGCAGGATGCCAACATAACCATTGCCATCAAAAAGGCAAACGT
Organism: Eubacteriales bacterium; assembly: GCA_045531235.1. Taxonomy (GTDB): domain Bacteria; phylum Bacillota; class Clostridia; order Oscillospirales; family SIG627; genus RGIG5579. The sequence continues at coordinate 3,469 of JAZSDQ010000076.1, forward strand.
GCGTTTCATCATTTTTTTCTCCTTATGATTGAATCTTTTTCCCTTTTTTCAAGGGGTTCTACAGGTTTCATTATACCTTCTCCAAGAAAAAAAGTCAAGCAAAACGGAAAATCGTAAAGAGGGGCTGCGAGCTTTTTTGTTTTTTTTCAAAAACAGCCCTTTTTCCCTATAACAACGAAGTAATTGTCTAATTTTCAACGTTTTTTCGTCTGCTCTTTACATTTTATTCAATATATGTTAAAATAAGCTGCTAAATACTTTTAGCAACTAATCAGACATAGGAGTTTTGATAAGCAAATGGAAAAACTAACTCGCAAATATGGTCTTCTGACTGCCATTTGTATGGTAGTAGGAACAGTTATCGGTTCCGGCGTATTTTTTAAAGCGCAGAACGTTTTGGAAAAAACCGGCGGTAATATGCCTCTGGGCATTGCAGCCTGGGTCATTACCGGATTTTTGATGATCATCTGTTCCGCACAGTTTGCCGTGATGGCAACCAAATACGAAAAGGTTTCCGGTGTCGTTGACTATGCCGAAGCCACCTGCGGAAAGAGCTATGCATATTATCTCGCTTGGTTTATGGTAAATATCTATTACCCCGGCATGACCTCCGTACTCGCTTGGGTATCCGCAAGATACTTTGGTGTGCTGTTCGGCTGGCATCTGGCAAGTCCCGAGGTAATGGCGCTTTCCGGCTTCTTCCTCGTCGCTTCTTACACCATGAACGCTCTTTCTCCCAAGCTGGCAGGTAAATTTCAGGTCAGCGCTACCGTCATTAAACTGATCCCCATTTGTATGATGGCTGTGATCGGCACCGTTGTAGGCGCTGTCAACGGTACCCTTCCCCAGAACTTTACCACCATTGTCACCGAAGTTTCCGGAGGCACAGGCGGCGCTCTGTTCGGTGCCATTGTTGCAACGGTTTTCGCTTATGAAGGCTGGATCGTAGCAACCAGTATCAACGCAGAATTAAAGGATCCCAAGAAAAATCTTCCCTTGGCACTTGTGATCGGTTCCTTTATCGTAGTTATTGCTTACGTGCTTTATTACATCGGTGTGGCAGGCGGTGCTACCAATGAAGTTCTCATTAACGAAGGCGCAACCACTGCATTTACCAATATTTTCGGCAATGTAGGCGGACTTCTCCTCAATGTCTGCATCGTTGTTTCCTGCCTGGGCACACTCAACGGTCTGATGGTAGGCGCTACCCGCGGTATGTACGCCATTGCAGCTCGCGAGGAAGGTCCTTCTCCCGAGCTCTTCGGACAAATAGATAAGGCTACGAATATGACTACGAACTCCTCCATCTGGGGCGTATTTATCTGCGCTGTTTGGCTCATTTATTTCTACGGTGCAAACCTTACCGAGGGATGGTTCGGCCTTTTTAACTTTGATTCCTCCGAGCTTCCCATTATTACTATTTATGCAATGTATATTCCCATTTTCATTGCTTGGATGAAGAACGAAAAGGAACTGGGCACATTCCAGCGCTTCGTTCTCCCCATTGCTTCTATTGTCGCGTGTGCATTTATGGTGTTTGCCGCCGTTTACGCTCACGGCATTACTCCCTATCTTGCAGCAAAGGAAAACGGCAGTTTCTCCTTCCCCGTATTGTTCTACCTCATCGTATTCGCCGTAATTATGATCGTCGGCGTATTCTTTAAAAATTCCAAGAAAAAGTAACTTTTCCTTATTATGAACATTCTTATTCTTATAGATTCATTCAAAGGCTCCCTTTCTTCAACCGAAGGGAGCCAAGCTATTGTTGAAGGCTTTCACAAGGTATATCCCAATGGAGATGCGAAAATACTCCCCATTGCCGACGGTGGAGAAGGCACGCTGGATGCGCTTCTGCAAGGCATCGGCGGCAAGGAAGTAACGCTTTTTGCCACAGGACCCTTGGGAAAAAAGATTCCCTGCCGATACGGAATATTGCCTAATGGCACGGCTGTGATGGAAATGGCAAGTGCCGCAGGGCTTCCCCTTCTTTCCAAGGAAGAGCGAAACCCGATGGAAACCACTACCTTTGGCATGGGAGAAATGATCCTTGATGCTTTAAATCAAGGATGCAGGCGCTTTTTTATCGGCATTGGCGGCAGCAGTACCAATGACGGTGGCGTCGGAATGCTCTCCGCTCTGGGTTTCGAATTTCTTGACAAAAACGGCAAAGCCATTCCTCTGGGAGGAAAAGGTCTTGCTTCCCTTTTTGCCATCAAAAAAGAAAAAGCGGATCCCAGACTTCGTGACTGCATATTTCAAATTGCCTGCGATGTGGAAAATCCTCTTTTGGGCGAAACAGGTTGCAGCGCGATCTACGGTCCTCAAAAAGGCGCAACGGATGAAATGATTCGGGAACTGGACCGTTCTCTTGAAAAATACGCCCGTCTTACCAAAGAGCTCTTTCCCGAAGCCGATGAAAACAAAGAAGGTGCAGGCGCCGCAGGCGGTATCGGTTTTGCCTTTCAGTCGTATCTCGGCGGAACGCTCGAAAGCGGTATTTCTTTGGTGCTGGACGTGATCGGTGCGGAAAAAGAAATGGAAAAAGCAGATCTTATCGTTACCGGGGAAGGAAGATTGGATCACCAGTCTGCCATGGGAAAAGCGCCCTCAGGCGTGGCAAAGCTAGCAAAGAAAAAAGGAAAAGCGGTAATCGCATTTGCCGGATGTATCGGCATTGGCGCTGAAAAACTGAACGAATGTGGCATTGACGCTTATTTTGCCATACCGAAAACCGCGGCAAGTCTTGATGAACTGATGGACAGCAAAACGGCTTATGAGAATCTGAAAGACACGGCAGAGCAAGCCTTTCGCCTGATCTGCGCCGCAAAAAGAATATAAAAAAGAGTACCTTTTCTGAAGTGATATAATGTTGGTAGACACAAAAAAAGTGTCTACCAACATTTTTGT
>JAZSDQ010000041.1:0-13689 GCA_045531235.1 Eubacteriales bacterium
CGTGGGCAGAGACGCCCTCGAAGGTAACGGATTTCATGATCAGCCCGTTGGAACCGCCGTTCATTGAGCCGTGATGCATCGGCCCCGAAGAGGAGTGGATCATAAAGGCAAGATCTACGCCGTCCAAAAGACCGCGGAAAAGGAACTCTGCTTTGCCGGATTTGTAGCGAATTACGCCCTCGTTACAAAGGCCCTGACGAAAATCAAATTCAATTCCTTCCTCGGCAGGTACTGCAACCAGGCGGATCTTGCCGGAAAGCCCGTCTAGAGCGCCTTCTTCTTTCAATGCGGCTGCAAGGGTGAGAAGTGCAGTGACCTGAGCGCAGTGTCCGCAAGCGTGTACCGCACCGGTCTCAGAATCTGCGGCGGGATGCTCGGGAATGATAAGGCCATCCATTTCACCGAAAATGGCAACCGTGGGACCTTCTCTTCCGGTATCGATCTCAGCGCAAAAACCCGGGATATTGCCTGCTTCTGTGAGCTGATACCCCAAGGCGAGAAATTCTTTTTTCAGATATGCATTGGTTTTCCATTCTTTAAAGCCCGTTTCGGGATTCGCCCAAAGGTAGTCAAAGGTGTCACGGGTCAGCTTTTCGTGACGGTCTACCATCGCTTTGTATTGTTCCACGGTTGTTCTCCTTATTATGCAAAATCTACTAAGAAAATTATATCCCCCTCCAAAAGGAAAGTCAAGGAAAAAGAGAAACTGCTTTGCCAAAAAAAGCGAGGCAATCGCCTCGCTTTTCTTGCTTATTTTTTCACTTTTTTCTTTTTGATGCGGTTCAGCTTCTTGTTCAGATCAAGAAGCTCTTCTTTGGTAAATTTCATGTTCGCCATACCGCCCATCAAAGTGAAAAGACGGAGCACGGTAAAGCCGCCCATCATGCTCATCATTTCGGGGCCGACTTCAAAGCCTGCTGCTTTCACCTTGCCGCCTTTTTTGTTGCCGCCCATCATTTTCTTGATAAGCTTCATGAAGATCATCTTGCCGCGGAAGGTGGCAAGAACATCGCTCATTTTATCATTGAGGGAAAGACGTCCTTCGGGAGCGTCAATGTCAAACCAGTTGAGCACCGCTCCTTTTTCCTTCAGGCGATACTCTTCATTGAAGGTTTCTACCTTGCGGATCAAGCTTTCATCGCTGCAGTCACCGGCTTTCGCTTCCAGACGGGTTTCGCCCATATTGGGAACGTCAAAATAGAAGAAGTGATCTTCTGCCGTCTTCTTGCCGAGAGAAGTACCGTTGGCAAACAGCTCAACCTCGGGAAGATTGGAGTAAACCGTTACCTTAGTAACGTCTTCTACACGGTCAATGTATCTCTTTCCGCAGAGATGAACGAAGGGTTCGTCGGAAAGCCAAGCCTTGTAGGCGTAGAAGGAGTCCTTCTTGTACTTGCGGTCAAAGGTTACGAGACCCTTGTGGTTCTGTCCGTCTTCGCCGCCTTCTGCGCGGGCATCGGCACCAAAGTCAAACATATTCCATACGTGGGTTGCCCACATATATTTTCTGCTAAAGAGCTGACGGATCAGTTCTTCGTGGTAATATGCCTGATATTCTTCGGTGTAGTCGCCCTGCACGGGATTGGAAGTATGCCAGTTCAGCGCTTCACAGCCGTACTCGGAGCAACCGATGGGAAGGGTGGGATGAGCCGCATGGAACTTGTCAAACCAAGGACCGTTCATGCTCGTTTCGCCGCCGTACCAACCGAAGTAGTGATTGTAGGATACCACGTCGGGGATCTGAAGATAAGGATCGTCGATCTTGCACATAGAAACTGCCGCAACGGTGGTCAGCCTGGTCTTATCCATTTCGTGGCAAAGATCGTTGAGAATACGGTGGTTTTCCAGAAGATCCTCGTCAGCACCGCCGATGCCGATCTCATTGGAAAGTCCCCAAACCACGATGGATGGATGGTTGTAGTTCTGAGAAACGAGCTCTTTCATCTGAGAAATGGTGTTTTCGCGGGCACCGGGCATGTGCTTGGAAATATAGGGGATCTCTGCCCAGATCACAAGGCCTCTTTCGTCGCAAAGATCGTAGAAATACTGATCGTGCTGATAGTGCGCCAGGCGAATGGTGGTAGCGCCTACCTCGCAAATGAGATCCATATCTTCCTTGTGATGCTCGGGAAGAAGCGCGTTGCCCACACCCCAACGGTCCTGGTGGCGGGAAACGCCGCGCAGGGGATATTCCTCGCCGTTGAGAATAAAGCCGTTGTCGGGATCGATCTTGAATGTTCTGCATCCGAATCGGGAGCAAACGTTATCAATAACTTCTCCGTTCTCCAAAAGCTCTGCTTCACAGCAGTACAGATAAGGATCCTTTCTGCCGTGCCACAGATGAACATCGTTCAAGGTGAATTCCACAGCGTTTTCTGCAGATTCCTGCTGAGCGATTTCTTTTTCTTCTGCATCGTATAAGGTAAAGCGAACGGTCTGGCCTTCTTTTTTGTTGGTGATATAGGTTTCTACCTTTACGTTTGCATCCTTGCCGTTGACTGTAGGAGTAATGGCAATACCGGGAGCGCCGTAGTAGTCTAGATCAAAATGGCTGTGATTTACACAAATGATATTGACGTCACGGTAAAGACCGCCGTAGAAGGTAAAGTCTGCCATCTGAGGATATACGGTTTCGTTGGGAGCGTTATCTACAGAAACGGCGATCAGGCTCTTTTCACCGAGAGCCTCGGTAAGATCTACTCTCCAGGTGGAATAGCCGCCGTGGTGGGTAGCAAGCTCTTTTCCGTCCACGTATACTGTTGCGGAGGAATTGGCGCCGCGGATCTCAAGGTAATAGCGATCTGCTTCGGGCAGAGCCTTTTTCTCAAGTTCCTTGGCGTAGCAGCAGGTACCGCGGAAATAGTCGTTTCCGCCGTCCTGACCGTCTTTTGCATTCCAGGAGTGGGGAAGGGTTACCTGTTCCCAAGCGGAATCAAGGGCTGTGGGGATTTCGGCAAAGCCTTTTGCAAAGCTCCAGCCATCATTGAATTTCATAATGTTTCTCATAGTTTTCTCCAAAATCTAAGGGGTGAAGGATTATTCAGCTTTCTTTGCAGAGGTTTCGCGACCAAGCTCCTTGTTCATCTGAGCCAAGGTCTTTTTATCCAGGTTGTACACAAGGCCAAGTCCTACATACTGAAGAATTGCGCTGAAAAGATAGGTGCAAGCTACGATGTAGCGCATATTCACTGCAACTTCCCAAACCTGATTGCCTTCGTTTTCGCCAACGTAGCCGAAGGCTACCATAATAATGAGAACCAGGGAAGGTCCAATGCCTTGCGCCAGCTTGCGGAAGAAGGAGTGGAGAGAGTAAACCGTGCCTTCTTCTCTTTGGCCGGTCTTCCATTCGTTGTAGTCGATAGCGTCGCCCATCATTGCCCAGGAAACGGTAGAGTAGATACCAAGACCGAGGGAGAATACCAATTGACAAACGATATAGATCAAAAGGTCAAGCTTGGTGTTGTCAGGGGTAACAACGAAAAGTCCCAGACCTGCCACTACGGATACGATAGAACCAAAGGTAGCAAGTTCTTTTTTACCGAATTTTTCAACTGCCTTACGGGCAAGGGGAGTGAATACCACGATGGGGATCATTGCAAAAAGCTGAACCACACCGGAGATCTTAACGTTGTTAAAATAAGACTGGAATACAACGGTAACGGCGGTAGCTGCGCCCTGCATACCGATGAACATACCCATAGCGGCAATGGTAGCGCCGACTGCGGGGCGATTCTTCATAAAGTTGCCAAAAGCCTTCATAATGTTGAACTTGGGAGCGTCTTCCTTCAGTTCTACATCGGTGTCAACACGGATCACGGTATTACGGATCATAAACTGGAAGCAGATGAAGCCCAGGGCACCCATGATAAGAGCTGCGATGAATACTCTTTCACCGATGAGGTTATCGTTTTCATCGTAAATGATGAAGGGAAGAATAACCATAGGCAGCATGTTGCCGAAGATGGAACCAACGGAACGCCAAGCGGAGAGGGAAGCTCTGTCTTTTACGTCGTTGGAGATCAAGGAGAGAAGGGAACCGTAAGGAACGTTTGCAATGGTGTAGAAGGCGTCCCAAACAACGTAGCCTGCAATAAAGATGATGGCTTTTGCAATGGTGGGAGCGTTGCGGAAGGGAAGGAAGCAGCACGCGCCGCCAATGATCAGACCAATGGAGCCAAACCAGATGTACTGAAGGAATTTGTTTCTCTTGTACTTGCGTTTGTCAGAGTCAATGATGGAGCCGATCAAAGGGTCGTTGATCGCATCCCATACCTGAACAATAATGAGAAGCAGTGCATACCAAAGGTCCATACCCATAAACTGTGTCCAGAAAATAGACATGGTGCCTTTCAGAGCAAAGCTCATGTTGCAGCCGAGGTCGCCTGCGGCGTAAGACAAACAGTCGCGCATACCAAACTTGCGGTGGCCGTTTGCATCGAGTTGAATCGGTTTCTTTGCCATAGTGTTTTCCTCTTTTCTGATGAATTTTTTGTTTGAAAATGCCGGGGAAAAAGGTCAAACTACCATATTCAGTATAAAGGATAATAAGATAAACTTGGTAGTATTATTTTAATGTGTTTTTGCATTTTTTTAATCTTGATTTTCGTTTTTTCGTTGCTTTTGCACAAAAAGTATGATATATTGAAAGTAATCACTGATATTTGTTATAACGATCTTGCTTTTACAGGAGGAAAGGCTGTGTTTTATGAAAATGAATTGAAGCTGTTTTGCGATACTTTTCGCCGAAGCCGAATTCCTGTGACCTTTATTTCTCCTGAAAACGGCGATTTTTTGCAAGGAGAGGAAGAGCTTCTTCCTATCTCCCGCACATTGATCAAAGACAGTGTCCTTTCAGAGGAGGCTCTTTCAAAACTGAAAAACAACGTGGTTTATCGCCTGAAAAATCCGCTTTCCCTATCGTTTCTCTTTTTTCTGCTTCCGGGTATGGGAAGAAGGGTACTTCTTGTTTTAGGTCCTTACGCCCACTCCGTGCTTTCCGAAAAGAGTATTCTTAAGATTTGTGAAAAAAATAACCTTACTCCCCATGCAGGAAGGCTGCTTACGGAGTATTGCCTCGGCCTTCCCATCGTGCCGGAAGATAGCGCGCTTTTCGTTCTTTTGGATCTGTTTTGTGAAAGGATCTGGAAAGGAGCAAGTTTCATCACCTCCGATATCAACGGAGAGTCGCAATCCCATTTTGCCATTGCCGAGCGGGAAACGGCGGGGCTGGATGAAGCAGACCTCAAGAGAAGAACTTTGGAACAGCGCTATCGCTATGAAAATGAGCTGTTATCCGCTGTTTCCAAAGGACAAACGCAGAAAATTGCCCATCTGTCGTCAAATTTTACCTGGCAGGATTTTGAGATGCGCACTACCGATCCTTTACGCAATGCCAAAAACTACTGCATTATTATGAATACCCTTTTGCGAAAAGCCGCAGAAAACGGCGGTGTTCATCCCGTGCATCTGGACAGTACATCCGCTTCGTTTGCCCGCTCCATTGAAAAAGTAGCATCTACGGACCAATTCCCGATTTTAATGGAGGAAATGTTCACGTCTTACTGCCGTCTTGTTCGCCACCGATCCACATCGGGCTATTCCCGTCCCGTACAGGAAGCGGTAGTGCTTGCAGAGACTGATTTTTCTGCCGATCTCTCTCTTTCCTCTCTTGCCGGAAAAATCGGCGTTACGAAGGAATATCTCTCCGCTCTTTTTAAAAAGGAAGTAGGGAAGACCGTTACGGAATACATTCGGGAAAAAAGAATGCATTATGCTGCTTTTTTGCTTCGCACCACGGATCTGCAAATTCAAACAATAGCCCATCACTGCGGCATCGAAGATCTTCAGTATTTTTCCAAGCTCTTTAAAAAGAGTTTTGCCTGTTCTCCTCGGGATTATCGGGAAAATGAAAAATAATTGTCCACAAAAAAAATCGGAGCCAAGCTCCGATTTTTTATTTAGGAAATATACCCTTTGTTGCGCGTGTTTTGCACTGCGGTATGGGCTGCATTCTGAAGTGCGGCGATTTGTTCTTTTGTCAGACTTAATTGTTGTCCTTTATATTCATAGAAAGGACGGAATGTGTTTCCTACAACGCTTTCGCCCGTAAGCATTTCAAACCATACACAACCGTTCAAATACTGTCCGCCGCCGATATCACCGTCATGAGAAAGGTCGGTATTGATGATCTCCCCTGCCAATTCGCCTGCGTGCTGAATACGGGTGTGAAGACTCTTTCTCGGTGTATTTTTATGAGCGGGCGCGTCTACATCGTAAAAGAGAGGATCGTGACGCACTAGGGGCCAGGCTTCGCCTAAGGGAACCATCGTGTAATTATACTGTCTGCAAAATTCCATTCCCACCTCAAGATAAACGCGGGTGTGCTTCTCCTGGGTGCTTATCACGCTGGGGCCTCCGCCGATCTCATGAGCCCAGTCTTGTTGCCAGAAGATTTTTGCCTTGGGGTAATAGCTTCTCAGGAGATTATCAATTTTGGGAATGTAGGGTGTGATGCTATTGCGATGTTTTTCTTCGCTGCCTGCCCATTTATTGCTTTGCTGCAGGCTGATCGCATCCCACTCCGTGAATAGTAGAGCAAATTCCAGATTCTGATTCCTGTATTCTTCGCGGCTCGAAGCACTGCGGGTGACATAGAATTTATAATTGCTTTCCTTGTTTTCGTACCAGGTCCAGTGTTGCTCAAAGGTGCAACCGGAATAGTATACATTGGCAATGGTTACGTTTCTATATCCTGCAGCATCCAATAGACCCCAAAGCTCTCCTGTCCAATAGGTACTGTAGCTGTTACCGATGAGAAGAAGATTCAATTCGTCGTCATCCTTGTAAAACCAAGCCTCGGATTTGCTTCCTAAAGAGGAAGAATCGTCATCGCCATCGTCATCGTCATCGTCTTCGGAGGGGGTGCTTGAAGAGCCACCTGAGGAAGAATCTTCTTCGGGATCCTCCTTGGAAGAACTTCCGGAAGAAGAATTCCCGGAGGAGGAATTGCCGGAAGAAGAACTGCCTGCAGAATCATCATCAGAGGAAGATCCTCCGGAGGATGAGCTGCCGGAAGAGGAGTTGCCTGCAGAGTCCTCGTTTGACGAAGAACCGCCTGAGGAATCGTCTCCCGAAGGATCATCGTCGCCATCTTCTATGTAGCTGTCATCCGTCTCTTCGGTGACGGTTCCGCTTTTGTTATAGTTTTTTAAAAGCTCTACGCTTTCCGGAACTTCAACGTTTTTTGTAATAACAACGTCAAAGGAAATGCTCGTGCCGTCCAAAGCATAGATGGTGGTTTTGTATCCCTCAATGGCAAGGGTTTCTTTGTCCAGGGTATAAACCGTTTCGCAGTAATCGGTAACGGTATCTTCAAGGTTCAGAGAAATATCATAATCGCCGCCGGAGAGCTTGGTGGTGATACAGAATTTACCGTCTTTTTCTTCTCTTGCCTGAATTTTTTCATTAAAGGAAAAGGTGGAGGGGAACAAAAGATAAGGGAGCCACTCTTCTTCGGGGTTGGGAATGGAAAAGGAGTTTTTGCTGAACTCCGAGCCCTTTTTTGTGATTTCGTACGAAAGGTCTATCGTCAAACGGTTTTGATCTTCTGCGGGATAGCTTTCAAAAATATTGTCTTTTCCGTCCAGAAAGAGGGTATACTCTTTGTCTCCTTGGCTTACCAATTGAAGATTTTCCTTTTTACCCAATCTTTTTTCAGGATGATTGGCAGATAAAATGGCTTTCATCGTGACGTATTTAACCGATATTGCAGGCTTTTTGTTTTCTTTGGTCGGGGCAGTATCTTCCTTACAAGCGGGGAGCAAAACGAGGAGGGCTGCCATAACGATCAAAACTAAAAAACGCAATTTTTTTGTCATAATATTGTTCCTAACATATTTTATTGGCAAAAAATAAATTTTCGCTTATTATACCATAAAGCGATGAAGATATCAATGATATTCTAATCGTCTAATGTGACAGTTTTTTGAAAAATTAATGTTCAGTTTAACAAAAAAGGTATACTGAATTGAAAAAATGAGCTATACTTACAGTAAAGAGCTTGAGAGGGTGAAAAGAATATGAAAAAATCAACAAAGAATTTTCTGCTCGGCGTTGGTGCTCTGGCATCGGGAATGGCTGCCCTTGCGGCCGGATCTTATTACGCGACAAAGAAAATGGTAGCCATTGCGTTGGATCGTGATAAAAGCGGAAAAACCGAGCACAGCGGCAAGGTGGCGGAGCAGATCCAAGGCTTTTCCATTGACGATAAATTCATGGAAGAAGTGCGTTCTCACGCCGAAAAACTTCAGAATACGGAAAATGAACTTGTTGAGATCGAAAGCTATGACGGTACCAAGCTTGTGGGACATTGGTTTCAAAGTCCCGAGGAAAAGCGTATTATCATAGCGATGCACGGTTGGCGCTCTTCCTGGGCACGAGATTTTTCCCTCATTGCCGATTTCTGGATGAAAAACGGATGCAGCGTGCTTTTTGCCGAGCAGAGAGGGCAAGGCGAAAGCGGCGGAGATTATATGGGCTTTGGCTTGATGGAGCGCTTTGATGCCGCAGAATGGGCAAAGTGGGCAAATCGAAAAAAAAGTGATACCCTTCCCATCTATCTTGCAGGTATCTCCATGGGGGCTTCCACTATTTTGATGTCGGCAAATCTTGGTCTGCCAGAAAATGTTCGCGGCATTATGGCAGATTGCGCCTATACTTCTCCCCACGCCATCTGGAAGCACGTGGTAGAAAACAATCTCCACCTTTCCTACGGCGTTTTAGGAAGAATTGCAGATGATATGTGCCGCAAAAAGATCCGCATCGGCACAAAGGATTTTTCCACGGTAGATGCTATGCTGGAAAGCGAGATCCCTGTTCTTTTCGTCCACGGCAGTGACGACCATTTCGTACCTGTGGAAATGACTTACGAAAACTATAAGGCGTGCATTGCCGAAAAGCGGCTTCTTGTCGTTCCCGGCGCAGAGCACGGTATGAGCTATTATACAGACCGTGATGGCTATGAAAAATCCGTTATGGATTTCTGGCGTGATTTTGATTAGAGAAAAAAGAAAAAGCCGAGTGATTTCACTCGGCTTTTTTTATTGATATTCAAGCTTGGGGCGCAGTGAGAAAATACTCTTCGGTGTAAGATGCGACAACTGCGGTATGGGCTGCTTTTTGAAGCTTTGCCATAGCTGCTTTTACAGTGTTTTCTTCAGCCGCGGAAAGAGATTTTGTACGGTAGAAGTTACCGTTTTCATCTCTGAGACCAATGTAATAAGCACCAAGATCTTCCTGTGCTGCTCCCGTCAATGTTTCCTTCGTTTCAAGTGAGAAACTGTAAGCGGGAATGTAATCTCCTGCAGAGCTTTCCGAAATCCTTGTTTTCGTAAGAGTTTCAAACCATACGCAAGCGTTCAGATACTGGCCGCCACCCATATCGCCGTCATGGGATAGGTCTGTGTGATGAGGAGTGCCGTATTTTTCGGCATATTTAAGGGCGATATTATACCAAACACGGGTGTGTAGGCTGTAAAGAGGTGCTCCTGCAGGCTTTTCCGCGGGATTGGAAAGATAATCAACGCCTTCCGGCAGAGCAAAGAAGGAAGGATCGTGACGAATAATCTCCCAGGCATCGCCGAGAGGTGCGTTGGTCAGGTTGTATTCGCGGCAGATCTCCCAGGAAGTTTCGCGGAAATTGCGGGAACCTTCGAGCTGTTTTTTATAGCTGGAACCTTTGTCTATATTACCAAGTTCGTGGTTCCAGTCCTGTTGCCAAAAATATTTAGCGTTGGGATGATAAGTGCTTACAAGATTGTAGAGCAGGGGAAAATGACGTTCAATGGAGTTTCTGTGGCCACTTTCGCTGCTGGCGTTGTCATTCCCTTGCTGGAAGGAGATAATGTCCCAATCTGCGTATTCCAAAGCACCAAGAAGTCCACAGGTAAAGGTATTTCTGGCGTTGGATTCGTGAGGAGGGAACAGATAGTCCTTTGTGACATCGTTCACCGTCACCTCTTTGGTAGTTGTGTAACATTCATCTGTAACGGTATAAAGAACAAAGTTTTTGATGCCACGTTCATATTCCTGCCAATGATGGATAAAGTCTGCGCCGCTGCGGTAAAGGTTGCAGACATTGACTTTCATATCGTTGCCGTTCGCATCTTTTAAGCCTGCATTTGCAAGAAGGAAGTAAAGCTCATCGGTCCAATAGCAGCTGTAGCTGTTACCGATAAAGAGAATGTTGAGAACTCTGTCGCCATTTGTATCGGGGGTGTATGCAGTTGTTTCTGCTGCGGCGGTATAATTGCTTTTTGCGCTCATGGTGGAAACGGTGGCAGGAGTTTCAGCGTTTTCCGTGAGGGTAAGGGAATTGGTAATGGTAGAGCCGTCATTCTGCGTGGCGGTCTGGCTGACAGCCTTTACTCTGCAGTTGGCGCTGTCCAGTGTGTACACCGTGGTGCAGGAAGCTGTGTTTCTTTCCGTTCTTCCGTAGTGAATATCATAATCCTCACCGGAAAGGGATGTGGTAACAATAAGATCTCCGTTTTCTTCTTTGGTGTCAACGATCTTTTCCTTCAGTAAAAGAGAGGTGTTCAATACAAGGTCTGCATACCAAGAGTTGTGAAGATCACTGTCGGATACTGCTACGGTGTCGTAATTTTCTCCTTGGCGATGTACTACGTACTCACGGTCTACAATAAGTTCGCTTACGTCGTTCTCGGCATCTTCTTTCAGAACAACGCCGTCACCGACGAAACACTGATATTTTTTCTCACCGTCAAATTTCAGCAGGAAATTGCCGTCCTCCAAAAGAGTGTTGGGATGGTTGGCGGCAAGAATTCTCTCCATATTGATCTCGCCGAAAGATTCGCTTTCTCCCTGTGCAGGATCGGTTACAGGCGCTTTGGCAAAAATCAGAACAAGACTTACCGAAAGAACCAGGACTGCCAAAAGGATGGCAGAAAGTACTTTGCGATTCTTCATAATGTGCTCCTTGCTTTCATTTAATTGGGGACGTTCAAAAATGATAAATATACAAAAGCATTCTACCACATCATCATAGCTTTGTCAATGAAAAGAACTATGCTTGCAAAGAAAAAGCACCCCGAAGGGTGCTTTTTTTAATACAGCTTGGTGAAGTTGAAGTCAGGGTCAATTCCCAGATCTTTCAGCGCTTCTTCCTTCCGCTGCGCGATCTTGTCGTCAAGTCTGTCAAAGTAGTTGTTGCCTTCCGTGTCAATATCTACGATAAAGGGACCGAGATTGTTGAGTTTGAAGAACCAAGCAGCTTCGATGCGTCCCAGTTCGTCGTAAAGATAAACGTCTTGCACCTCAATGGAATCGATCCACAGGTTGGGGCTTACGGAACGGGGAGAAACGTGCACGCACTTTTTCTCTTTCATCATTTTTGCCGTTTCTGCGCCCATGGTGGTTTTACCTACGATCATTTTCAGACCCCATTGATCCACACTCTTGGCGCCCCATTTTTCAAAGCGGATGCTGGAGGTGGGCATGAAGCTCATCAATTTCCATTTTCCGTTTTCTTTGACTACGATAGGGCCGTTGTGAATGAGAATGTTTCGATCTGCCGTAGAAAAGGGCAGGGTATTCTTTTCATCAAAAATGTATTTTTGCAATCTTGAACGGCAGGTAAATACTTCGCCGCTGATGTAAACGGTGTCGCCAAGCTTCAGCTTCTTTACGTCCTCGTCACTAAGGGGCGAGGTGAGATGATATTCAGCCATTGTATTTTCTCCTTTCTTAGCGGTCGCCAAACCAGTTGGGACTTCTCATTGCTTCAACAGTGCCGTCTGCGAGAATACGGGAGGAAGCGCGACGAGCCACCATACAGTTGGTACTGGTAGCGCAAGCAATACCTGCAATGTGAGTGTATGCGTATTCCACGTTGACCGCAAGTACGGAGGTATCGCCGCCTGCACCGAGAATACCGATGCCGAGGCTGTTCAGCGCCTTGTAAAGGTCTTCTTCAATCTTTGCGAACATGGGATCGGGATGCTTGGAACCGACCGTTCTCAGGCAAGCTGCTTCTTTTGCAAGATTTGCTGCAACGTTTGCCGTGCCGCCGATACCGATACCGAGAACGGAAGGAGGACAAACAGCGCCTGCACGGGCAGAAGCTACGAAGCTGTCGATGACGAATTTTTCAATGCCCTGAATACCGTCTGCAAAAGCAACGATACGGTGACGGGTGCCGCCGAAGCATTCGCTTCCGCCGCCCTTTGCAGCGTAGGACATTTCAATGGAATCACCGTCTACGAACTGATAGGTGAAATCGGGAATATTCATACCGATATTGTTACCGGGGTCGTAGCCGGTGAGAGGATGCTTCATGGTCGCTCTGAGATAGCCCATTTCCGTGCATTTTGCTACGGCTCTGCGTGCAGCGTTTTCAAGCTCTACAAAGCCGCCTTCCAATTCGCACTGATTTCCTACTTTAAAGTAGAAGATCGGCCAACCGGTATCTACGCAAAGAGGATTTTCTCTCTCGGCAGACATATCCATGCTCTTCAGGGTTGCCTCAAGGCCTCTTTTTGCATCGGGGTTGGATTCCCTTGCAATGGCATTTTCAAAGGCGTCTCTCACGTCGGGAGAGATCTCGGTAGCGCCGCGCTTGATGGTCTCAAACAGCGCTTGTTCATAAACTTCAGTTTTTATCATTGATTGTTACCTCAATTATGTTATCTTTTGTTACTGAACGAAAAAAATTATTTCGTTTTTCTTTCGTCGCTTGCTTCCACCTTTTCCATATCAATACCGTTCATATTGTCCAAAACGAATTGAACGCAGACGTCGGTACCAATGGGGAAGGCATCTTCGTCAATGAGAAAGTCATTGTTGTGGGGAAGGGTGGTACAACCTTTTTCTGCGTTTCTTGTGCCAAGGCGCATAAAAACACCGGGCTTTTTGGTCAGGTACTGAGAAAAGTCTTCGGAACTCATCTTGGCACGCATAGCAACCAGATTCTCTTTTCCGATGACCTTTGCCGCAGATTCCAGAACCAGATCGGAAACGTAAGGATTGTTGTAAACCACGTAAGCCTTAAGAGAAGTCTCGATCTCTGCCGTAGCGCCCACGTCCTTTGCCACGCTTTCTGCAATTTCCGTGATCCTGCGGATCAGGAAGGCATCCACGTCCATATCATAGGTTCGGATGGTGCCCAGCATATATGCGTGATCGGCAACTACGTTCTGCGTGGTTCCGCCGCAAAGCTTACCTACAGAGCAAACGTATTTTGCGAAGGGATCGGTTTCGCGGCTGAGCATAAACTGAATGTCCGTATATGCCCGAACGGCACAGGCAAGTGCATCGATACCGGACTGGGGAAGGGTGGCGTGAGCCGTCTTCCCGCGGAAATCAATGCGGAAACTGCGGCTGGATGCCATGGAAGCGCCTTTGCAGATGCCGACGGTGCCCACGTCAAGCCAGTTTTCGATGTGAAGTCCGAAAATGACGTCGATCTCGTCCATTAAGCCGCCGGCGACCAATTCTTTTGCGCCGCTTCGCACGCCCTCTTCACTGGGCTGAAATACAAGCATCACGCGGCAGGCAATTTCGCTTTCCATTGCCTTCAGCGCTTTTGCAGTGCCGAGAAGCATAGCGGTATGAGCATCGTGACCGCAGGCGTGCATTCTTCCCTCCACCTTGGACCGGAAAGGAAGATCGGTC
>JAZSDQ010000104.1:0-2851 GCA_045531235.1 Eubacteriales bacterium
TTCATATAGTAAAGATAATATTTGATTTTTGGAGGAAATGAAAATGAAATTCAACGGAATTGATTTTGATACCTATTTTAATAACTATCCCGATGAAAACGGTTACTTCGGAAAATACGGCGGCGTATATATTGACGATAAACTGAAGAACGCTATGGCCGAAATTACCGAAGCGTATTATTCCATCTGCCAATCCAGGAAATTTATTGCAGAGCTTCGCAGAATCCGCAAGGAATTTCAGGGCAGACCTACTCCCGTTACCCATCTTGAACGGCTTTCCGATGCTCTCGGCGGCAAAGTTCAGCTTTACGCCAAGCGTGAGGATCTGAACCATTCCGGCGCTCACAAGTTGAATCACTGCATGGGCGAAGCCCTTCTTGCAAAATATATGGGCAAGAAGAAAGTCATTGCCGAGACCGGCGCAGGTCAGCACGGCGTTGCTCTTGCTACCGCCGCTGCCTATTTCGGTCTGGAATGTGATATTTATATGGGCTCCGTAGATATTAAAAAGCAGGCTCCCAACGTTGCCCGTATGAAGATCCTCGGCGCAAACGTCGTGGAAGTTACCCACGGCTTGAAAACCCTGAAGGAAGCTGTGGATGCTGCCTTTGATGCGTACAGCAAAGAATACAAAGATTGCATTTACTGCATCGGCTCCGTTCTCGGTCCCCATCCGTTCCCTATGATGGTTCGTGATTTCCAAAGCGTTGTCGGTATTGAAGCAAGAGAGCAGTTTTTGGATATGACCGGTCATTTGCCGGATGCTATCGTTGCTTGTGTAGGCGGCGGTTCCAATGCGGCAGGCCTTTTTGCAGGCTTCCTCAATGACCCCGTGGATATTTACGGTATTGAGCCTCTCGGCAAGGGGCCCAAGCTGGGTGATCACGCCGCCAGTTTAAAATACGGCACCGAAGGTATTATGCACGGCTTTAACAGCATTATGCTCAAAGACGAAAACGGCGATCCTGCACCCGTGTATTCTGTGGCAAGCGGCCTGGACTATCCTTCTTCCGGTCCCGAGCATGCATTCCTGCAGGAAATCGGCAGAGTAAAATACGACGTTATTGACGACGAAGAAACCATTGACGCGTTCTTTAAACTTTCTCGTCTGGAGGGTATCATCCCGGCCATTGAAAGCTCTCATGCCGTTGCCTTCGGCATGAAACTTGCCCAAAAGATGGATAAGGGATCCGTTCTTATCAATCTCTCCGGTAGAGGCGATAAGGATATGGATTATATTATTGAAAACTACGGTATTCGCTAAAAAGAAACGGCTGCACTCAGTGCAGCCGCTTTTTTATTTTTCCTTATAATATAATTGGCAGTGGCAGTAGCCTTCAAAATCGGGATCTTTGATCTGCTCCTTGAATTCTTTGCAAATACATTTGGTTTCTTCGTTCCGCGTTCGTCTGCAAGGGCAGTAGCCACCGGTCTTCTCCAAGCCTTCCTTGATCATATCTACGATCTCTTGGTTTTCGTTGAAACGAACTTTCATTTTCTCAGGTCCCTCAAAATCAGAAGCAATCCGTCCTTGGGGTATACACCCATTTTCTTTTGTATAAGCTTTCCGTCACGGAAAAACAGCAAGGTGGGAATGGCTTCAATGCCGAAGCGGTCAGCCAACTGAGGATTTTCGTCAACGTTCACTTTATATACGGTCAAATCCTCCGTTTCCCGATCCAGTTCCTCCAGTGTAGGCGCGATCATTCTGCAAGGACCGCACCAGCTTGCCCAGAAATCTACCAAAACCAGGCCCTTGGTTTCTGCCAGAGCACGGTCAAAATCTACAGTTGTTAAATCTTTCATTAAGATTATTCTCCTTCCTTGACTTTTTTCTTTTATTATACCATAATGATGAAAAAAAGTAAAATACTTTTTTGGGGAATATAAAAATTCACACGGAGAATAATAAATACTAAAATGAAAAGTAAAGTGAAAAGGATGATCTTCATATTTTTATTTATATTGCTGATTCCGATTCTCTTTTACGGCGGCGTCAATTTATATGCTGTTCTTGCAGCATCCCCCGAAGGAACGAGCCTGGAGAATGCCGATTTTGAAAAGAATGAGGCAGACGCCATTCTTGTTCTTGGCGCCGGTGTCCGTGGGGATGGCTCTCCTTCCAATATGTTGGAAGACAGACTGCTGACCGCGTTGGAACTTTATGAAAACGGTGTCAGCGAGAAAATCCTTGTCAGCGGCGATCACGGAAGTCATGATTACGACGAAGTGAATGTGATGAAAAAATATCTCATGGATAGGGGAGTTCCGTCTGAGGATGTCTTTATGGATCACGCAGGTTTTTCGACCTATGACTCTCTTCATCGGGCGCAGTCTGTGTTCGGAGCTGAAAGCCTTGTGGTGGTAACGCAAAAGTACCACGCGCCCAGAGCCTTGATGATCGGAAGACATCTTGGCATCGAGTGCCGTGGAGTCTATGCCCCTATTTTGTCCGGTAATGCAAACGGCTATGTGGGACAAAGCTGGTATTCTTTCCGTGAAAGCATTGCCCGCTGTAAAGATTTTCTGTATTCTGTTTTTCAGCCAGATCCGAAATATTTGGGGGATCCCATCTCCCTTTCAGGCAGCGGTGACGTAACCAACGACTGATATATATCGCACTTTGTTGTCAGTTTGCACAGATACCCTCCGATAAAAAGAACACTCTTTTGTAAAAAATGAAAAAACATCAAAAAATGACAAAAAATCCCTTGACAACGGAAGGATAATTTGATAAACTGAAAATCCACCGCCGCTGAGGGGGTGGCCGGGAGCAGAAGCTGAGGAAAAATTTTTTTGAGAAATTTCAAAAAAGTACTTGACAAGGTGAACGCTTTTGGATAGAATAGAT
>JAZSDQ010000048.1:0-2439 GCA_045531235.1 Eubacteriales bacterium
ATCTATTCTATCCAAAAGCGTTCACCTTGTCAAGTACTTTTTTGAAATTTCTCAAAAAAATTTTTCCTCAGCTTCTGCTCCCGGCCACCCCCTCAGCGGCGGTGGATTTTCAGTTTATCAAATTATCCTTCCGTTGTCAAGCACTTTTTTCCAAAAAAACCTTGATTTTTCAATTGTTTTCAGTCCGTTCATAATTCTCCTTCAATTGCCACAAAAACCCGTTTTTCTTCCTTTATTGTACATATAATATATACCAAAAATTCCTTCCGAAAAATGAGGTTCAGCCAAGATTTCTCTTGTATACTATAGCCAAAGAGAAAAAAATTGGCTCAAACATCGCTTTCGTGTATAATGGAATCAAGTAAAAGAAAAGGGAGACGGACAATGAAACTTCTGATCGCCGAGGATGATAAGGCACTGCTACACGCGCTCACTACCTTTTTCCGCAAAAATAATTTCACCGTAGACGGTGTAAGTTGCGGCAGCGATGCCTACGACTATCTTTCTCTGGGGCATTACGATGCGGCGATTCTTGACGTTATGATGCCCCACATAGATGGCGTTACCGTTACGAAAAAGCTCCGCGCCGAAAAGAATTCCACACCAATTCTCCTGCTCACGGCCAAAAGCGAGATAGAGGACCGCATCACAGGCCTGGATGCCGGTGCCAACGATTATCTACCGAAGCCATTTGATATTCGCGAGCTGTTTGCGCGAGTGCGTGTTTTAACCAGACCCACCGATCAGCAAAGCAGTTTTCTCAACGTGGGCAATATTTCTCTTGATACTGCTTCCTTTGTTTTACAAGGACCCCTTGGTACCGAGGCTTTGGCAAACAAGGAATATCAGTGCCTGCTTCTTCTGATGCGCAACGCCGCAAAACCCCTCTCCCCCGATAAGATCATGGAGGCCGTTTGGGAAGCAGACAGCCTGGGCAGAGAAAACGCCCTCTGGACGGTAATCTATCATTTGCGGAAAAAGCTTTCCGCCGTCGGCGCCAACGGAACCATTACAAACAAGCGGAATCTAGGTTACGTATTGGAGGTAAACAAATGAACCTTTCCTTGAAAACAAAGCTTCGCATCCGATTTGTTCTGATTTGCGCCGTATCTCTTTCTGTTATGCTGGGGCTCATCGTTTCCGTCAGTATTTATTCCAATTACCGCGATCTTGGGGAACGAAGTGATATGATCCTGCATCAGCTGAAAGAACACCCTGATCTAAACGTTCGCTATTTTTCCGTGAAAGTGCATCCCGGAAAAAGCGCCGTGCGCCTTGACGTGGTACAAAACGTGGATATTTCTCCCGAAGATGGGGCAAAACTTGCAAAAACGGCCATGAAAAGCGGCGAGGACAGCGGCTTCGTTCAAGATTATCGCTACCTTATCATCCAAGGTGACAGCGGAATCCGCATTCTCTTTTTGTCTCGCAGCTCTGCTTTGGAAACTGCCCGTGCCGCCGCAGAAAATATGGTATGGATCAGCGCCGCTTCCCTTTTGGCGGTCACACTCCTTCTCATTCCGTTATCAGGAAAGATCGTAGCGCCGCTGATGGAAAACCATCGCAAGCAAAAAGAATTCATTACTGCCGCAAGTCATCAGCTGAAAACTCCTCTGACCGTGATCGGCGCCGATGCCCAGCTTCTTTCCATGGAGATCGGTGAAAACGAATGGATCGACAGTATTCTTTATCAGGTGGAAAGAATGACGAAGATGACAAGCGATCTGGTGACACTCTCCAAAGCAGAAGAATTGGAAGATGTACGGGAAAAGACTCCCTTTTCCCTCTCCGATGCCGTCACGGAAACGGCAACACTCTACAAAGCAGTGGCAGAAAAAAAGCAAATTGATTTTTCCGTTTCTGTATCGGAACAGCATAATTTCCGCGGAAACGAAGAGGATTTTTGTCATCTTTTGACCCTTCTTTTAGATAACGCTTTCAAATACTGCCCCGACGGCGGAAAAATCGACCTCGCTCTGAAAAAAGAACTGCGAGGACTTTCAATTTCTCTTGCGAATACCACAAAGCCCTTAAGCAATGCTCCCCTCCTCTCCCAACGCTTCTATCGTGGAGAAAACACCGAGGGGCAGGACGGCTTCGGCCTCGGCCTTGCCGTTGCAAATTCTCTGGTAGCGCGGATGGGAGGAAAGCTATCCGTAGCTCTCCCTGAAAAAGAGCTTTTCCGCGCAGAAATTTTATTACATTAAAAAGGAGACGCTATGAAAAAGTTACGCGCCGTTCTTTGTCTGATCCTTGCCGTGGCAACGCTTCTTCCCCTTGCCGCCTGCGGTAAAGAAGAAAACGAAACCTGCCCCGACGGGGAATGTTACGTTCCCGAATACGATGAGAACGGGAACCAGGTCTACTCCATCGTTTCCCCCGTTGGCTATCACGACGTGGAAATGATTACCCAAGCCCCCAGCCTTGATAGCCTTGACG
>JAZSDQ010000027.1:0-13633 GCA_045531235.1 Eubacteriales bacterium
AGGATAAGAGATATTATCTGGAGTGCAGAAAAATTAAATAAAAACAAAAAACAACAAGCCGTTTACAATCACGGCTTGTTGTTTTTATTGACTTCGGGAACATCGGTTCTACAAAGTATATAATCGATGCTGACTTGATAAAAATCTGCAAGGCGCAGCAAAGTTTCTGTGGGAGGCACGCGTTCTCCGTTTTCAAATTTTGAAAGCAGCGCTTGCTCGATTCCGGTCTTCATCTGAACTGCAATTTGCGTGTAACCTTTGTTCTTGCGAAGTAGTTTTAGATTGTTTTTCATATATATACCCCTAATGACAGTATGTCATATTTCTTGTTGACAATTATGACAATTTGTCATATAATTGTTGCGTAGTAATACAAATCAACAAGAAAGGGACAAAAACTACTATGAAGAAAATTGGAATTATTATGTGGGCACTTTTTTTGTGTGTTGCTTTGTTTGCGTGTGGCGAAGCGCATGTTCATAATTATAGTGAAACCACGAAAACAGAAGCTACTTGCACAGAAGATGGTGTTAAGGTTTTAACCTGCGAATGTGGGGAAAGCTATGAAGAAGCGATCACAGCACCGGGGCATAGCTGGAATCCGGCAACCTGTACCACACAAAAAACTTGTAACAGCTGCGGCGAGGTCGAAGGATACGTTTTGCCGCATAGTTGGGCCAATGCAACTTGTCTTACGGCAAAAAAGTGTACTACTTGCGGTTTAACAGAAGGAGAGACAGCAGCTCACAATTATAGTGTGGCAACATGTACTGCTCCTAAAACATGTAAGGTTTGTGGAAAAACGGAAGGAAGCGCCACGGCACACAATTTTGCGGCAGCAACTTGCACAACTCCCAAAACGTGTAAGGCGTGTGGAATGACTTCGGGAGGCACTGCAGCACATAATTATGCAGCAGCAACTTGCACAACTCCCAAAAAATGCAAAACTTGTGGAGCTACTTCTGGAGGTACTACGGCACATAATTATGCAGCAGCAACTTGCACAACTCCAAAAAAATGCAAAACTTGTGGAGCTACTTCTGGAGGTACTACGGCACATAATTATGCAGCAGCAACTTGCACAACTCCCAAAAAGTGTAAAACTTGCGGAAAAACGGAAGGAAGTGTTTCCGGTCATAATTGGCAGTCTGCAACATGTACCACTCCAAAAACATGCAGTAATTGTAGAGCAACCGAGGGAAGCGCCGAAGGACACGATTACAATTCCAGGAATATTTGTTATGATTGCGGACAACCGGATCCAAAAGTTCAAGAAATGTTAAGCAAGTGTTCGCTGGAGATTCCGTCTTTGCCGAAAACAGTTAAATACTATAACTATTCCGGAAAAACTCATTCTATCGTATCTGTTTCAAATATTACTTACGAATTTGAGTATTATGATGATAATAAAGTGACGTTGATTGCACGTTTTTCCGGAACCAAAACATATGATTACCGTGGAAGCGGTCAAAGTGATCAATGTAGGATCGGATGGAAACTATACGATCCGGAAGGAAATGTATTTAGAACCGGAACATTTACTTCTCCTAGTGTTTCAATGAATGAATCGTTTGCAAATCAAGAAGAAGATTTGATCTATAATTTTGAAGCATCCAAACCGGGAAAATATAAACTGGTACTTCTAGATGTGAATTAAAGTATAAATAAAAAGGACGCGCTCGGAGGCGCGTCCTTTTTTTGCCGGGTGTACGATATTGCATAGAAAAGTATTATTTCACGAAAGTTCCTTCGTAAATGGTGGGACGTTCTCCCGTGCCAAGCTGGCACACGATCTTAATGGTATATTTTCCCGTAGCGTATTGAGAAAGATCGGTTTCACCAAAGGCGTTTTCAAAGGTGAGTTCCAATTTTTGCGCCCTTGCTGCGCGGCTAACGCCAAGGGTAACTTCTTTTCCCGTTCTGCTGCAGAGAATGGCGTAAATATCGGAAATTCCGTAATTTGCAGTAACGGAAGAAGCTTTCAGTTCCTCGGGAGTAATGGTGTCTTTGGTGTGAGAGAAGCTGCATTCCGTTTCCTCTACAGGATCTTCTTCTAAAAATTCTGCAAAGGTAAAAGGAACGTATGCCGAGTTGAAAAGATCTTCAAAACTGAATCTTCCGTCGATCACACCCTTGACCTGTGTTTCATCGCCGAATTCATTTGTCCTTGTGCTCCAGCCGCCTCCCTGATCAATAAAGATGATAAAGCTGTTCTTTCCGTCAATGGAGCCGTCAGCGTTCCGCTTGATCTCGGGCATCGCAGAGCACATCATCGTGTGACCGCCTGTAACGTAGGTTACCAAACCGTCTGCAGGTTGCATTGCCGCATAGGATTGAAACATGGTTTCTTTTCCGTTGGTATCACAGATCATTCGGGTAGAGTAGTCTTTTTTGAACATTGTAATGCTGTCATCATAAGTGTAGGGGCCAACTCTCAAAAAACCGTTGGATACCACGGAAGCATAAGTCCAGGAGTAGTTGGCGGAATTGATGCATCTTGCCCAGCCCCAATAAGCGCTGACAGAGCACTGAGCACCAAAGAGTTTTGGATTTGCAAAAGCGCTTTTGATATCCACAACGCCCGTTTCTTCATCAATATAGTCCATCAAGCGGTAAACGCTTCCTGTGGCAGTGCTGACATAGGGAAGCCCGCCGTAGATTTTTCCTTTTTCCACCTGATCTTCACCGCCGGAAGAATAGCGGTTGAAGCTGACGGTATCATCGCAGGTCCAAGCGGCGGTTTTGTTGAATCGGAAAAATTCAACGCACATGCTTCGCATTTTCTCAGGGGTCATACCTTCGAATTTTTTCGGCAATGCATTGATACTGTCCCAAGTCAACTTTCCTTCGATCTCGGGATATTTATAATCGTCTGTTACATCTTTTTCCAAAAAGATCTCAAGGGTTTCGGTATAAGATTCTTCTGGGACGGTCGTTTTTGTTTCATTTTCCTTTTCCATATTGCACGACGGTAAGAGGAAAAGCATCGTCAGTGCGAGTGCGAGAGATAAAAAGCGTTTCATTGTTGGTCCTTTCTAGTTCTATTTTTTCACGGTATCGGAAAAAACCGTAATTTTTTCTCCGTTGCCCATAAAGCAGGATATTTCCAGCGTATGTTTACCGTCGGCAAATTTCTCCAGGCTCATAGGGAAAATGCTGTTTGTCATTTCTGTTTCGTGAACGTTGATCTTCTTTATTCTGGAAACATAACGGTACTTTCCCTTTCCTTTTTCATCCAAAACCTTGACGTGAAGATGGGAAAGGGGGTAATTGGCTTTCAGCGTGGAATTTTTGATGTCATTGATGGTGTTCTTTCCATCAGCCAGATCCAAGGAGGCCTCACCGTCCTCCACGGGATCCGTCCCTTGAAATTCTGCGAAGGTAAAGGGGAGATAACCGGAGGAAAATAACTTGCTGAAGGTCTTCTTCGTATAAATTCCGCCTTGCACCTCGTAGTAAGAGCCGTCGGACTGTGTGGCGGCTGTCCAACCGGCGTTTTGATCCATGATCTTCACGGTGCTCTTTTCTCCGTCAATGGTGACCCCGTCGCTTTTATAAACGATATCAGGCTTGGAGGCGCACATAATCACGTGTCCTGCCTCATCATAATGCACAAGACCGTCTGCCGGCTTCATTGCCGCATAGGATTGAAACATGGTCTGCTTTCCGTTATCGGCACAAATATCGTTGGTATTTTTCGTTTTGAAGGATTTTACGGCTTCTTTATCGTAAGTATAAGGACCTACGGGAATCACGCCGTTTGCCGCCGTAATGGTATGAGTAATATTGTATTTTACGGTATTTACTACTCTGCTCCACGCCCAAAAAGAGCCGTAGGAGCACTGATTGCCGAAAATCTCCGCAAAATCCTGATCTGCTGCACATGGGGTAATGATGCCTGTTTTTGGATCGTAGAAATCAAAAACGCGATAAAGATTACCTTCTGCATCAGTAACGTAAGGGAGACCGCCGTAGACCTTACCGCGGGAAAGGGTTACTCTGGAGCCGCTGGATACAATGGTGTATTTAATATCCTTGCTGGGGGTCCAGGCAAAGCTGAGCTGCAGATAAAAATAATCCAGACAAATTTGCCGAAGCTCACTTTCCGTCATGGTGCTTTTGGCAATGGGAATCGATTCCAGAGCTTCAAGCGTCAAGGTGTCGCAGACTTTGGGGTAAGTATAATCTTCTTCCTTTTTTTCTTCGGAAACAGGTTTTTTTGTGTCCTCTGTTTCTATTTCTTTTTCCGAAGCGCAGGAAAAAAGAGAAAGCATTGTGATGATAGCCAAGAATAGCGCTGAAAATCGTTTCATATCAAGGCCCCCTTGTAAGTCTTTTTCTTATTTTATCATATATTACTGACTTTTGAAAACAGAAAAAATGATAAAAAATAACAGATCTTTTTATGAAACATGACTGATTTTTCTTTTAGCCCGTTCCCACGGAATCAAGATAGATTTCAGGCACTTCGCCTACCAGCACTCTTTCCCCCAAAGGAACTCCGATCTCTGCTTCCACGGTACAGTTTTCCTCAGGAAGTACGCACATCATGCTTACCTTGATATCAATGCGTATCAGGTGTCTGGTCTGGTTGATGCCGCAGTCCTCCAGAACCGTATATATATCTCCCTCGGTGGCACCGATGGGATGAACTTTTACTCTGACGGGAATCCCGATCCCCGAAAAAAGATTCCACCCGGAAAGGCTTCCCAACGGAACGGATACCGTAACCTTCTTTTTCTTTTCCAAGGCGCTGTCTACGGCTTTGACGATCATAGATCTCGTTTGTGAAAGCAGGCTGGTATCCACTTCCAGAAAATTCACGTTGCCTTCTGCATCCCGATTGCAATTGACCATAGCATCGTAGGATAAAAGGCGGTTTTCCGCAAGTTCTCCCACCGTTTGGTTGACAGTTTCCGCAATCATTTTCTGTGCCGAGATTACGCTCAATTCTCGGATTTTCGGCCGAAGCTGAATTTCCGTATATACCGAGAGCATAAGAGATGCAAATAAAAAAGATAAAAAGGGGATAATAAGTTGGCGGAAAGAAAAACGTCGCCTTTTTTTCTTTCCCGTATAAGAAATAAAAGGGGTATGACGAATGGAACTTTGGCTTTTTACTGCAGTGTTGATGATGGCAGCTTCGTTTTTCTTTGGTTCAGGAGTCTGGCGGTATTTGTTCTCAATTTCACTGTTCATGCTTGGCTTCTCCTTTTTTTCGCCTTGGCAGCGGTGGAAAGAGATTTTTCTGTTTGAATTCCTGACTTTGACCGTCTTTTTTATAAGCTTTGTCATTTCTAAAATTAAAAAAAGAAAAAACAGGGAGTAGATGAGGAAAAAAAGAGCTTTTCTCTTGCAAGTTTTTCCAAAATCATATATAATACAATTTAAGTGTATTCATTTAAAATGGAAAAGTTGTTTTTTGAAAGGAAATGTAATGAGTTTATTTTCAAAGATCTTCGGCACCTATTCCGATCATGCCATCAAAAAGATCGTTCCCATTGTTGATAAGATTGAAGCTCTTGCTCCCAAATATAAAGAAATGAGTGATGCCGAGCTTCGCAATATGACCGAGGTTTTTAAAGAAAAATTGGCAAACGGCGCTACCCTTGACGATATTCTCCCCGATGCTTTTGCTGTTGTAAGAGAAGCGGGCGAGAGAGTTCTTGGTACTCGCCACTATCGCGTTCAGCTCATTGCCGGTGTGGTTCTTCATCAGGGCAGAATTGCAGAAATGAAGACCGGTGAAGGTAAAACGCTGATGGCTACCTTGCCTGCATATTTGAATGCTTTGGAGGGAAAAGGCGTTCATATCGTTACCGTTAACGATTACCTTGCCAAGCGTGACTCCGAGTGGATGGGTAAGATCTACCGCTTTCTTGGCCTTTCCGTCGGCCTTGTGATCCACGGTATTGATAAGGAAGAAAAGAAAAAGGCCTACGATGCCGATATTACATACGGCACCAACAATGAATTCGGCTTTGACTACCTCCGTGACAATATGGTCCTCTATAAAGAAAATATGGTTCAGCGCGGTCATGCTTTTGCCATTGTAGACGAGGTGGACAGCATTCTGATCGACGAAGCGAGAACGCCCCTTATCATTTCAGGTGAAGGGGATACTTCTTCTGCCCTTTATTCTCAGGCAGATGCTTTTGCCCGTTCCCTTCGCTCCTATAAGATGCGCGAAGCCGATTCCAAAGAGCTCTACGAAGACTTGGATGCGGACTATATCATTGATGAAAAAGCAAAGAGCGCAACCCTTACTCCTCGCGGTGTGGGAAAAGCAGAGAAATTCTTTTCTGTGGAAAACCTTTCCGATCCCGAAAATGCAGCCCTTTTCCATCATATCAATCAGGCCATCAAAGCTCACGGCACCATGCACCGTGACGAGGACTATGTGATCAAAGACGGTCAGGTCATCATCGTTGATACCTTCACCGGCCGTATGATGTTTGGCAGGCGCTATTCCGATGGCTTGCATCAGGCAATTGAAGCAAAAGAGGGCGTTGATATTCAGAAGGAATCCAAAACCCTGGCGACCATCACCTTCCAGAATTATTTTCGTCTTTACAAAAAGCTTTCCGGTATGACCGGTACCGCTCTTACCGAGGAGCCTGAATTCCGTAATATCTATAATCTTGACGTGGTTGAGATTCCCACCAACCGTCCCATGGCGCGCGTGGATCATCCCGATGTGGTCTTTAAAACTGCCGCCGGAAAATTCCGTGCCATTGTAAATGAGATCCGTGCCTGCTACGAAAAAGGACAGCCCGTTCTCGTAGGTACCGTTTCCATTGATAAATCCGAAGCCCTTTCCCGTATGCTGAAGAAGGAAAAAATTCCTCATAACGTGCTCAATGCCAAGCATCACATGAAAGAAGCTGAGATCGTAGCTCAGGCAGGTGCTTTCGGTTCCGTTACCATTTCCACCAATATGGCAGGCCGTGGTACGGATATCAAGTTGGGCGGCAACCCTGAATTTATGGCAACCAGCGCCCTGAGAAAAGAGGGCTTTGATGAAGAAATGATCGCGGTAGCCGATTCTCATTTTGATACGGAAGACGAGGAGATCCTTGCCGTTCGTTCGCGCTACCGCGAGCTTCTTCGTGAATTTGAAGAAAAGATCCGTCCCGAGGCAGATAAGGTTAGAGAGGCGGGAGGTCTTTATATCATCGGTACCGAGCGTCACGAATCCCGCCGAATTGATAACCAGCTCCGCGGCCGAAGCGGCCGTCAGGGCGATCCCGGCGAATCTACTTTCTACCTTTCCTTTGAAGATGATCTGCTCCGTCTTTTCGGAAGTGAACGCATCATCGGAATGGTAGATAAGCTCGGTATGGATGAAGATCAGGCAATTGATGCTAAGATCCTTTCCTCCTCCATTGAAAATGCGCAGAAGCGTCTTGAGGGCGATAACTTCAAACGCCGTGAAAACGTTCTTCTTTACGATGACGTTATGAATCAGCAGCGTCATAACGTTTACAGTCAGCGTCAGGAAGTGCTTGACGGTGCCGATTTGAAGGAAAAGATCCTCGGAATGGTGAACGATACCGTTTCCGATATCGTTGCGGAATCCTTGGATGAGGAAGGCGCAGTTCTCTTTGAAGAATTGAAAAAGCGCTTGATGGGTATTCTTTGCGCTCCCACGGATTTTGTCTTTGCCGAGGGAGAAAAAGTTCCCACTGCCGAAGAAACGGAAGCGATCCTTCTGGAAAGAGCAGCCCGTGTATATGAAGAAAAAGAAGCCCTCTTCGGCGCTGAAAAATTCCGTGAAGTGGAAAGAGTTGTCCTGCTCAGCAAGGTAGACCGCCTCTGGATGGACCATCTGGATGCTATGACGGAATTGAAAAACAGCGTAGGCCTCAACGCTTACGCACAGCGCGATCCTGTTGTTCAGTATAAGATCCAGGGATCCGTGATGTTTGATGAAATGGCAGCGCAGATCCGTCGGGAAACCGCGCTGAGTATTCTCAGCGTCATTCCCAAGCGGCCCATTGAAAGAAAAGCGGTAGCTAAAATCACAGGAACCAATTCCGGCGGCGACGGAACGGTGAAAAAAGCGCCCGTGGTGAAAAAATCCGCCCCCAATCCCAACGATCCCTGTCCTTGCGGCAGCGGTAAAAAGTATAAGAAATGCTGCGGTTTAAAGGAGAATGTCTAAAATGGGCTTCGGACCACTGTTTCTGGGGTTGATGTTCTTGTTCGATGCTCAGGCAGGCCTTCGTGCCGACGACGGTTCGGTTTATATGATCATCGACCTTTTTCCCGATATTTTAGGTTGGTTTCTCATTTTTTACGGCCTTGTTACCTTGTCGAAAAAAGCACCCTCTTTTGAAAAGATGAAAAAGCCCGTGTTTTTTATGGGACTTTTGTCTGCCTTTTCTCTTGCCAAGGACACCGTGCTTTTTTCCCATTTTTACACGGCGGCAGGTCTGCAGAGAGCCTACGGTGAGGTCTTCGATTTTTGTGATCATCTTCTTACCCTTGCCTTTATGTATTTCCTTTTTAAGGAAATGGTTCCTCTTGCCCGTAAATACGGTGAGGATAAGCTCGCCGTTCACCACAGAACGATCCCTACCGTCGTTCTTGTTGAGGGTGTATGCTTTGTTTTATCCAAAGCGCTTTCCCTCGTTCCGGTAGAAAAGATCGCCAATGTGGGAATCGTTATTTCCCGCCTTGACTATCTGTTTTGGATCTTTCTCATTTGGTTTGCCGTGATTACCATGGTTCGTTCCATGATCCGTATTAGCGATTAGAAAGGATTTTTATGAACACAGGCGCGATTTTTTTAGGTTTTTTGTTCCTGATCAATCCTGATCTTATCACCCTTGATATTTTTCCCGATTTTATCGGCTATTTGCTCATTTCTCATGGACTTTACCGCCTTTCGTTTTTGGAAGAGAGAATTGCTCTTGCCCGTAAATTTGCATTTTTTCTTGCCATTACCTCGGGAGTGAAAATTGCCTCCAGCTTGATGGTATTCACTACGGTCGTGGAAAGCACCCGTTTAACGGCTTCCTTTGTTTTCTTTGCCGTGGAAACGGCCATGGGGCTTTTCTTTGTGGATCACGTTTTTAAAGGCATACAGTATCTTGCTGTTCGCAAGGATTCCGATCTTGCCTTGAAAGGCTACGAGGTGGCAAAGCTTTACATCACCGTTTTCTTTATTGTAAAGAACGTTACCAATTTTCTGCCTCAGGGCATAGCCGCATTTTATCCCAATATTGATGCCGATCCCAACTTGGTTGAAAATTATTCTTCCATGCGTCAGCAATTCTTCATTCTGCGAAGCGTGTTTTTTATCGTAGGTGCCATTGCGCTCATTGCCCTCGGCGTCTATGCGGCAAGAGTGCTTCGCGCTTACCTTTCCCGCTGCCGTTCCGACGAAGCTTTTGTGGATCGCCTTGTAGATGCATATAAGGAAAAAGTAGAAGAAAACAAAAATATGCAGATCCGCCTTGCCGTAAAAAGCGCATTTTTGCTTTTCTTTGTTGCAACTGCTTTCCTTGCGGATATGTACCTGGATCACATTGATATTTTTCTCCTTTCCGTGTTTGCCGTGCTTGTTTGTGTCGGTGTAAAAAAGCTTGATTTCATTCTTTCTTTCAAATCTTGGCAGAAAAATGCAAGCTATCTTTCAGCAGTCGTGATCGTGCTTGCGGAAGGGTATCGCCTCCTTCGGCTCTTCACCTGTGAGGGAGATTTTTCCGTTGTCTTTTATTTTGATGTGTTGGGGAAGATCTTGGGCTATCTTTCCCTCGCTGCTTCTCTTTACCTTTCCTTTATGATGCTTTATTCCATCGGTGAAGTAGGGAAGAAGTACAGCGAATATTCTTACCGACCGTATCGCATCTTCCTTTCCATTGCTTTCGTCGCAATTTCTGCCCTCAGCTATTATCAGTTTGCCTATCCCGCCTGGAATGGCGTTGTACCTGCGATTCAGTGGGCTGTATATGCTTTGGCTTTGTATTATCAAAACAAAACCACAGATGAAATGCGCCGCGAGATCGATTATCAGTTGATGTAAAAACAACCGTTGTTAAAAAGGAGAACATTATGTGTGGATTTGCCGGAATGTTTCGTCCGGATGGACTATTTTCCGAGGATCGGGACAAAATTGAACGTATGAGTCAGGCGATCCGTTTTCGCGGTCCCGATGAATCAAGTATTCATACGGAAGAAAAGCTTGCCTTCGCTTTTCGCCGTCTTTCCATCATTGACCTTTCCGGCGGCAGTCAGCCGAAATTCAGTGATGACGGCAGCGTAAGAGGCGTTTTTAATGGCGAGATTTATAACTACAAAGCGCTTCGCGATACCTTGGAGGGAGAAACGTTTGAAACCTCCTCCGAGCTTGAAATTATGCTGAAGCTGTACTGCAAGCACGGTGCGGAATTTATAAAGCTTCTGCGTGGTATGTTTGCGATTGCTTTCTATGATGAAAAGAATGATAAAATTCTTCTCGCCCGTGATCCCTTTGGCATCAAGCCCTTGTATTATCGTGTGACAGAAAAGGGAATCACTTTCTCAAGCGAGGCGAAAGCGTTCCTTTTTGATGAAGATTATCCCGATTTCAAAACGAGGGACGATCTTGTTCAGCACTACTTTACTTACCAATATATGCCGGCTAAGGAGTTTTCCCACGGACTTTCCATTCTCCCTGCGGGACATTACCTCGTCTTTGACGGAAAAACAAAAAGAGCGGAGATCATTCGCTATTTCGATCCCATGTTCCGTGTGGATAAAGAAAAGACTTATGAGGAAAAGAAGGCAATTCTCAGAGAAACCCTGACGGACAGCGTACGCCATCACATGATCAGTGATGTTCCCGTCGGCACCTTCCTTTCCAGCGGTATTGATTCTGCAATCATTACCGCCCTTTCTTCCAAGATCAATCCCGGCATTAAAGCCTTTACCGTGGCATTTGGCGTGAAGGGTTATTCGGAGATCGACGATGCATCCGCCATCACCCGCCATTTGGATGTGGAGCATATTAAGGTTGTTCGTGATGTGGAAGACTTTAAAAATGCTTTTGAAAAAGTGGTCTGGTCCTTGGACTTTCCTGTGGCAGACCCCTCAACCGTTGCTATTTTCCTTGTCTGCCAGGAAGCTGCCCGCCACTTGAAGGTAGTTCTTTCGGGAGAAGGCGCAGACGAGCTCTTCGGTGGATATAAGGTCTATGATGAATCCCGTTTTTCTTCAAAGATCTACGGCCTTCCAACGCCTCTACGTGCGGCATTGAAGCTTTTGGCAACCATTTTACCCGATTGTGTCCGAGGAAAAAATCTTCTCTATCGCGGCACCACGCCCTTGGAAGAAAGATATATCGGTAACGCGTTCGTATTCAATGAAAAGGAAAAGAGAAAATTCCTCAAGACCTACGATCCTGCCGTTCGCTTCCATCAACCCGAAAAGGAGATCTACGCCCACGCCAAGGCAAACGGCCTTTCTCCCATGCAGACCATGCAGTACGTGGATATGCGCTCCTGGATCCGCGGAGATATCCTTGTAAAGGGTGACCGTCTTTCCATGTATCATTCCTTGGAGGTTCGCGTTCCTTTCCTTGACCGTGAAGTCTTCCGCGTAGCAAGCAGTCTTTGTGATGGAGAAAAGCTTTCCCACGGCACCACCAAGTTTATTTTGAGAGATACCTTCCGCGATCTTGTAGATGAAGCAACCTTCCTCCGCCCAAAGCTTGGTTATCCCGTTCCCGTCCGTGTTTGGCTCAGAGATGAGCTTTATGATTGGGCAAAGGATATCCTCGGCAATATGACCTGTACCGAGTATATTGATCGGGAAGCGGCTCTTCGCCTACTGGAAGAACACAAGGAGGGCAAAAAAGATAACTACAGAAAGCTCTGGACGCTGCTTGTATTTGTTACATGGTACCGCCTTTATGTCAGTGACCGCGAGGGAACCGTGCGTCGCGTGCTTGATGGCTTACTGTAATCGCTCTTGACAATTCAGACCCTTTTGTGTAAAATAGGCGTGTTCGTTTGGCATTGCCGATGAAAGATAAGGAGTATATTATGATCGAAAAAGTAAAAGAGCTTCTTGCCAAGCAGCTTCGCTTGGATGTAGCTTCTATTGAAGATGATGCAAATATTTTGGACGATCTCGGCGCAGATAGCCTTGAGATCGTGGAAATGCTGATGACGCTGGAAAGCGAATTCGGTATCACCGTTCCCGATGAAGACGTAATGAGCCTTAAGACCGTTCGTTCCGTCGCAGAGTATTTGGAAAGTCACACCTAATGTAAAAAAAGCGTCCGAAATTAGGCTTCGGGCGCTCTTTTTATGAACATTTTGAAAATTCTTGCACATCTTGCTTACTTTTTCTAAAAAAGAGTAAAAAAGAAGAAGAAAATCCTTGACATATAAAAAAGATCTGTGGTACAATAAATGGCCGCTTGTAAAAGGCTCCGTAAAAGCTTAGCTTGCCTTCATCAGCGAGACATATAAGAAAGAGAGGTGCTTTTCGTGTTTGCTATTTTTGAAATTGGCGGAAAGCAGTACAAGGTTTCCGAGGGAGATGTCGTTTACCTCGAAAAAATGAATGCCGAAGTCGGCGAGACCGTGAAGTTTGACCGTGTTCTTGCAATTTCCGACAACGACGGCTTCGTAGCCGGCGCACCCGCTATTGACGGCGCGTATGTGGAAGCTACCGTTGCAAAGAACGGTAAGCAGAAGAAGATCGTTATCCTTCGCTACAAGGCAAAGAAGAACGAGAAAAAGAAACAGGGTCACAGACAGCCCTACACCAAAGTTCAGATCACCAAGATCGCAAAATAATGATTCGGTCGGAATTTGTTATTGAGAATAACAACATTCTTTCCTTTTCCGTCACAGGTCATGCAGGACTTGCGCCCGCCCCGCACGATATTCTCTGTGCATCGGTCAGTGCAATGACGCAGCTTGTGATCAATACGTTAGAAGAAGTCTTCGGCGCAAAGCTTGATCTCGTCATCGATGAGAAAGAGCCGAGAATTGCCGCAAAACTGAAGTCCGTATCCTCGGAAAACAGGGAAGCGGTGCTTGGCGTTTTGAAAGGCTTTTATCTTCAGATGTGTGATTTGGAAAAAATGTATCCGACGTATCTTTCGGTCAGAACGAAAAAGTAAAAAGAAAGGGTATCACGATGATTAGAATTAGCTTGCAGTTTTTTGCACATAAAAAAGGTGTCGGTTCTACCAAGAACGGCAGAGATTCCGAGTCTAAGAGACTGGGTGTAAAAAAGGCCGACGGTCAGGCTTGCATCGCCGGTAACATTCTGGTTCGCCAGAGAGGAACCCACATCCATCCCGGTATGAATGTCGGCATCGGTTCCGATGATACGCTGTTCGCTACGAAGGCAGGTACCGTTAAGTACGAGCCCATGGCAGGCGGCAAGAAGAAAGTCAGCGTTTATTGCGACTGATCCATTCTCAATTTAAGGGGTATGTCTTAAGGGAACTCTCTTGGGCGTACCCCTTTTCATTTGCGAGGTTATAAAATGTCCGTATTTGTAGATAAGACCGATATATTTGTAAAAGCGGGAAAAGGCGGCAATGGAGCCGTCTCTTTCCGTCGTGAAAAATACGTGGCAAAAGGCGGGCCCGATGGCGGGGGCGGCGGCCACGGCGGCAGGGTCGGAT
>JAZSDQ010000044.1:0-4428 GCA_045531235.1 Eubacteriales bacterium
GTGACGGTGTCATTCGCTATCTTGAAAATAGAATCAGAGCCATACTGAAAATAAAAAACAGCCTTTCCAGAATATACGTTTCAAGCGAACACAAAGCTTTCCTTGAGGGGATTCTCTGCGAATATGAACGTTTTGCACCAAGCGCTGATCATGAATCCGTCAGCGTTGAAACTTTTCCAAGGAAAGCCGAACGCAACATACGAGAGCTTAAAATCGACATTACAAAAGCCAATCAGATTGAAAACGATTCCCGTGGCATTACAAATCTCTTAACGGAAGACTATTCCGATGATATTTCAGAAACTGTCACTCTCGGAACAATAATTGAGATTGAGAATATCGCTGAGGTTTCTGCAATTGAAGAGATCTCAATTGAAAAGAATCTCCAAAATGAGGGTGAGTTTTGGGAATTTGCAGCACTGCTCAGCGAGGAAGAAGATAATTTCGTTCGTATTTCTCTTCACCATGGGAAAAATGAAGCCAGAAAATACGCCATGAGTCTTGGATCTTTTTTTGATGCAATGATTGCATCTTGCAACGACAAAGCGCAGAACACCACCGGAGATGGTATTTTTGATCCACAAGGACAATGCTACGAAGAATATTCTGACGCGCTGAAAGAAGTATTTCCACCTTTTGAAGGAGAAAAGAAATGAAAGAAAACAATCCCATTAAAATTCCAAAAAGAATCCTGGGTACCCTTTTGAATTCTGCCGGTGCAGGTGTAGTCTCCCGCTTTGGCCTTGAATATATTGCCATTGGCAGAGAACGGGAAATCGCTGCCTTGGTTCGCGATTTGGAAAACCTCTCATTGGGTATGGGCGCATTTCGCTTTATTGTAGGAAAATATGGTAGCGGAAAAAGCTTTTTAATGGGCCTGGCAAGAATCAACGCCCAAGAAAAAGGCTTTGTTACGGCAGATGCGGATTTAAGCCCGGAACGCCGCTTTCACGGAACACAAGGGCAAGGGGTGGCTACGTTTCGCGAATTGATGCGCAATCTTGCTACAAAAAACGTTCCCGACGGCAATGCACTCCCCTCTATTCTGACCACATGGTTTTCTCAGCTTCAGATGAGAGGGGTAAATGAACAAAAGCATTCTATCAATTCTGCAGAACTAAAAAGCTTTGTTCAAAATGAAATTTTGAAGGTATCCACCGTTTTACAAGGTCAGGTGAATGGTTTTGACTTTGCAAAAGTGGTTGAAGAATACTTCACAGGATATATCACAGAGGATGACGAGCTCTGTGAAGATGCTCTGCGCTATTTGCGCGGCGAATTTTCAAGCAAATCCGCGGTGAAGAAATCACGACTCCGAGTAAATTCTATCATTGACGATCAAAACTGGTATGATTATCTCAAGCTTTACTCCGTCTTTTTCCGAAGCATTGGATACAAAGGTTTTGCCATTTTCTTAGACGAATGTGTCAACCTCTATAAAATTCCAAACCGTATTTCAAGAGAAAACAATTATGAAAAAATCCTCTCTATGTTTAACGATACTATGCAGGGCAAGGCAGAGGGGCTCGGTCTTTTCCTTGGCGCAACTCCTCAAATGATTGAAGATACCAGACGCGGCATCTTCAGTTACGAAGCACTGCGGAGCAGGCTGGTGTCGGGCAATTTTATAACAAACACGAAGCAAAATCTGCTTTCACCGTTGATCTATCTGGAAAGACTGACCGATAATGAGATTTTTGCACTTTGCAAACGACTCCTCTTGTTGCACAGCGCTTATTATGCATATCAGCCCACGATCAGTGATGAAATGATCCTCGATTTTTTGAAGACAGCACTGCAGCGTATGGGTGCGGATGAAATGATCACTCCTCGCGAGATCACAAGGGACTTTCTGAACATTATGAACATTCTGTTTTCTGATAAAGATGCAGATTTCTACACTGTGCTCGGTAAAAAAGAAGCGGAAGCAAACGAACGGAAAGATGAAGCTGACGACTTTTTTGATTTCAGCGAAATTGAGCTATGACGAGTCCACTGAATAAAAAAGCAAACGCCGCGTTTCAGCAGTTTTCCCCTTTTATCCGTGACTATATCTACCGAAACGGTTGGAACGAATTAAGGAAAGTTCAGGTTGAGGCAGCATACGAAATATTTTTTTCAGAAAACAATTTGCTGATTTCCTCGGAGACAGCATCGGGAAAAACAGAAGCCGCGCTTTTTCCTATTTTATCCATGATGGAAAAAGAAGCCTCAGAGAACTTTACGGTACTGTACATTTCTCCGCTGAAAGCATTGATCAACGATCAATTTTCCCGTATGGAAGACTTGCTTTCCGAAAGCGGATTGCCCGTTTACCGTTGGCACGGTGATGTCACCCAAAATCAAAAATCAAAGTTTTTAAAAAATCCCGGCGGACTGCTTCAAATCACACCGGAATCCTTAGAAAGTATGCTTTGCAGACGGCATAACGATATTCCACGAATTTTTGCTAACCTAAAATTCATTATTATAGACGAAATTCACTCCTTGATGGGCAGCGACAGAGGCGATCAAATACTGTGTCAGCTGCAAAGAATATCTAAGATAATTTCATACGATCCCCGAAGAATTGCTTTATCTGCAACCATCGGTGATCCGGAAAGCTCTCTTCGATGGCTCAGCGGCGGTAGCAAAAGGCCTACCGCTATCATCAAGATTACATCGGATAAAGTAAAATGGAATCTTGGAATCGAGCACTTTTATATTACCGAAGCGGAAAATAGCGGGATGAATACCGCCGACTATTGCATTTACGAAGCAACAAAAAACAAGAAATGCGTGGTGTTTTCCAACTCAAGGGAAGAAACTGAAAATATTTGCGCTTCCCTGCGCCAGATTGCAACAAAGAGAGATGAAATCGACCGATTTTATATCCATCACGGAAACCTTTCCGCTGCAATCAGAGAGGACACTGAAAACGCCCTAAAGAATGATGAAAAAAACATCACAGCGTGTGCCACCGTAACATTAGAGCTTGGTGTTGATATCGGTAAACTTCAGCGGATTATCAATCAAGGCTCCCCTACTTCCGTTTCTGGCTTTTTGCAAAGAATCGGTAGAAGCGGCAGACGCGGAAACACACCCGAAATGCTTTTGGTTTTTCGGGAAGAAGAAGCTATGCCGACTGTTCCGCTTTTTCAAAGGATACCCTGGGAGCTGTTACAAGCAATCGCAATTATTGAGCTGTATCGAAACGAACGTTGGATCGAGCCTTGCGAAGAGAAAAACTTTCCTGCGAGCCTTTTGTTTCACCAGACCCTTTCCGTAGTTTTTGCAAACGCTTCCATAACCCCAGCCGAACTTGCAAAGAAAATCCTGTCCCTCTCTCCTTTTCAGAACGTAACCAAGGAAGACTACAAAGCCCTTCTTATTCACATGATCAAAAATGACTATCTCCAGCGAACGGAAGATAATACCTTGATCATAGGTTTGAAGGGTGAAAGAATGGTATCAAGTTATCATTTCTATGCAGTATTCAAAGATAACGATGATATTTCCGTTCACTGCGGCTCTGAAGAGATTGGTACCATTCATTCCGTTCCTCCTGTCGGTGAACGCTTTGCTCTTGCAGGACGCGTCTGGGAAGTTGACGAAACCGATATATCTCGCCGTATTGTTTATGTAAAAGCCGTGGAAGGAAAGATGCAGATCTCTTGGCCGGGAACCCAAGGCTTTATTCATACGAGAGTTTTAGAGGAAATGCGTAAGGTTTTGTGTTGCGAAATAAGCTATCCGTATCTTTCTCCCAAAGCTTCCAAACGACTATATTCAGCAAGAATCGCGGCAAAAAAAATCAATTGTATTGAAAATTCCCTTTTCTCCATCAGCGAAAACAGTTACGTTTTGTTTCCTTGGATAGGTACAAAAGCATTTCAAGCATTAAAGCGGATCATAAAAATCCAAGGGAGCTCCTTTGGGATCGTAGATGTACAAAGCGCCGGCTGTTATTACATTACGTTCCGATGCGAAAAAGTAAAAGACGAGATCCTTCGTTTTCTGCAAAGTCTCGGTGAAAAACAGATCAACGAGGAGAGCCTGATCACCGGGGGCGAGTTGCTGGCAAGTGATAAATACGATTATTGTCTCCCTGTTGAAATGACGAACAAAGCCTATATGAGAAATAGACTTTCGCTAAAAGAAGCTCTGAGTAGATTGAAATGTCTATAAAAAAAGAAGTCCGTTTGGACTTCTTTTTTTATTACAGTGTTGTTTCACTCTGATAGCTGACCGCGCTGGCATCAATGACGCCATCAATTTGAGAAATAGAATCAACAATATCAAAAAGCTCAGGAGTCGCTTTTGTTTCCACACAAAGCTCAATCACTCCGCCTGAAACAACCTTGGACTTTACCTTCAAATGATTCAAACTCTTCAAAGCAACTTCAGCGTCTGCGGCAGCTTCCTTTTGATATCGCACAACAATAAGAT
>JAZSDQ010000058.1:0-2830 GCA_045531235.1 Eubacteriales bacterium
TGTCAATTTTTTGTGGGCTTTAGAGAAAAACACAAAAGCAATAGCATTTTATAAGCGACATGGTTTTAATATAACAAATGACAAAAAATATGAAGAAGAAACAACGGAATTTCTTGTTCGTATGGAACGATAAATTTCAATATGTCGAAAAGTTTTGAGCAGATGGATAACCCCATCTGCTTTCTTTTCACCTGAAAGTTTTTGGAGGTGCGGAAGCCTTTTTTCAAAAAGGTTCCGCGTATCAAAAAAAGAGCCCCGTCGGGGCTCTTTTTCGTTAATGACTGCAGCCGCAACCCTTGTCGAAGCTGGGGTTCGTGGCGTAGAAGTTCTTTTCGTCCATTCTGTCCTGAGCAATGCGCAGGGCGTCACCGAATCTTTGGTAATGCACCAGCTCTCTGGCTCTCAGATAACGAATGGGGTCGATGACGTCGGGATCGTCCACAAGACGGAGAATGTTGTCGTAGGTGACTCTCGCCTTTTGCTCGGCGGCAAGGTCTTCGTTGAGGTCCGCAATGATATCGCCCTTCACGCCGATATATTTCATATCGCAAGGAACTCCTGCGGCAGAGGCGGGATAGATCCCTGCAGTGTGATCCACAAAGTATGCGTCCATTCCCGCTGCGCGGATCTCATCGGCGGAAAGTCCCTTGGTCAGCTGATACAAAATAGCGCCTACCATTTCAAGATGGGCAAGTTCTTCCGTGCCCACATCGGTTAAAATGCCGGTCACTTCGGAATAGGGCATGGAATAGCGTTGATTCAAGTAGCGCATGGAAGCGGCAAGCTCACCGTCGGGACCGCCAAGCTGACTCATAATGATCTTTGCAGAACGAGCGCAAGGATTTTTGATTTTTACAGGGTATTGCAATTTTCTGTCATAAGTCCACATATTCAGTTTGCCTCCTTTTCCCAAGGCCAGGGCGTATCTACCCAACGCCAGCAGTTATCATCGCAGTTTCCGTAGATGGTCAAAGGCCCGTAAAGAGCTTCGTATTGAGACTTCAGTTCCGCGGCAATATCACGGTGAAGCTTGTAATACGCCAGGGCCTCGCGGCAGCGAGGGTGTCCGTTCAGGTACAGTGCCGCTTCATATACGGCAAAATCTTCGGAACGGATTTCTTCCAAAAGGGCATTTTTGCTATTCATCAGCAGTTCCTCCCCGTGCCGTAAAAGGGTTTATTCAGTTCACAGAAAACCGTTCCGTGGGAAAGCCCCTCTCTGGGGTCGTAAAGAGATTGGAATTCCTGGTGAGGCGAATAAACCATAGCAAGGCTTCTTCCCGAAAGTGGGCAATCTGCGGAGGCTCCTTCAGCACAGGGAGTGTCGCCGTTGCAATGGCTTGTACGGGCAACGGCGGCTGCGCATCCGCAACCGGAAGTGCGTGTGGGAGTATAGGAAATGACGGTATTTGCGCAGCATCCGTTGCGGTTTTTCCACACGGTTCCTGCGTTGTTGCGAGTGTTTAAAGTACTGCAGTTATTTTTTTCGCAGTTGTCATTGTTACGAACTGTATTTTCGCAACCGCAGGTGGTTCTCGGCGTGCGCCAAGTGTTGTTGTCGCAACCGCAACTCGTTCTGGGGTTACGCCAGGTATTATTGCCGCAACCGCAACCCGTTTTGGGGTTGCGCCAGGTGTTGTTTCCACAACCGCAACCCGTTCTGGGGGTGCGCCAGGTATTACTGCCGCAACCGCAGCCTGTTCTTGGAGTTTGCCAGGTGTTGCAGCAAGCATCGCTTGAGCGAGCTTCGCCGCTTTGGCAAGAGCATAAATTTTGATAGTTCACGGTGTTTTTCCCCTTATGATTATTATTGGCAAAAAGCCGTTGAGCCGTGGCTCAGTAGTAGTATATGAACGGAATTTGCGGCGGTTCTTTGGTGGCTAAGCGGCTTTTTCAATAAAAGCCGAGAAAAAACGGATTATTTTTTTAAAAGCTGTATTATTTTTAGAAAACAGCGGGTAAAATCTTTTTATCCGAAGAGCACATCCAGCGCCATCATCAGGCAAAAACCAACCCCCAAGGAGATAATACCAAAGGTGGAAAACTCGGACTTGTGAAGCTCGGGGATGATTTCGTCTGCAACCACAAAAATCATAGCTCCGGCGGCAAAGGATAAGAGAAAAGGAAGAATCGGCAAAATCAGATGTGTCAGCATTAGGGCGAGAATGGCACCGACGGGCTCTACCACACCGGAAAGAGTGCCGCAGAAAAAGCTTTTGTGCTTGTTCACGCCTGCTGCGTTAAGAGGCATGGAGATAACAGATCCCTCGGGAAAATTCTGAATCGCAATTCCCAAAGACAGCATCATTGCCGAAGAAAGAGACACCCGACCTCCTGCAGAAAGCGCGCCTGCAAAAATTACACCTACGGCCATCCCTTCCGGAATGTTATGAAGTGTGACGGCGAAAGCCATTCGTTTGCCGACAAAGTTGGAGAAATTGTTCTTCTCCTTGTTTACGATCCATAGATCGGTGACAGAAAACAGCAAAACTGCCGAAATAAACCCTGCGATGACAGGAAAGGGGGAAGAGGACATTTCGAGCGCAGGCAGAAGAAGTGACCATAGGGATGCTGCTACCATAACTCCGGCTGCCAGCCCATACAAATATGTTTTTGCTGAAGAAAGCCATTTGTTTTTCATAATGTATACCATTGCTGAACCGAGAAGAGTACCGATAAAAGGAATTGTGATCCCGAGGATCACCTTCCAAAGTGTTTCATTGTTCATAAAAGCCTCCCGAAATATACAGAATAAACTCTCTCAAGTACAGATTATTCTTCCGGTTTGTTTTTGGTGTTGCCTTTTGAATGAAAAAAATATCAAAAAAATG
>JAZSDQ010000077.1:0-7291 GCA_045531235.1 Eubacteriales bacterium
GAGCCCGGCGACTACTCCAGCATGAACACAGACGGACATCTTCGCAGCTGCTTCTTCGGCAGAAGCGAGACGCTCACGATCAAGGACGGCAAGCTCGACCTCGGTCTTTTCGCTCACATCTACTTCATTGACTGGGACCACGTTCGTGCTCGTCACCGTCAGTGCAACATCACCATCATGGGTACCACCGAAGATGTTGCTGATCGCAAGTACAATGGCGGCGAAGTTGTTAATACTCTCCGTAAGTTCTCCGAAGAAGAGACCGCTTACATGGAACAGTACGACGAGTGGAAGAAGAGATAACTCTTTTTCATACCGTTTGATCACACAAGGCACAGCAAATTGCTGTGCCTTGTTTTTTTGTATTATCCCTTTTCAAATTGCAAATCATGTCGTATAATAGATTTGTAAATCACCGAAAGGAGCCTACTATGAAAAAAATTCTCGCTTTTACACTGCCCCTTTTTATGATCCTTGTTCTTCTTTCCTTTACTGCCTGCGGCGGCGATGAGCCAAAAACCACCGTCACCGAAGACAGCGCCGTGACCGAAGAAAAAAACGAGGAAACCCTTGAGGAAATCCTTTCCGAGGAAACGAAGGAAGAAGCACCTACAGAAGAAAAAGTTACCGTCGCCCCCGCGCAAACCATAGATCCCGCCTCACTCTCAGGCGCAAAGAAAGACGCCTATCTTTGGTGCGAGGCCGTTTTTGAAAGCGCCGTCAAAGGGGAAAGCCCCTCAGCAGCTCCTGCCGTCAATTGGTCGGAGACCTATACCGTCTTTTCTAAGCAGATGGACCGCTACTACCGCCATTATCTTGCAGGCGGTATGAAGCTTAGCGAATTGGAAATCATGATGAATACCATCGCCACCGTA
This sequence comes from Eubacteriales bacterium, assembly GCA_045531235.1. Classification (GTDB taxonomy): domain Bacteria; phylum Bacillota; class Clostridia; order Oscillospirales; family SIG627; genus RGIG5579. Next base: position 876 of record JAZSDQ010000077.1, read on the forward strand.
AAAGAAGCTTCCGGCATTGCCCTTGGCTATCTGGATGCAGCTAAGCAAAGAACCCTTTCCGATCCCTTGGCAAAGGCGGGAGAATGGGTGGAAAAGAAAAACTTCCGAGAAGCTGCCATCGCCCTTGCAAAAGTGTCCTCCAAGAGTCAGGCAAAAGAACTGATCTCCAAAAACAGCGATCCGTTCCAAAAAGGCATCACCGAAGCCGTCACCGATTTTATGGTGCGCTATAACATTCCCCAAGGCAAAGAATTTCTGCAAAATCTGAAAGGCTTGGGAATTGACACACATATCGAAGCGGAAGAAAAGCGCCTGGAAGAATACCGCGCCTTTCAGGAAGATAATCTTGTGGAGTGCAACGTCCTTGCCACCTTGGAAAACATTTACACCCATTGCCTCATCGCCTTCCCCGAAATCAATTTTGCATCGGAAAAAACCTATCGCTGGTGCGGTGACGACTGCCTGACCGTCAGCGAATTCAAAGCCATTCTGGGCGCCCTCTACGAAAAAGGCTATATCATCGTAGATGCCAATCTCTTTTATAATGAAGAAACGGATTCTCCCGTAACGCGTCTACCCCTCCCTGCAGGAAAGAAGCCTCTCCTTCTTACCTATGACGACGTCACCTACGACTCCCGAAAAATGGGCAGAGGTATGGTAGATAAGCTCATTCTGGATGAAAGCGGCAGAGTCTGCACCTATACCAAGCAAAAAGACGGCACGGAAGTCATCTCCTACGATAACGAGATCTTCCCCATCATTGCCGCATTTTGCCGCGAGCACCCCGATTTCACCTTCCGCGGCGCCAAAGGCACCCTGTTCTTCACAGGCTTTGACGGCATCTGCGGCTATCGCTCTCAGTCCGAGCCGGTAAACGATGCGGAAGCAGCACTGGGCCTTGACCGTCAAGGAGAAGTACGCCAAGCAAAAAGTGTCGTAGAAGCTCTTCGCGATGAAGGCTTTTCCTTCGGCTCCCACAGCTACAATCACCACAGAATGCCTAAATACACCTCCTCCGAGATCCGTTGGGATACCACTCATTGGCTGGAAGAAGTCGGCGCCATCATAGGCGAAACAAAGCTCTTCTGCTGGCCTTACGGCGGTCACACCTTGGGCAATGTTTCCCTTCGTTCCAATGCCGATCACAAATATCTCTTTGACAGCGGATTTAAGTTCTTCTTCGGCTGCGGCGCAGGAAGATACCTTGCCAATGAGCCGGATGACAACGGCATCTTCAGTGACAGAAAAGCCGTTACGGGGGAAATTCTTTACTTCTATCAAATGGGCAACAAAACCTATGTAAGAGAATACAGCTACCTCTTTGATCCCAACAGCATTTGGGATTCCGCCCGTCTTCCCTACCGCTACCTGCCGCCTTACGATGCTGCAAAAGATCTAACGAAACAATAAGAGAAAAAAGCTCCCAAGTGCAAAGACTTGGGGGCTTTTAAATATATACGGGCACGGGGCGATACGGCATACTGTTGTGCCGTGCCGTGGAAAAAGCAACGCTTCTCGTCACCTTGTCCGTACCTTTCTTCCTTTTTGGCAGCCTTCCTTTGACGGAAAATTTTCCCTGCCCTTGCCGCTTTGCCCGGGGCATCACGGAGAGAAGCTTTTTCTCTAGTTCTTTTCTCGCCTTTTTTCCGTGGCGGTATACCGTTCTCACGCAGAAAAAGCTTTGCTCCGCAATTTCTTCATGGGTCAAGCCATATAAATAATGATACAAAGCGTATTCCTGCAAGGCAGGGCTTTCCATCAGCGAGATCGCCCGCGCAATGCGAATTCCGTAGCGCTCACAAAGCCGTTGCCGCTTCTTTCGTCTTGCTTCCACCTTTTGATCGGTCAGAACAAGAGAGCGAAGCACGGGATTTTCCGTTTTTCCGAAACGGGCGGCAAAGCTTTGATAGGCTTTCCCACGAAGTAAATGAAGCAATTTTTCATCTTGCTCCACGCTGCGTTGCAACAAGCGAAAACGGGTCATATATTCATCAAAGGTCACGCAAAAGCACCGTCCGGATCTTCCCCGTCTGCCAGGGATCCCACGGCGGATCGGACAGACAAAATTTCAGAAAGCAGATTTTCGCTGATCCAGCGAAGCTCACCGGCCATATCCGGCAAATATTCCTCCAGGCTGTCGATGGCATCGGAAATGTATTCCCGCGCCAAGGTCAAAAGCCGTTCTTTCTCTTTGTAAAAGTCGATCTTCATTCTTCCTCCTTTTTTTCTTCTTTCTCATTGCTCGAGTGGATTATATCACGAAATTTCGTAATTGTCAATGATTTTTACGAATTTTTGTTCGTATTTCCCAAGCTTTATTACGAAAAAGCGAAAAAGCATTCGAAGCGCGCCTTGTGGGACAGAATGGGATAAAACCCTTGCAAAGAAACGTTTTTTTTGATAGAATAGTATTATCTGTAAATGGCTTTTTTTGCCGATTACGAAAAAGAAAAAGGAGGACGAAAAGCGTGACCATCATCATTCCCGCCTACAAGCCTGACGAAAAGCTGCTTCAACTGATCCACGCTTTAAAAAAGGCAAGCAACGCTCGCATTCTCGTTGTCAATGACGGCTCGGGAGAAAGCTTTGCTCCCATCTTTGAGGAAGTTTCCGCCTTGGGCTGTACCCTCCTTCATCACCAGATCAACCGCGGCAAGGGCGCGGCCATGAAAACCGCCTTTCAGTACTTAAAAAACGAAGAAATAAAAGACGATATTTTCTGCACCGCAGATGCTGACGGTCAGCACCTGCCCGAAGATATCCTCCGCTGTATGGAAGAAGCAAAAAGCCACCCGAAAAGCCTTGTTCTCGGCGCCAGAAAATTTGACGATAAGACCATTCCCCTTCGCAGCCGCTTCGGCAACAGTGCTTCCCGCATCACCTTCCGAATTCTTATGGGAAGGAAAATACAAGATACACAAACAGGCCTTCGCGCCTTTCACTACGATCTTCTGGGCGAACTTCTTCAGGTAGAAGGTGACCGCTACGAATATGAAATGCAGGTTCTCTGCCGCTTCGCAAAGAAAAAGATCCCCCTACGGGAGATCCCCATTGAAACCGTCTATATTGAAGAGAATAGATCCAGCCACTTCAATCCCCTTCGGGATGCGATGCGCGTATACGGAATTCTCTTCAAATGCGCCTTCGGCGCCCTTTTTCAGGTCTTATCCTTTGCCTTTTCCTCTCTTCTTGCAGTGATAATCGACCTTGTGGTCCTCTACATTTTCTACAACTGGATTCTTGCGCCCTTCCTCCCCGGAGAAAGCCGGGAAGTCCTTCGCTACGGCATCGGTCTTGGCGTCGCAAGAACGACTTCTTCCGTAGTCAATTATCTTATCAACCGCAAAGTAGTCTTCGGCAATCTGAAAAATCCCGCCAAGACTTTCACCCTCTACATTCTCTTGGTTGTCCTCATCTTTTTTGCAAATTACGGACTGGGCGCCTTGTTCTTAACATTAGGCTTCCACGTTCTTCTTGCGGAAATAACGGCGCAGGTCCTCTGCTTCCCTATCAGCTTTTTGGTGCAAAAGTATTGGATCTTCCCCAAAGAAAGGTGAAAAATGACTGCGAAACAGATAAAGCGCCTCGCCCTTTTCTTCTTTCTTGATCTTCTGGCCATCGGCATCGGTCTGGTAGTATTCAGTCTTTTTCATCACGTACTTCCCAGAAGCATCGGCCACCTGTACGGCGCGTCACAGCTGGGCGAATCTTATGATTTCTCGGAAAAATTTTCCGATAAATTCACTACCGACGGCAGTGTTGTCCGAAAAAACGGCTTTTATATGGATTCCCATATCAATCTTACCGTTACTACCCACGCGGAAGACGACGTCACTTATTATCTTGCCGATTTTTACGTTAAGAACATTGAGTTCCTTCGCACCGCCTTCGCAGGAGAAGAATTTTCTCTGGGCGAAACCGATTCCGTTCTGAATATGGCCCAAAGAGAAAATGCCGTTCTCGCCGTTTCCGGTGACTATTTCGGCATCCGCCAAAGAAGCGTTGTCATACGAAACGGCAAGGTCTACCGCAAGACCCGCGCCCATCAGATCTGTGTGCTCTACTATGACGGCACCATGGAAACCTATCCCTTTGCCGCCTTTGACGTGGACAAAGCCATTGCAGGAGGCGCTTGGCAAGCCTGGGATTTCGGTCCCGCCTTGTTAAATGCCGACGGCACTGCCGTCACCAAGTTTTCCACAGGTATTGCAGGCAAAAATCCGCGAGTTGCCATCGGCTATTTTGAGCCGGGCCATTACTGCCTCGTCGCCGTGGACGGAAGGCAAAGCCACTCCTCAGGAATGAGCCTTCCCGAGCTTGCAAATCTTTTTGAAGAGCTTGGCTGCAAATCCGCCTATAATCTGGACGGTGGCAATTCCGCCGTGATGTGTCTTTACGGCGAGATCTTTTCTTCCCCCTCCGTGGAGGGCGGCAGAGCCATCAGCGATATTATCTACCTTGCCCCGTCGGGCAAAAATAAGGAGACAGAATGAAAAAGATCCTTCACTTCTTCGCCGCGCTTCTCCCTCACCTGACCTTGATCCTCTCTTTGATGATCCTCACCTTTTTCGTCATTGATCAGTTTAACGAAGCTATGGCTTTTCTCAACAACGCCATTACAAAATGGCTCATCTGTGTTTTTTCCGTTCTTACCATGATCCTCTCCGTTTCTTCCGTAATAAGCGGCGAGAAACGCCGTAAATAAAAGGAGTTCCCTATGAAATTCAACAAACGCCTTTTTCGAAAATTCGTCTTCGTTCTCGCCATTCTCGTTCCTATTATGTTCTTTTTGCGCATCATCACGTATTTTACCGAATTGAGCCTTTCAAACGGTCTGTTCAACGGAAACGGAACCATTTGCACCGTTTATAATGCAGTGGGCTTCGTTATCTTCTTTCTTTGCCTCGCCCTTTCCTTCAGCAAAAAAGGAAGTGACGTTTATGCCAGCAAGGTAAAATCGGAAAGCGAGGATCTTCTCATCCACCGACAGGAAGTTTTTGATGAAGAAGAGGCTTACCCTCAGTACTTCCATCAAGGATTTACCCGTAAAACCATCGTTTGGAACGGAACCCTTTCCGCCTTTGCGTCGCTTTTGCCCGGTTTTGGATTTTTGGCGTATGCCCTTGCCTTCTTTCTGAACGACAAGTTTTCTTCCGATCCCTTTGCCATCGTTTTTTCCATTCTCAGCGTACTTTCCGGCGCATACTTTATTTTCGCTGCCCTTCGCAATTCACCGGAGCTTGACAAGAAGCAAGCGTTTTTCGCCCTTCTTCCTGCATTTTGGTGTACCGTAAGACTGGTGATAGAATATCGGGATCTTGCCCGATTTGTGAATAAAAGCCTTTACATCGGTCAATTTCTCTTCGTCATTTCGGCAATGATCTTCTTCCTCTATCAGGCGCAGCTCCTTCTGGGAGAAGATTCTCTGACCCGCCCCAATTCCTACGCCTTTACGGCACTTCCCACCGTGTTTTTCGGCTTAACTTCACGCCTTCCTCATCTCATTGCAGGCGCAAGCGACCGCATCCGCTGGGACCTTGTAGATGCTTCCGGAATCCTCATTGATCTTGCTATTACTCTTTATGTCATCATCAAGATCTCCTGCATTATGAAAAGAAGCCGTAATTCTTAAAAAAAAGCGTGTTTTCCCCTTTACAAATATGCAGATTTTGTTGTATAATAGATTGGTTTTGAAATAAATTTATGTTAGGAGATGTCACAATGGAAAAGAAAATCTTGGTAGAAACCTCTGCACGCCACGTACACTTGACCCGGGAGCACATTGAAGCTCTGTTCGGCAAGGGCTATGAGCTCACCTTCAAAAAAGAGCTTTCTCAGCCCGGTCAGTACGCTTGCGAAGAAAGAGTTGATATCACCGGCCCCAAAGGCACCCTCAAAAACGTTATCATTCTCGGACCTGCCCGTCCCGCTTCTCAGGTAGAAATTTCCGCTACCGATGCAAGAAGCCTGGGCGTAAAGGCTCCCATCCGCGAATCCGGCGACGTAGCTGGCAGCGCAGGCTGTACCATCAGCGTCGGCGAAAACAAAGTGGAATTGGCAGAAGGCGTGATCGTTGCAAAGCGCCACATTCACATCACCCCTGCAGATGCAGAAGCTTTCGGTGTGAAGGATAAACAGATCATCAAGGTTCGCGTAGAAGGCGAAAGAGCCCTCGTATTCGATGAAGTCGTTTGCCGCGTCAGCGAGAAGTTCGCTGCAGCAATGCACATCGATACCGACGAATCCAACGCAGCATGCGCCGCTCCCGGCACCATGGGCGTTATTGTCGACTAATAAAAACATTAAGGAAGGACAAAAAAGAATGAACATGTTTACTGAAGATGTAGAAAACATGTGCGTTGTGGCAAAAGGCCCCAAGCACGGCCCCGCTCCCATTCCCGAAGAAGGCAGATGGG
>JAZSDQ010000030.1:0-34613 GCA_045531235.1 Eubacteriales bacterium
TCCTGAAATTTTGTTTCTTTTATTTCATTTGACTCATCCGTAAGGATTGCAATTTGGGTTTTCTCGTTAGGATCTACCTTTGCATCTCGGTCAAGGTCGATCTTTGTATCCTCAGATAAATCAATCTTTGATTCTTCGGTAAAATCTGTCGATTCGGAGATTTTACCATTGTTGTCTACAAATTCAGAAGGAAGCTCAATGGCTGCAGTCGTATAGTTATTGGCTTTTTCTAAAGTTTCATCTTTTGCTTGCTGGATTTCTTCGGCAGTAAGACCGTTTTCATTATCGATGGGTTCAATGATAATTTCTTCAATAGGGGAGATTCGTTCTTCGATTATAACCTTTTCACCGTAAAGAGTTTTTACTTCTTGGTTTTCCAAAGAATGAATCATCTCTGCCGCTTTTTTTGGAGCTGAGGGTTTAGAAAAAATAACGTCATCCTCTGTATCGTCCAATGAATCTGAGTTCATCTCGGGTTCGCCGACTTGTTTGTCATCCGGCACATCTGATTCAGATATTTCAGCATCTGTAGTTGTTTTTTCGACAGAATTGTTTTTTTGATTGTCTGCTTCCGCTGCTGCCAGATGAGAAAAATAGGCTTCTTTCAGCATCTTTGCAATGTGCTCGGGAGAGCCAAATGACTTTACAATAGTTTCTTCTTCAACTAATGTATTTGCCACTGTAAGCTTGCGTTCATAGAAAGCTATTACCGTTTTTTTGTCATCTTCATTCAAAAAGTCCAATTGAAAGCTTAGTCTTTTAATAAAGGCGTTTCCGGTCATTTCTTAACCTCATTTATTGTAGTTATTATATTATGACATACTTTTTAAAAAAAAGCAATATGTGACCGATCTCCTTTTAAATATGGTTGATTTATAATTAATGTTGTGGTAAAATGTACGAAAGGAGTGTGATGTTTTGTGAGTTATGCAGATCATATTTTTATTCAAATGTGCCGTGATATTATTGATAATGGAACGGATACCAAAGGCGAACTTGTGCGCCCACACTGGGAAGATGGCGAAAAAGCATATACTGTGAAACGATTTGGTGTCGTAAACCGCTATGATCTTTCTAAGGAATTTCCTGCAATCACTCTGAGAAAAACCGCCTTGAAAAGCTGCGTTGCTGAGATTCTTTGGATTTGGCAGAAAAAGAGTAATCGAATTGATGAATTGCCTTCCCACATTTGGGACTCTTGGGCAGATGAGAATGGTACGATCGGAAAAGCGTACGGCTATCAGCTCGCTCAAAAATATAAGTTTAAGCATGGCACGATGGACCAGGTCGACAATGTTCTTTGGCAGCTGAAGAACACGCCTTATTCCCGTAGGATTATAACTAATCTTTATAATTTTGCGGATCTCTCTGAGATGGGCCTTGAGCCTTGCGCATACTCTATGACTTTTAATGTTACTAAAGATTCTAACGGCGATCTTATCTTGAATTCTATTTTAAATCAGCGATCCAGTGATGTTTTGACTGCAAATAATTGGAATGTTGTTCAATACGCAGTATTGACACATATGTTTGCTCAGGTTTCAGGTATGAAAGCCGGAGAATTCGTACACGTGATTGCTGATGCGCATATTTATGATCGACACATTCCTTTGGTTGAAGAATTGATTCAAAGAGAACCGCTTCCGGCACCTAAATTCTGGATCAATCCTGAAATTAAGAATTTTTATGATTTCACTGTTGATGATGTAAAGCTTCTGGACTATCAGACGCATGAGCAGATCAAAGGAATTCCCGTTGCGATTTAAGGAGTAATAATGAATTTAGTAGTTGCTGTCGATACCTCTTGGGGAATTGGAAAAGACAATGACTTGTTATACCATATTCCGGAGGATATGAGATTTTTTCGTGAGCTCACCACTTCAAATTATGTCATTTGCGGTAGGAAAACTTTAGTAAGCTTTCCCGATTCCAAACCTTTGCCAAACCGAACTCACTTTGTTTTGACAAGCGGGGATATGGACGCGGGAGAGAACCTTGTTGTGGTCCATAACATAGAAGAGTTGGAAAAAGCTGTTGCTTCGTTAGAAGAGGATCGCGTTTTTGTGATTGGCGGCGAAACGGTATATCGTCAGCTCTACAAGAAATGCAAAAAAGCCTATGTTACTAAAATTTTTTGTAATGAAAAAGAAGCAGATGTCTTTTTTCCAAATTTGGATCTTGACCCCGATTTTAAACTTGTGGAAGAAGGGGATATACAGGTTTCAAAAAACGGAAAGCGTTTTGTATTTTTAACTTATGAGAATATTGCTTTATAAAAAAGAATTCGGCCTTGGCCGAATTCTTTTTTTGTTTTTACAAATGATATCATTATGATAACTTATATTTTTCGCTTTATAATCGTTTATTTTATTATGATATTCTCAATGCGTTTTCTGGGAAAAAGGCAGATAGGGCAGATGGAAATGTCAGAGTTAATAGCAGCCTTTTTTCTCTCTGAACTTGCTGTAACTCTGGTGACTGATCAAAGCATTCCCTTTTTTCGCGGAGTTGTTTTAATTGCTATATTAATTTCTCTTGAAATTACAGTTTCGTTTTTGGCAATCAAAATTCCGATAATGAAAAAAATATTTGAGTTTTCACCGGATTTTTTAATTAAAGACGGTGTGATTGCTAAAAAGGAATTATTAAAGAATCGTGTTACCTTAGACGAGCTTTTCAGTATGTTGCGGCAGTGTGGATATTACGATATTAATTCTGTTCGCTTTGCTATCTTGGAGCCAAACGGACAGCTTAGTGTCGTTCCGTTTGCGAAATTTGATACGCCAACACTCAGCGATTTGAATATTGAGAGTAATGAAATCGGCTATTCCGTAGCCGTCATTGACGATGGCAAGATCAATGATAAAGCTCTTCATTTGATCGGAAAAAATCGGCGCTGGCTTATGGATGAATTAAGAAAGAAAAAGGTTCATAGTATTGATGATGTTTTTGTAATGGCTGCAAATTTTAACGGCGAAATCAAGCTTTTTTCTAAAAAATAAAACTATTTCAATAGTATTTCAGCGTTTTGGTATACTGTTCCCGGTAAGTTTAATATCCTTAAGTAATGATATATTTCGTCTTTATTTATCGCTGAATTATTATCTATCAGCACCATAAGTTCGCTGATCGCAGCTTTGCCGCTGCATCTTTGTCTGGCAGTAGCGATCAACTCTAAAATTTCTATTGCTTCAATTTCACTTTTCTCCTTTAAATTGACAATGAGCGGAAGACTTGTCTTGAATTTTCTGTAAAAGAAAAAATCGCATAAATGAATTGCTATCAGCACTATGCCGATCAGTGAAAAAAATGAAAGAATTATTTCGGTCATATCATCCCTCCTCAATGTATTATATGCAAACGTGGTGAAAATGAAAAAAAGCAGGGAAACCTGCTTTTTACTGCTTTATTGAAAGGGTTTGGCCGTCACACGTGATCGATACCGTGCCATATCGTGTTTCATAGCAAGCAATTTTATTATGATCTAAAAGTGTGAGAAGCTTTTCATCTGCCGGATTTTTTTCCGAGTCAGTGATAACTACGTTTCTACAAGATAGACTTTCCAGAATTTCGTCATAGCGTTTTAAATAGCTACCGTGGTGTGGTAATTTCACCAAATCAAATTTGCCCGGATCTTCAATAAGAATTTCATCCATTCGTTCATTCATGGCATCGCCGCAAAATAAAAATGAAATATTCTTATATTTCATAGCAACAACTAGGGACGCGTTGTTATCTTCTTTCTTTTCGTAGGATGCTTTTTTTGGAACACTGATGGTAAAAGCAAGATCTCCGATCGCGAATTCTGTATCATTTTCCAGTTTATTTACCGAGATGCTTTTTTTCTCTGCTGCAGCATGATAATTAATATATTCATCACGATCGGAAATAAAGGAAGATTCCACGACTTTTTCGACATTGTAAGTTGAAATGATCTTTTTAGCACCACCGATATGATCTTTATCATAATGGGAGAGGATCAAACAGTCAATTTTTTGAATGCCATTTGCTTTAAGATATGTTTCAATGGTCGGGAGATTTTCTTCTTCGCCCGTATCTATCATAATTGTGCTTACGCTATTTTTGATAACAATGCAATCGGCTTTTCCGATATCAAGCACATCGATTGTAAGATCATTTTTTAATTCCGTTGCACAGGAAGGCAACACAGATAATACGAAAATGAATATCAAAATTAAATATATAAGTCTTTTCATATCATTTAAAATATAAATCTTTTAGTAGATTTACGAATATCAGATTTTTGTAATACGGTTGATAAAAGCAGTCGTGGATGAAGGTGGACATTCGGGGAAGATAACTAAAAAAATTCTCCCACATTGGAATTTTAACATAGAAAAAAACGTTTTGCAATGTAAACTTGAATTTTTCTTTCCTTTTTGTTATAATCGCATTGGAGGAATTGTATGGATTACAAGCTGATCAGAACCGGCCGAAAAACGTTGGCTATGGAAATTAAAAGTGATGGTACTCTTTTAGTGAGGGCACCATATTTTGTATCTAAACGAAGAATTGAAAAAATTCTTGATTCAAAATCTCGTTGGATACATAACACAATAGCTAAGATGCAACAAAAAGAGAAGCCGCGCTTCTTATCTAAAGAAGAGGCGAAAACGCTTCAAAGAATAGCGAATGCATCCTTTCTGCCGCGTTTAAGTTATTTTTCAGAAAAATTTGATCTTCCGTTTGAAAAGCTGACTGTAACTTCTGCAAGAACCCGCTTTGGAAGTTGTAGTCCGAAAAACTACATTTCCTTATCATATTTTCTTGCCACATATCCACAAGAAGCCATTGACTATGTAATGCTTCATGAATTGTGTCATACAAAAGAGCATAATCATTCAGCAAAATTTTATCATTTGCTTAATGGATTCATGCCTGATTGGAAGGAGCGCAAAAAACTTTTGGATCAGCCGATGCCGATAGTTAAAAGCGAAGAATAAAATGTCTTTTTTACCTATAACAAGACGTGGAATGCTGGATCGTGGTTGGAGTGAACCGGATATCGTGATTGTCAGCGGTGATGCTTATGTAGATCATCCCAGCTTTGGTACCGCGATCATATCCCGTGTATTGGAAGCCGAGGGCTTTTCCGTTTGCATCATTCCGCAACCGCAAGGTGTAGAGGATATAGCAAGATTTGGTCGTCCCAAGCTCGCGTTTTATGTAAATGGTGGCAATATTGATCCTATGGTTGCTCATTATACTGTTGCGAAACGACGCCGTGAAAAGGATCTATATTCACCGGGTGGTGCTACGGGAAAACGGCCTGATCGTGCTACGGCCACATATTGCAGCTATATTCGTTCTATTTATGGAGATGTACCTATCGCCATTGGAGGGATTGAAGCCTCTTTGCGGCGCTTTGCTCATTATGATTATTGGGATAATACGATTCATCCCTCAATACTTATTGAGAGCGGTGCAGACATTTTGATGTATGGAATGGGGGAGAAACAAGCGGTAGAAATTGCAATGAGACTTGCATCAGGCGATAGCATTTCTCAAATCAATAATGTTCTTGGTACATGTGTTTTGCAGGGCAAGGATCAAATTGATTTCTCCGCATGTGTTGAGTGTCCCTCTTTTGAAAGTGTTAAGCCGCAGACGGAAGAAGGCTTTAAAAACTACGCGATTTCGTGCCGTATTCAACAAGACGAGCACGACTATATACGTGGGAGAGCTGTAGTTCAAAAACACAAGAACGCCTATCTGTATCAAAATAGACCTATGCCTCCGCTTACTCAGAATGAGCTTGATCGTGTATTTGATTTGCCGTATGAACGGAACTATCACCCTTCGTACGAGGAGCTGGGCGGTGTTCCTGCCATTGAGGAAGTTAAGTTTTCGATCAATCATAACAGAGGTTGTTTCGGTGCTTGCAATTTTTGTGCTATCGCTTATCACCAAGGACGCTATATTTCTTGCCGAAGTGAAGAGTCTATTCTTCGTGAGGCAAAACGGTTAACAGAAAGCCCTGATTTTAAAGGGTATATTCACGATGTTGGTGGCCCAACTGCAAACTTTCGTTCCCCCTCATGTGACCAACAAAGGAAGAGTGGAATGTGTAAGGGTAAAAAATGCTTGGCACCCTCGCCGTGTAAGAATCTCAAGATTGATCATAGCGAATATCTGTCAATTCTGCAGAAACTCTGTGAATTGCCAAAGGTAAAAAAAGTTTTCATTCGTTCGGGAATTCGTTTTGATTATCTCCTTTGTGATAAAGACGAAACATTTTTCAAGGAACTTGTCAGAAATCATGTCAGCGGACAACTTAAGGTAGCGCCTGAACATTGCTCCGATCCTGTTCTTGCTGCTATGGGTAAACCGTCTTTCTTCGTGTATCGTCGGTTTCAGAAGCGGTTTTATGAATTAACTAAGTCCATTGGCAAAAAGCAGTACCTTGTTCCATATCTAATGTCATCACATCCGGGAAGTACACTCAATGATGCTATTGAACTGGCTCTTTTTTTGAAAAAGGAAAAAATGCACCCCGAGCAAGTTCAGGATTTTTATCCTACGCCGGGGACTGTTTCAACTTGTATGTACTACACCGGTCTTAATCCGTATACATTGAAAAAAATATATGTGGCGAGAAGTAAGGAGGAAAAAGCGGCGCAACGCGCTCTCCTACAGTGGTATCTTCCGAAAAACAGAAAGCAAATAGCAAAGTGCCTTGTTGATCTTGGTCGAAGTGATTTGATCGGTTTCGGAGAAAACTGTTTAATACCTCCTGAAAACAGAGGAATATCTAAAAGTATTACTGCTATTGAAGATAGAAAAATAAAGAAAAAGAAGACCTCATTAACGAAACATTTAAAAAAGAAAAAAATGAAAAAATGAGCATCATTGATGCTCATTTTTATTCTATCTGCTGTAAAAGATCTTTGATCTCTCGTTTTAATCTAGCAATTGGGAGACCAACGATGTTGCTGTAATCTCCCTCTATTTTTTCGACCAGCAAAGCCCCCAACCCTTGAATGGCATAAGCACCCGCTTTTCCCATTGGTTCCTTGCTTTGAATATATTCATCAATTTCTTCTTTCTCCAATTTGAAAAAAGTAACATAACTTTCTTCGGCAAAACAAGTTGTTTGTTCGCCGATTGAAATGCAACACCCGGTGATTACTTTATGGGTCTTTCCGGATAGGGTGGAAAGCATTTCTCTTGCGTCATTTTCATCCTTTGGTTTTCCGAATAGCTTGCCGTCGCAAATAACGACTGTATCAGCTGCGATAATAAGATCGTTGGGGTATTTGCTTGCTATCAGATCAGCTTTAGTTGCTGCAAGATACATCGGTGCAAATTCAACGCCTATATCATCCGGAAGTGTTTCATCAATGTCTGCTGGAATGATTTCAAATTTATTATAAAGCTTACTTAATAGTTCTTTTCTTCTTGGTGAGGCGGACGCTAATACAATTTTCATCAATATGATCCTTTATTCTCTTTTGCTTCATATGTTTGAGATATTGTTAATAATAATACAGGAAAAAATCCTGTCTGTGGAAAAATGACCGTGATATCAAGCATTCCGTGTATCACAATGGAAAGAATTGCTGATAAGATAAGAGCTCCACATGTTTTGTCTTGCGCTGTTTTGCAGGCTTTGGTGCAAGCATTGACTGCTCCGATACAAAATACAATAAGGAATATTGCTCCCACTAGTCCGAAATCCATCATTAACTCAATGAATAAATTATGCGCATGTATTGCCCAATAATGGGTACCTCCTGGTATTTCGCTGATGACAGCAGGATAGGCGTAGTATCCGCGACCCAAAAGAGGATATTCGGCGATTGAATGAAAAGCGTTTTTCCAAATACCAATTCTAAAATCAATATCATTGAATAGGGTTGAAAGATCAAAGCGGTTCAAAAAATCATGATCAACAATCTTTGAGCAAAGCATAATGACAAGAAAAAATGAAAAAAGGACAAGCAGGATTTTCAAAAATTGCTTTTTATCAATATGAAAGTATGTAAAAACAAGAATTGAAAGCGCAATGCTTATATACGCTGTTCTGCATTGGCTTAGGTAAAGACCTGCAATGTTGACAATGATCACGAGTGTGTACAAAATGCGAGCTTTCCTCTTTGTGCTTTTAAAAAGAAGAAATAGCGCAATAATAACGACGAACTCGATAACGGTGCCGTAATAATTTTCGTTAAAGAAGATGGAGGCTACGCGTCCGGGACGTTCAATGGGGTCGGGGAAAATTCCAAGAATTTTTTGAATCAGAGCAACAATAAAACTGGTAATACTTAGCAAGGAAGATAGAACCATACTTATATGAAAGGCGCGCCTCGTCATTATGTTTGTAAAGAAAAAAATATCGAATACTAAAATGATAATACCAATGCTTAAAAACTTAATCCACACTGCTTTTATCAAAATATCGCCAAAAACTGCATCCTTTGAAAAAGCAAAAGTGGAGATCAAGGCAATGAATGAAAAAAACAGCAGTGCGTATTCGTGCTTCTTTTTTGGCAATGCTTTTTTTACTTGATGGGTTGCAATAAAATAAACAGGTAGCAGGAGAACGAGAGCAGACAACAGAAAGGCAGAAACGAATGTGGAAACAACAAGCGCCAAAATGATGTATTCGTTTAGAGTTAAACTTTTTAGCTTTTTATTAATTATGCTACAGTAACTTCTGATTGCTACCATAATTCATCCTTCCGTTTTTTTTGTTCACAAACCATTCATTATTATAAAATATATGTAAGTAAATGTCAATAATTGAATATGTTTTATTCTGCGAATAATGAAATTATCAGCTCTTCTGTCATTTTTTCAAATGTTTTAAAATCCATTGCAGAAATATATATTCTTTCTAATTCTTTATGAGTATTTGCTGCTTGGGCAAAAGCGTCGGTGGCGCCTTCAATCAGCATGTTAATGCATTTTAAGCCGAAACGAAGTTTTTGTTTGTTTTCTTTGCAGATTTCAGATGATAAAAAACGGCGCATATTTATATAATGATACTCTTTTCCTCGTTTTTCTTTTTCGTAGTCTTTTTCACCGATTATAAATGTGCATCGATACTCCGGAAATCTTATTGCATCGATTCTGTCAGGTAAAAGGCATGAAAAACTTTTAATAACTTTTTGATTCTCGCCGATGGCTTTTCTATATAGACAATCCAAAAATTTATAAGCAGAAAAGTTGGCATCTTCAATTATATAAATTGTATCACTGTCGTTTTCAAAACTCTCTAAATGCTGTTCTCCCGTACTTCCGATTGCTGAAATTAGACGAATATTTTCATCAGCGCTTCTGCTTTCTCTGAAAAGTTTCTTTTGTAATCTTTCGATACAACCGTTCATTTTTTCTATATTCAGTGCTTGTATACTGATCTGTTCAATCTCTTTAGCAATCTCTCCTGCTGCCTTTAAAAATTGATATGCTCTTTTATAGTTTTGATTCTTTTTTTGCACCAACGGAATGATTTTATCTTTGTTTTCAAAGAGAAGTTTCTTGTTCCAAAAGTTGCCTGTATAGATGATTGATTCAACGGCGCCGGGGTATTTTGGATCCACGGAATGTGGCGCAGTTCCGTCTAAAATTGCAATGCTCATTTCATTGATAATAATACCGTCAAGGGAATTTGGATCTGAAGAGCAAAGAAATCTCTCTACTGTTAATCCTTTGGTCCGTGCCGTTTCTTCTACTCTGCGCATCATCCAGGATTTTCCCGTACCCGGCCCCCCTTTAATTATAAAGATGTCTTTGATTTTGTTGGGATCGAATACCTGAGCAAAGTAGTTGATAAATCCCTTTGATGTGTTTGCTGCCGCAAAGAACGTATTCTTTTGATCGGTATACATAAAACGCCTCTCTTCCACAAATACTTTATGTATTCTATGAAAAAGAGGCGTTTTTTGCTACGATTCTTTTTTTAATTTTGCGTAGCTTGCCATTAATTTCTTTTTTCCTGTGTGATCAAATTGTATTTCATACATAGTATCGGAACCAATTGATTTGGATGAAAGAATCGTGCCTGCGCCAAAAATTCCATGAACCACACGGTCGCCTTCATGGAATGTTATTGCATCTTGTTTTTTCGGCGGTCTGATCGGTTCGGTATTGAGTTTTTTCTTTTGAAGGCTGTATTGAGAAACGCTACCTGGTCCTTTATTGAAAGACTTAACGGAATAATAAGGGATAGTCTCGTAAATATAATCGGGTCGTTCTCTGCGTACCGGTGTGTACAGATATACTTCTGCGTAGTCCTTTGGCAAATTGCGAACGAAACGAGAAATTTCATTGATATTTGTACGTCCGTAAAGCATTCGTTGGTGACAGCAGGTAATAATAAGTTCCTCTTTAGCACGCGTCATTGCAACGTAGCAAAGCCGTCTTTCCTCTTCGAGATCCTCCGTAGTTGCACTGGATTTTGAAGATGGAAAAAGGTTTTCCTCCATGCCTACGATATAAACAAGGGGGAATTCAAGACCTTTTGCAGCGTGAACGGTCATAAGAACTACTGAGTTTGCATTTTCATCGTAATTATCAATATCACTGACTAAGGCGATTTCTTCCAGTAGTCCGGAAAGGGAAGGCTCTTCGCTCTTTCTTTCATAAAGTGCAGCTGTTGAAATCAATTCTTCGACGTTTTTCCGTCGTTCCTCGTTTTCATCGCCATCCAGGGTTTGCATATATCCGCTTTCATGAATTGCGCAACGGATCGTTTCGGAAGGAAGTCGCTCGTTGCTGTATTTTGAAAGGCTATCTATTAAATCTGCAAAGTCATTTAGTTTTGCTTGCTGGCGCTTAAGATCTGAATATTTACTGCTGTTTCTAACGACTTCATAGAAGGATATTTCTTTCTCCTGAGCGATAGAGTAGATTTTGTCAATCGTTGTTTGTCCAATTCCTCGCTTTGGTGTATTTATGATTCGAGAAAAACTGATATAATCATTTTTGTTTGCGAGGAATCTCAGATATGCTATGACATCTTTTACCTCCGCACGGTCATAAAATCGCAGACCGGAAAGCAGTCGGTGAGGGATGCCGGACTTTGATAAAACAGACTCCAAAATGCCGGACTGCGCTTTTGTGCGATAAAGAATGGCAATATCAGAAAACATAAAGCTTCGGGTTGCTATGTGTTTGGTTATGCTATCAGCAACGAATTCCGCTTCCTTTTCTTGATCTTCCAACTGATGAATTTTAACAGCCTGGCCAACTCGGTTGGAGCACCAAAGTGTTTTTCCTTTTCGACTTTCATTTTCGGCAATTAAGGCATTAGCAGCACCGAGTATGCTTTGAGTTGATCGGTAGTTTTGTTCAAGCAAAATAACTTTTGTATTTGGAAATTCACGATCAAAATTCAAAATGTTTTCAACAGCAGCACCGCGAAATTTATAAATACTCTGATCGTCATCACCTACGACCATAACGTTTTTGCTGCCATCGCCAATAAGTTTTATTAAGAGATATTGGCTTTTGTTTGTGTCCTGATATTCATCAACCAGTATGTATCGGAATTTCTTCTGGCACCATTTCAGAACATCTTCATTTTTCTGCAGGAGCAAAACTGTTTGGAAAATCAGGTCGTCAAAGTCCATTGCGTCTGAATCGGTTAATACTTTTTGATATTTCGTGTAGATTTCGGCAAGAGTTCTGCGCTTTTCGCTCCCGGTATTTAATTTTTCAAATGTTTTTGGTAATTGCAGAGCGTTTTTGGCATTTGAAATGACGTTTAGTACATGCTTTGGTGTTAATTCTTCACTATCAATTTCCATCTCTTTCAAGATCTTAGATATAATCTTCTTACAATCGTCTTGATCATAGATGGTAAAATCGCGAGGATAAGGGATATAATCTGAAAAACGCTTAAGCAATTTGACACAGACAGAGTGAAATGTGCCTGCCCAAATTTCATTTGCACTTTCACCAATCTCATGATGAAGACGTTCCTTGATCTCACCTGCTGCTTTGTTGGTAAAGGTAATTGCCAAAATTTGATCAGGAGGACATGGATTTTGGGCGAAAGCACGCATTAAGGGTTCTAGAGCTTGCTTAGAGTTGTCACTAAACTGTACAGCCATTGCTTGTAATATAGAAAGTTCTCCGGGATCTATATTAACCGGGGTTGTATCATTGTAGGCGTTTCCAAATCTTATAAGATAAGAAATACGATTAACGAGAACAGTGGTTTTTCCGCTGCCAGCGCCGGCAAGCACCAGGACAGGACCATCGGGGGCAAATATCGCATCCTTTTGTTTGTCGTTTAAGAAAGAATAGTATTCTCTGAAAATTTGTTTTTTAATTTCAATAATGTCGTTCATAATGTAGCTCCTTAACAGTAAAATTCTACACTATTTTTTCTGAAAAGTAAAGTCTGCTTTATATTTTATCAACTTGCAAAGATCAATTTACAGTGGTATACTGTTTTCGATGAGGTTAAAATGATGAATTATATTGAACGTTGTGCTTTTACAGGACACAGACCGAAGTCTTTTTCGTTTGGCTACAACGAGGATTCTCCTGAGTTTGGTGTTCTGATCAATAAAATTAGAAATTCTATTATTCAAGCGTGTAATGCAGGTTGCCGTACTTTTTATTGCGGGATGGCGGAGGGCGTTGACCTCTGGTGTGGCGAAATAGTACTCGAATTAAAGGATAAATTTGATCCTCCGCTGGAGCTTTGTGCGGTGGTTCCGTTTCTGGGACAACCGGATGGAATGTCTGACAAGAATAAACTACGCTATCGAAAGATTATGGAAAATTCAAAGGATCGTTTTTTGGTATCAAGAAGATTCACAAAATCATGCTATCAAAAAAGAAATTTCTATCTCGTAGATTCTTGTGACGCAATTATTGCCGTATGGGATGAAAAGAATAAAATTTCAGGTACGGCACAAACTGTGCGGTATGCTAAAAGAAAGAATAAAAGAATATTTCTAATACAGCCATAAATATAAATAAATATCCCCCCGTAAAACGGGGGGTATTTCATTTTCAGACATAGCCCTAAACAATACTGGCGACGCACAAGTGCGTTTTTTGGTTGGACTGCCAGCCATGCAACTGTTACTTACTAGCATATGGATATGGTCTGCGCATACCTCTCCCTCGATAATTTCTACACCTTTCCATTGGCATAATTGTCGCAATATTATCGTATCTCTAATCGCTTTTCGTCGTAAAACACCTTCTTCTATCCTTTGGTGCAAATACGATGTGATACTTGCAATTCCATTTTGTGTGTGCTAAACCACTTTTATCTATGGCTTGTTTTTTCATAGATAAATCCTCCGATTGTTTTTTCGACTGGCAGGTCGTTTTTATCTTATCACAATCCGAGGATTTTTTCTCACCGGTTAACCTCTACTGAACCACGCCACTAACGCGTGGTTTTCTTTATACAAAAAAAGAAGCCTGACATTCAGGCTTCTTTTTGGTTGCAATTTATTTGTCAGAAAGTGTGTGGATGGGGAAATAAAGGAAAATGAAGTGGAAGATGAAATTGGAGCATGTAAATACCAAGCCTGCCTGTGCGATAGAAAGAAAGGCTCCCTGAGCAAAGAACCGACCAACGATAGATATGGTGAGCAGGATTGCATGAATGAGAATAACTTTCAAATTAAACTTTCCGATCAGAGTCATCATTGCGGGAGAAATCTTATTATTCTCCTTATTTACTGCTTTTAAAGGAGTTAGCGTAAAATAGGAAATTGCAGCAGAGATTGCCAGCATAACCAAAATACCAATCAAGCTGGTCAGGTGGAGCGTGTATCCGCTATTGAGATTGGCGGTAATGAGAACAGCAATGTTGGCAACGAGAACCAGAACAGCAAAAACACCATAAAGGCGACCGCGAAGAATTAGAACAACAGCGAGAGCTAATACAAAAACGATGGATACAATAATACATGTTGTAATCACGGAAGAGGAGAGAGAAGGAGCGAGAGGTTCGGCTTTTTCGATGCTAAGAGTTCCGGGCAGGGCGCCTTCCTTCATAAATGCTGCATACATAATTGCAGAGGAATAATCAAAAGTTCCGAAAGTGAACGTTTCTTTTACCTCAGAAGAGCTTACAGTTGCAAAGTTAAGTAGCTGACCGTCCATCATAAAATAAAGATAGGAAGATGAAGCTACGCTGCTTGCTGTATTGTTTGAAAACTTTTTTGCACCTTCTTCGGTAAAGGTAATTTTGACGCTATAGGACCCTGCTGCGTTTGCTACAGGTTCGGCATTGCTGATCATAGAACCATCGCAGAGGATCTCTGACATATTGGAACCGGTAAGAGACCATTCTCCAACAGAACCAAATTGATCAATTACGCTACTGATATATGTCTTTTGAGAGATATCAAGACGAATCAGACCATCTGTTACACTGGCATCCGTATCAGTATATCCCATTGCTCTAAGACGAGCCTTGAGAATATTGGCAGAAGAATTGAGATCTTCCGTGCTCAATTCTTTTTCAGAATCTACAGAGAGATAAACAGAGGTGCCACCGCCAAACTGACGGTTAGTTAAAAGGGCGTTTTCAGAAAAAATACCGGGAGTTACGTAATAGTCATCGGGATTCTTTGCATAAAGCGCTGGGCTGCTATAGAGGTATATGCCAAATACGGGGACTGCAATGATGCAGAGAAGAAGCAACCCGATAACGGTTAGCTTTAAAATATTTTTCATAAGTATTACAAAACCTTTCTTTTTTGAATTAGGCCTCAGTTAATTTTTCAAGTGCAGCAAGTTTTGCACAAATGGTAACATATTTTGCAATCGGGGCAACGTTTTCGGGGGCAACATTGCTAGGAGCGATGCGAAGGTTTGAATCACGCGGGTCATTTCCGTAGGGGAAGGTTGCGCCAACATTTGTGAGAACAACTCCTAGCTCTTTTGCAAGTTCCCACGTACGCTTTGCAGTGTTTTCCATAACGTCTAAGCTAATAAAGTAACCGCCTCTCGGAGAAACCCAAGATGCGATACCGCTATCGGAAAATTCTTCGCTGAAAGTGTTGAGAACTGCTTCAAACTTGGGGCGAAGAATATCTCCGTGTTTCTTCATGATCTCATATACACCTGCGGCGTTTTTAAAGAAGCGTGCATGACGGAGCTGATTTACTTTATCGTAACCAAGGCCTTCCAAAGCAAACATTTTTTCAATCCACTTGATATTGCTCTCTGATGCTGCTACGAATGAAATGCCGCCACCGGCATGAGTAATCTTAGATGTGGAACAAAATTCAAATACGATATTAGCATTGCCGCATTTTTCTGCCTCATGACGGATGTTTAGAAGATGGTCTGTTGTATCGTACAAATCGTGTACGAGATAAGCATTATCCCAGAAAATTTTAAAGTCTGCTGCTTTGGTTTTTAGAGCCGCAAATCTGCGCACGGTTTCATCGCTGAATGTGATGCCAGTGGGGTTTGAATATTTCGGCACACACCAAATTCCTTTGATAGTATCGTCGTTGGCTACAAGCTTCTCGATCATATCCATATCCGGACCGGTCTGCAACATTGGTATGGTGATCATCTCGATGCCCAGATGTTCACAGATGGAGAAGTGTCTGTCGTAACCGGGGGCAGGGCAGAGAAATTTTATCTTGTCATATTTTCCCCAAGGCTTTTCTGATTCAGGAAAGCCAATGGCAACTGCATCAACGATGATATTGTACATCAAGTTTAAGGAAGAATTACCGCCGGTAAAGATGCATTTTGGGTCAGCATCTAAAATTTCAGAAAAAATTTCCTTTAAATCCGGAATGCCGGTAGGGAGACCGTAATTTCTTACATCAAATCCGTCGCGATTTTTGCAATCATCTGAAGTTTTGAGATTGCACATCATATCAAGACATAGATCCAACTGACGCTTTTCAGGCTTTCCTCGTGACATATCCAGGTTTAAGTTCATTGCTTTGATCTTTTTCCACTCATCCTGCACTTTGTTTTTTTCAGCGATTAGTTCGGCTTGGGACATTTTTAAATAATTCATAGAACAAAATCCTCTTATCTTAGAATTCGGCGTTTCCTACAGTGCGAGGAAATGCCTCGACATCGCGAATGTTTGATATTCCGGTCAAATACATAATAAGCCGCTCAAATCCGAGACCGAAGCCTGAATGAACAACACCGCCATATTTTCTCAGGTCAAGATACCAACTATAGGATTTAGGATCCATTCCAAGTTCTGCTATGCGGTCTTCAAGTAAGCCGAGGCGTTCTTCTCTTTGACTACCGCCAACGAGCTCTCCGACACCGGGAACTAGCATATCCATTGCAGCAACAGTTTTGTTGTCTTCGTTCAGACGCATATAGAATGCTTTAATCTCTTTGGGCCAATCAGTGACAAAAATAGGCTTTTTATATACGACTTCGGTGAGGTATCTTTCGTGCTCGGTTTGAAGATCTTCACCCCATGCGATGGGATATTCGAATTTTTGTCCGCTTTTCATGAGAACATCGATTGCTTCGGAGTATGTAACACGACCAAAGTCAGCTTGGATCAGCTGGGTTAAACGTTCAATCAGACCTTTATCAACAAAATTATTGAAGAAGTTGATATCCTGTGGGCACGTCTCCAGTACATAACGAATGACGAATTTAACCATCGCTTCGGCAACTTCCATATCGTCCTCAAGATCGGCAAAAGCCATTTCGGGTTCAATCATCCAAAATTCAGCAGCGTGACGAGGGGTGTTGGAATTTTCTGCTCGGAAGGTAGGTCCAAATGTATATACGTCTGAAAAAGCAAGGGCAAAGCACTCAGCATTCAGCTGGCCAGATACTGTAAGGTTTGTGCTTTTGCCAAAAAAATCTTTGGAAAAATCTATAGTTCCGTCTTTGTTCTTCGGTAAATTTTCAAGATCTAAAGTTGTAACGCGGAACATTTCTCCGGCACCTTCACAGTCGCTTGCCGTAATCAGAGGCGTGTTTACGTAGGTGAATCCTCTTTCCTGGAAGAACTTGTGAATGGCATAAGCAGCTGCAGAACGCACACGGAATACAGCGTTAAAAGTATTTGCTCTTGGACGAAGGTGAGCGATCGTTCTCAAAAAATCTAAAGAGTGCTTTTTTTTCTGCAGTGGATAATCCGGGGTGGAGTAGCCTTCCACAAAAATTTCATTGGCATTGATCTCGAAGGGTTGTTTCGCATCGGGTGTTAACAGAAAAGATCCCTTCACCTTAATAGCAGAACCGATATTAAGTTTTGCAATATCCTTAAAATTTTTAACCTTTTCACTTTCGAAGACAACTTGAATCCCTTTGTGGCAGCTTCCGTCATTGATCTCAATGAATCCAAACTGATTACTGGCACGAAGTGTTCTGATCCAGCCGGAAACTGTAATTTTTTTCTGATCGAAAAGCTCAGCGGTCTTATAAAGTTGGCTGATTCGAGTTCTTTTATCGTACATTAAAAAAACCTACCCTTTCTTAAAGATGGATAAATGTAACAGTATATTGCTTTATTATATTTCAAACAACGTTAGAATTCAAGTATTATCTGAAATTTTTGGAAAAAGCAAAAGAAAAAGAGAGAAGCAGCGATTTATAAAATCGTTGCTTCTTGTGGCGGAAAGACAGGGATTCGAACCCTGGATCGGGTATTAGCCGATACACGATTTCCAGTCGTGCGCCTTAGACCAGCTCAGCCATCTTTCCAAAAGGAATTTGTGAACGAACATTATATTATCATAAGAAAAAACAAAAATCAAGCCTTTTTTTGATTTTTATTTATTTTTTTTGTGGAGCAGAATAAATACAAGCGGTGTTTTATGATAAACACCGCTTGCAGCGTGACGAATATTACTCGTCGTCTTCAGTATTAGCGGGTATTTCGACAGCACGAACAGCCCATTTAAAGATTTTGAGCTTGTTGCGATCCGATCCGGTTTCAATGGTAATGATATCGTCCTTGATTTTGACGACTCTTCCAAGGATACCGCCGTTGGTAGAGATCTCGTCGCCGATCTGAAGGCTATCGCGCATTCTGGCAATTTCTCTCTCTTGCTTCTTTTGTGAGCGATTCATAAACCAAAACATCGCAACACATACAACAAGCATAATGATTGTCATAGCTAGATCCATAATTATCACCTCATTGTGCATTTTTAGTTATTATAAAACATTCGAAAACAAATTTCAATGCTTTTTTGGAAATATTTGATTCTTATCGGTTTTCTTGCTTTTTTTATTTTATATTGATATAATGTGAAAAATGAACAATTGGAGGCATTATGGTTATTCTCGGAATTGATTTTGGCGATAAGCGTATGGGCGCAGCGATCTGCGATAGGGAAGAACGAATGGCTGTAAGCATTCAGACCGTTCAAGTTCGCGGCGCTAAGGACGCTGCTGAGAAAGCCGCGGCGTTGGCAATTGAGCGAAATGCGGAAATGATTGTTGTTGGAATGCCGGAACGATCCGGCGGTTATCGCGGCGAGCGATGTGAAAAAACGGATTATTTTCTTTCCTTTTTAAGGAAACTTGTCGAGATTCCTGTAGAAACATATGATGAACGCTACACCACGGTGCAAGCGCATTCGCTGCTTTTTGAAACGGGTCTTGATTGCAGGAGTCATGTTAGTTGTGTGGATGCGTTGTCAGCGCAATTGATTCTTCAATCATTTTTGGATCAAAAAAAGTAAAGTAATTTTAATTTTGCACAAAAACATACAAAATGTGTAAAAAAGCGTATGTTTTTTGTAGAAAATGCGAATTGAAATGTAACTTTTGTTGAGATATAATGTACAAAGCTAATACTGTGTTCGTGCAGATGGCTAAAAAAGTATATATGTTGATTAGGAGATTTTCTATGTGCGGAATTATCGGTTATTGCGGTAATGAAGAAGCGACCAATATTTTGGTGGAAGGACTCAGCGCATTAGAGTACCGAGGCTATGACTCCTCAGGAATTGCAATCTTCAATGATAGCGGTATAGAAGTGATCAAGGCCGTAGGCAAACTTGAGAACATGAAGGCTCTTCTTGCAAAGAGAGGTACCGCAATTGCTACTCACTGCGGTATTGGACATACCAGATGGGCAACCCATGGTAAGCCTAGCGACGAAAATGCGCATCCACACAGTACAGACCTTGTTTCTCTTGTACATAACGGCATTATTGAAAATTATGCAGAACTGAAGGAAAAGCTGGTTTCTGAAGATGGATATAGCTTTCTTTCGGAAACTGATACTGAGGTTGCGGCGAAGTTATTTGATAAATTCTATCGTATAACAAAGGATCCTTTTAGCGCTATTTCTATGGCGTTAGGTGAAATCCGTGGCTCATATGCTTTTGGCATTATGTTTAAGGATTATCCCAATACGGTTTTTGCAACCAGAAAAGATAGCCCTCTCATTTGTGCAACACATAATGACGGTAACTTTATTGCATCTGATATTCCCGCGGTTCTTCGCAGAACCAATCAATATTATATGATGGAACAAGGTGAGCTTGCCGTTGTACAAAAAGATAAGATTGAGTTTTTTGATCTTTCTCATAACCCTATTTCAAAAGAGCTTAAGGTTGCTGATTGGGACTTGGAGGCTGCGGAAAAAGGCAATTTTGATCACTTTATGATCAAAGAGATTCACGAAGAGCCTACGGTAATTCGCAGAACAGTGTCACCGCGTATGGCAGATAATGGTGTGGATTTAAGGATTCCCGGTCTTACTGACGAAATTCTAAATTCAGTCCGTCGAATCATCTTTGTTGCTTGCGGTACAGCAATGCACGCCGGTATGATTGGCAAAGCTGTAATTGAGCAGATGGCTCGTATTCCCGTTAATGTTGAGATTGCTTCCGAATTTCGTTATGCTGATCCCGTTTTGTATCCTGATGATCTTGTTGTTGTGATTTCTCAGTCCGGCGAAACCGCTGATACTTTAGCAGCGTTACGCCTTGCAATGGAAAAGGGATGCAAGACTCTGGCTGTAGTCAATGTTGTTGGCTCTTCTATTTCCAGAGAAGCAGATTTTGTTCTTTATACATGGGCAGGCCCTGAAATTGCAGTTGCAAGTACTAAGGCATATTCCGTTCAGGTGAGCGCTATGTATCTTTTGGCCTTGAAATTTGCTCAGATCAAAGCATCTGTTCCGCAAAGCGAAATTTGTGCACTTTCTGATCTGCTTCTTAATAAGATGCCGGAACTCGTTGGCGGCATCATTGAACGCTGCCCCGAGATCAAAGAAATTTCAGCCGAACTGATGGAAGCAGAAGACGTCTTCTTTATTGGCAGAGGGTTGGACTATGCTCTTTCTATGGAAGGATCTTTGAAGTTAAAAGAAATTTCATATATTCATAGTGAGGCTTATGCTGCCGGGGAATTGAAGCACGGAACCATCTCTCTTATTACCGATGGTGTTCCGGTAATTGCTCTTGCAACCAACGATGCTTGCTATGAAAAAATGATTTCCAATATCAAGGAAGTCAGAGCAAGAGGCGCAAATGTATTTCTGATCTGCAAGGAAGATGCTCCCGGCTATGAGGAGGTTTCCGATTTTTGTTTCAAGCTCCCTAGAACAGATGAGAAATTTATGCCTTTGCTTGCTGTAGCTGTGCTTCAAATTTTCGCTTACTACGTATCTCTTCTTCGCGGTTGTGATGTAGATAAGCCGAGAAATTTGGCAAAATCCGTAACTGTTGAATAATATCTTTGAAGCAAGGCGTGTTTTTGCCTTGCTTCTTGCTTTTTCTATCACTATCTATGATAACTTGACAAATTGTGATACAATGGAATAAAGAAATATTTGGAGAAGTTTATGAAACCTATTTTTAGAAGTAGTTTGTTTGGCTTCCAAAAAAGTGACGTTGTTCGTTTTGTAGCAAAACAAAGTTCAATGCACGAGGCTAAGATTGCTGAGTTAAATGATGAAATTGAAAAGCTGCGAAAAGAACATCTTGCTGAAATTGAAGAATACGAGCAAGATAGTATCGCTTTGAGTGCTTTGCGCGATGATAATCTAAAAAAACTGGATACCATCTTACAGCTACGTAAAGCTGCAGAGGAATTTAAAGAGAACAAAGAGGAACTTCA
Organism: Eubacteriales bacterium; assembly: GCA_045531235.1. GTDB lineage: Bacteria > Bacillota > Clostridia > Oscillospirales > SIG627 > RGIG5579. The sequence goes on from JAZSDQ010000030.1 coordinate 21,028, forward strand.
TTCTGCTTTGGAACTCAGCAAGGAAAGTGTTGCAAAAATGTGCGATGAAATACTTTCCCTTCAGTCTGCCCTAGATACTGCAGAAGGATTTCGAGAAAAGGCAGTAAAATTTGATCAGCTCGCCGTTGTTTTGTCTGGAATCGTAAACGGTGGCGAAGTTAAACCGTGCGAAGCTGCTCCATGTGTTGAAAAGACGGTATCGACTGTGGATCTTGATGTTGCAAAGGAGCTGTTTTCTAAACATGAGAAAGCGCTTTTAACCTTGGACGAAACGCTTGAGAAAGTTTTGCAACTTTTGGAGATCTTTTCTGAATGAAAAATGTATTTATAACCGGTGGTGCGCGGGGGATTGGCCGCGCACTAGCTGTTCATTTTGCTAAAAGAGGATATCGCGTAGGGATTAGCTACTGTAAATCTGAAGGAGAAGCGGAAGAACTTAGTTCTCTCTACGGGATTACTGTGTTGAAAGCCGATCTTTCGGTAGAAAAGAGTGCGGTGGAGCTTGCTGAAAAAATACATGCTATTTTTGGCTCTGTTGATATTCTTGTAAATAATGCCGGCGTGTCCTCCTATGGTTTATTTCAAAATGTAACCGATGAGGAATATGACCGAGTTTTTACAACAAACATGAAAAGTGTTTATTTTTTGACAAAGTCGTTGGTAGGAGATATGTTGAAAAATAACGATGGTGTGATCATCAATATCACATCAATCTGGGGACAAACAGGCGCCTCCTGCGAGGTTTTGTATTCTTCCAGTAAAGCCGCGTTGATAGGCTTTACTAAAGCTCTTGCAAAAGAACTTGCGCCTAGCGGAATTCGCGTAAATTGTATCGCTCCCGGTGTCGTTGATACGGATATGATGAATCGATTTACCACTGAAGAAAAGAACGCTCTACGTGAAGAAATTCCAGTCGGGCACTTTACTGAATCTTCGGAGATTGCTGAAATTGCTTTGCTTCTATGCTCTGAAAAATGCCGATCTTTGACCGGTCAAGTGATTGCTGCCAATGGAGGAATGTACTGTTGAAAAAGGAAATTCAAGAAATTCTTGATGCATTCTCATCAAATCAATTTGATTTAGCAGATAGTCTGTGTAAGGAAGCAATCAAGTCGTACCAAATTGACTTTATGGAGTCTTTGACTGTGAATACAGCGACTGACTATATTGGTATAGTTATACTATACTGTCAGGTCTGTGGACAAATGAAAAAGCCTTGGAAGGCGATTCCTGCATTGGAAGCAGTGGAGGGGGCACTTCGATTCATAAATGATTTTATGAAAGATCGTGAAACGGTTGCATCAACATATTTTAATGTAGCAGAAAGCTATGCCTATGCAGGTTTTTTGCCAGAGGCTATTTTGTATTTTCGCCTAGCTGGTGGAATTACTGAAGATTCTTCCATGCTGAATAGCGCTTATTACAGTGCTTTTTATTATTCGTATCTTTTTGGCGAAGAAGATCGTTCTGAACTTAGTGATTCTGCAAAAAAAGTTATGGATATGGCTTCCCTGAACAAGCTTATGCACTTTGCGGAGAAAGAAGCGGAGGCTCAGATTCTTACTGATCCGATTGAGCGTGAAGACGTATTTCTTTCTATTCGTTATGAAATTGAAAGAGCTGTTGATGAAGTGATCGTAAATGATCATGGCGATGAGGGCTATTGTTTAAAATATTGGAGAATAAAAAAACAATTGTTAAAAGAGCGATTTAATATTGATTGGAAGACACCTGCGGAAATGAACCCTGAGATTCAATTTAAATAAAAAAGGCACGTAACGTGCCTTTTATTTTTTTAGATACAGCAGTCGCTGCAACTGGGTGCAAATTTTTCTTTGGTTTGACAGATCTTGTCCTGGGGAGCTGCTTCTGTCTGATACCATCCGCGTTTTTGCATTTCCAAAAATACTTCATGCTGGATCTTGTGTTCTTCATCCAAAATTGACATCATTGTGTTTTTTACTGCGGGTTCTGATGCTTCATTAGCGGTAGTGTTGTAACCATCTGTGATAGATTTTTGTGTTGATAGTACATCTAAGGTCATTTCTTCATCGGAAAAACAGTTCTTATTCATATTCTTCCTCCTTATCCCAGCAAACTGAGCAGTTGGTTATAGTGTTCTTGATGTTGCGTTGCAATCTCATTGAATTTGTTTTTTAATGCGAGATCGTGAACGCTGTCTGCGTAGTATTTGCATTTGCAGATCATATTTTCTTCGCTTTTCAACTGATCTTCAATTCCGGAAAGTTCTTTTGTCGTTAAATTTGCCATGTTTTTCATCCTTTCCAACGGTTTTTGTCGCTTTTAACACGACAAATTTATTATTTGATTATACATATTAAATATACAAAAAAATAATAGCAAAAAAACAACAAATTCCGTTGACAAAATAGTGAAAAAGTGTTATCTTATTACAAGAGATGTTAATTTTCACATTATCTAAAATAAGAAAGGAACCAAGATGAATTATCCGAGAAGAGTACTTGTTAGGGAAATCTTGATTTCGAAACCATTCACTTCATTGAAAGAGTTAGAAGAACGTTTTCCCGATGTTTCCAGCATGACCTTGCGAAGGGATATCGAGTTTTTTGAGAGACAAGGCGATGTTATCAAGGTTCGCGGTGGTGCTCGGTCCATGAAGTTTATAACGACATCCATGGAAGAAAGCCTTGTTACCAGAACTGGAGAATTCACATATTCTAAGCAGAAGATTGCTCAGGCTGCTGCGAGATTTGTTGAAACCGGAAGAAGTATTTTTTTAGATTCCGGTTCTACTGTTATGCACTTGTCAGATATGATGCCGAAAACCAGACTTTCCGTTACTACGACAGATCCTACGCTTTCCTTGGAACTTGTCAAAAAAGATAATATTATGGTTAACCTGGTCGGTGGTCTTTTGAGTCGGGATAATCTTTCTCTTTCCGGTATGCAGTCCGTTGACTACATCAATAAAGTAAATATTGATGTGGCGTTTGTTTCGCCATCCGGTTTTTCTTTAAAAAATGGCTTTACCAGTGGTCATTACAACGAAAGTGAGTTGAAGAGTGCCATTGTTAAAAAAGCAGGTTGTGTCATTATGCTGATCCAGTCCTCAAAGATTGGCAAAAGCCTGCCGTATACTTTCTGCGATCTTAAGGATGTTCAGAAAATTATTACGGATGTACAACCTACCGATGATATTATGGAAGCATGCCATGAGCTTGGCATTGAAGTTATCATCGCAAAATAAGTTTTCAATTTTTATGGAGGTGTTGTTATGGCAACCGCAGTAATTATGCCGCGCCAGGGACAAAGTGTTGAAAGTTGTGTCATCACTTCCTGGAGCAAAAGGGTCGGAGATGAAGTAAAGGTCGGAGACATTCTGTTTTCCTACGAGACCGACAAGTCTTCCTTCGACGAAGAAGCTACCGTTGAGGGAACCTTGCTTGCGATTTTCAGAGAAGAGGGCGAAGATGTACCTTGCCTTGAAAACGTATGCGTGATCGGAAAGGCCGGCGAGGACTTTTCCGAATTTGTTCCCAAAGAAGAAGCTGCCGCTCCCGCAGAACCCGCAGAAAAGCCCGCTGAAGAAGTAAAGGCTGCAACTGTTGTATCTGCCGCAGTAGCTACTACCGCAGAGGCTGGTGGAGAAAAGATTTCTCCCAGAGCTAGACTTCTTGCGGACAAGACCGACGTTGATCTTTCTAAGGTCGTACCTACCGGTCCTGAGGGAAGAATTATTGAAAGAGATGTTCAGGCTGCACTTGATGCAGGTCTGCTCAAAGGTGCTGCAAGCGATGCTGTTGCTACTCCCGCTGCTGCAGCTGCCATTGTTGATGCCGCTGAGTACGAAGATGTTAAACTTTCTAATGTCAGAAAGGTTATTGCAAAATCTATGCATGCTTCTTTGGCAAATTCTGCACAGCTCACGCTTAATGCGTCCTTTGATGCTACCAAGATCATGGCTTACCGTGCTTCCTTGAAGGCTGGTGCTGAAGCTCTTGGCCTTGCAAATATTACTTTGAATGATATCGTTCTTTACGCTGTTTCCCGAACTCTTCTCAATCACAAGGATCTAAATGCGCATTATCTAGATGACAAGATGAGATTCTTCAAGCATGTTAATCTTGGTATCGCAGTTGATACTGAAAGAGGACTTCTTGTTCCTACTCTGCCTTTGGCTGAAACTCTTACTCTTAATGAGCTTGCCGGACAGTCCAAAGCACTTATTACCGAAGCGCAGGGCGGTAAGATCAGCCCCGATAAGCTTTCCGGCGCAAGCTTTACTGTAACTAACCTCGGTTCTATGGGTATTGAAAGCTTTACTCCTGTTATCAATCCTCCTCAGACCGGTATTCTTGGCGTATGTACAATCGTTACCAGATTCAAGAAGACGGCAAACGGTGATGTGAGCTATCCTGCGATGGGTCTCTCTCTTACCTTTGACCACAGAGCGATTGATGGCGCACCTGCTGCAAAGTTCCTGAAAGAACTCTGCAATAACCTTGAGCATTTTGATCTGTTGCTTGCTAAGTAAAGGAGATTTATAAAAATGTATGATCTGATTGTAATTGGCGGTGGTCCTGCAGGTTATAATGCTGCGGAAAGAGCTGCTGAAAAAGGTTTTAAGACTTGCGTCGTAGAAGAAAGAGCGCTTGGTGGTACTTGCTTGAACGAAGGCTGTATTCCCACAAAAACTCTTCTTTACTCTGCAAAGATTTACGATTATGCTAAGCACTCCAAAGAGTACGGTGTAGAGTTTAGCGGTGCTTCTATCGATCACGCTAAGATTATTGACCGCAAGGATAAGGTCGTTAAGACTCTCGTTGGCGGTGTTGGCATGAAGATGAAGAAGGGCGGCATTGATGTAGTATCTGCAACTGCAAAAATCACCGGCAAGACAGCTGATGGCTTTGCTGTAGTTGCAGGCGATAAAAATTTGGAAGCAAAGAGACTCCTCATTTGTGCCGGTTCGGAAGCTACTCTTCCTCCTATTGATGGACTTAAGGACTCTCTTGCAAACGGTTTTGCTTTGACAAACCGCGAGATTCTTGATATGAAGGAGGTTCCTCAGACTCTGCTGGTTGTTGGTGGCGGTGTTATTGGTCTTGAAATGGTCAGCTACTTTAACAGCATCGGCAGTCGCGTTGTAGTTCTTGAAATGATGGATCACATTGCTGGTCCTACGGATCGTGAGATTTCCGAAATGCTCAAGAAAGAGTATGAAAAGCGTGGTGTTGAGTTTATTCTCGGCGCCAAAGTTACCTCTATTAAAGATGGTAAGATCAAGTACGAACTCAACGGTAAAGCTGAGGAAATTTCCGGTGATAAGGCTCTTGTATCTATTGGTCGCAGAGCTAGAACTGCGGGACTCGGTTTAGAAGAAATCGGCGTTATTATGGAGCGTGGTGCCGTTGTTACCGATGAATTCTGTAAAACCAATGTACCCGGTGTTTGGGCAGCAGGTGATGTAAATGGCAAGATCATGCTTGCTCACACTGCTTATCGCGAAGGCGAAGTTGCTGTTGATAATATGTTTGGCGGCAAGGATCGTGTGGATTACAATTCCATTCCTTCCGTAATTTACACCAATCCCGAAGTTGCTGCAGTTGGTGAGACGACTGAATCTGCGAAGGCAAAAGGAATGAACGTTGACGTTAAGACCGTTCCCCTGAGCTATAGCGGCAGATATCTTGCTGAGAATGAAGGCGGCAAGGGTATTATGAAGATTATTGTTGATAAAGATCATAACAAGATCGTTGGTTTCCATATGATCGGTACTTATGCATCTGAGTTGATCTTCGGTGCTGCCATGATGGTAGGCAAGGAAATGAGACTTTCTGAGATTCAGAAGTTTGTATTCCCGCATCCCACCGTTGGTGAAGTTATTCGTGAAGCAATTTTTTAAGAATAATATTATAAGGAGATAGAATTATGCCTAAGAGTCAATATGTCGATCCTAATAAGGCCTTTGAAGCTGGCGTGATCCATTTTGAGGATATTCCTGTTTGCCAGTATAAAAAGACCTTGAAAGAGGAAATGAAAATCTACACCAAAGAAGACATGATGAGAATTTATCGTGATATGGCAATTATCCGTGAATTTGAGACCATGTTGAATGATGTAAAAACCAAGAGCATGTACAATGGTGTTGAATACAACAACCCCGGTCCTGCTCACCTTTCTATCGGTCAGGAAGCCAGCGCTGTAGGCGAAGCTTACAACCTGGATATCAATGACCTTACTTTTGGTTCTCACAGAAGCCATGGCGAGATTCTTGCGAAGGGTCTTTCTTCCATTGAAAAGCTGGATGAAAAAGAGCTTTATGACATCATGAAAGAATTCCTCGATGGTTCTGTTCTTGCTGTTGTTGAAAAGCATATGAATGCCGGCGGCAACATTAAAGAACTTGCTATCAACTTCCTGCTTTACGGTGCACTTGCAGAAGTATTCGCCAGAACTACCGGCTTTAACCGTGGTCTCGGCGGTTCTATGCACGCATTCTTCATTCCTTTCGGTATTATGCCTAACAACGCAATCGTAGGTTCTGCAGCTCCTGTTGCTCTCGGTGCAGCTCTTTATAAGAGATCCAACCATAAGAAGGGAATTGTTGTTGCAAACTTCGGCGACGGCGCTTGCGGTCGTGGTCCCGCTCTTGAATCCTTTAACTTTGCATCTATGGACCAGATCACTAAGCTCTGGGACGACGGCAAGGGCGAAGGTATGCCTATCCTCTTCAACGTATTTAACAACCACTACGGTATGGGTGGTCAGACTCGTGGCGAGACCATGGGCTTTGATATGGTCGCTCGCCTTGGCGCAGGCTTCAATCCCACTCAGATGCACGCTGAGCGTGTTAACGGCTACGATCCTCTCGCAGTGATCGATGCTGTTACCAGAAAGAAACAGATTCTCGTAGAGGGTAAGGGTCCTGCACTTCTTGACGTTGTAACCTATCGTGTGTCCGGTCACTCTCCTTCTGACTCTTCTACTTACAGAACTCCCGAAGAAATTAAAGCTTGGCAGGCTGCTGATCCTATTCTTGCATTCAAGAATAAGCTCATCGCAGGCGGCGTAGCTAAAGAAGAAGAGTTTGCTGCAATTCAGGAGCAGATCACCAACCGTATGACCGAAGTTATGAAACTTGCGATCAACGATGAGATTTCTCCCAGAATGGACCTTGAAAAGAACCCCGATGCTATTTCCGGTATGATGTTCTCCAATCTTCATGTTCCCAATATGGAGCCCGGCAGAGAACCTGATATGCTTCTTCCTAAGGAAGAGTGCCCCAGAGTGAAGGAAATCAAGGGTAAGGTTCGTACCGCTACTGATGCAAACGGTAAGCCCGTTTCTAAGATGAAGCTGTACAACATTAAAGATGGTCTGGCTGAGCCGATCATCAATAAGTACTACGAAGATCCTACCCTCATTGCTTACGGCGAAGATAACCGTGACTGGGGCGGAGCATTTGGTGTTTACAAGAAGATGACCGAGGCTGTTCCTTATCACAGACTCTTCAACTCTCCCATTTCCGAATCTGCTATTGTAGGTTCTGCAGTAGGCTACGCAATGTGCGGCGGTCGTTGTATCGTTGAGCTTATGTATGCTGACTTTATTGGTTGTGCTGGTGATGAAATCTTCAACCAGATGGCTAAATGGCAGTCTATGAGTGCAGGTATTCTTAAGATGCCTATCATTCTTCGTGTTTCTGTTGGTTCTAAGTACGGTGCTCAGCACTCTCAGGATTGGACTGCACTGACTGCTCACATTCCCGGCCTTAAGGTTGTATTCCCCTCCACTCCTTATGATGCTAAGGGCTTGATGGAAACTGCTCTGAACGGCACTGACCCTGTTATCTTCTTTGAATCTCAGAGAATTTACGATAAGGGCGAAGAGTTCCATGCAGGTGGTGTTCCCGAAGAAGCTTATGAGATCACCATTGGCGATCCCGACGTTAAGAGAGTTGGTAAGGATGTTACCATTTTGACTATTGGTGCTGTCCTTTACAGAGCTCTTGATGCTGCTAAGATTTTGGAAGAAAAGTACGGTATTTCTGCTGAAATCATTGATACTCGTTCCATTGTTCCTTTCGATTATACCAAGGTTATTGAATCTGTTAAGAAGACCGGTAAGTGTGTCATCGTTGGTGACGCTGTTGAAAGAAACTCCGTAATGAGAGATATGGCTTCTAATATTACTGAAATGGCATTTGACTACCTTGATGGTCCTGTTACCGTTGTTGGTTCCAGAAACTGGATCACTCCTTGCTTCGAGCTGGATCACATGTTCTTCCCGCAGCCTGAGTGGATCATTGATGCTATTCATGAAAAGATTATGCCTCTGCCCGGTCACGTAGCAAAGAACAACTTTACTACCATTGAAAAGATTGACCGCGCAAAGAAGGGTATCTAATCTAAAATTTAAAAGAGCTGCAAGAAATTGCAGCTCTTTTAATATTGATATTTTTATAAATTTAAGTATAATAATCTTATAAAGTATAGGATGAGGAAGATATTTTGAAACGAATTTTGTGTATTCTGCTAATGATCTCTATTCTGCTTTTGAGCGCATGTTCTATGGAGCCTGTGATTCCTGAGACTGGTGAGACCTATCGTTATTATTTTGATAACAGTGAGCTGTTTTTTAATGCTGCAAATGAGTTATTAAATATTGGTTATGATGCTTTTATTTCTAAAACAGATTACTATGCTGTGGAGGGCTCAAGTGATATTGAAGGATACTATATACAAGATATGACTGACTCTTCTTATTCTAGTTATAATAATAAAACGGTACAGAAGCTTTTTGACACATGTAATGTAAAGCTTGTTGATGTGATTTTTCGCGGAGATATCAAACTTTGTTCATTTGATATGTGTATTCCCGGCAAAAATTATGACTATGGAATATACTATGTGTCTCACGATGTTCCAGTTTATCTTGGGGATCCGTCAATTACACTGTTGGAAAAAGGGAATGGTTTTATTTATGAACAAAGCGCCTCTTATGGTACGAAGTTTACCTATTATACAGAGAAGTTGTCAGAGCATTTTTACTACTATGAAATAATGTAATAAATATCCCCCGTAAAACGGGGGGTATTTCATTATTTGTAAACAGAAAACCACGCGATAGTCGCGTGGTTTTCTGTTTACAAAAAAAGAAGCACCCGGGTGCTTCTTTTTTTATACGATGAATTTTGTATCCTCACTTAAAAGCGTAAGAAGAGTGCTATAGATTTGTTCGCCTCTTTTATCAAAGCCCATTTTTAAAAGCTCAGCTTCTTCTTTGTTGTCAAAAAACATATTGATCTCAAGTAGATTAAAACGGTTGTTCTTCAGCGTGCATGAGAGCTGATAACCACCTTGCATTTGTTTTATGTCAGAAGAACAGTTGCTTCCGTCCTTTTTAAAAGCAAGAAGTCTGGTGGCGCTGCGCATAATGCGCTCTTTTACAAATTTCATCAAGCTGTCTTCGACTTCATTGATCGCTTGTTTTCCACTCTCACTAACAGTAAACACTTCTTTGCCCTCGGGATCAATTTTCTTCTCAATGGATCCGTTATCAACAAGTTGATTGAAGCATTCTGTAAAAACGAAGTAATTGATTGAATCATCCCATACGATGATTTCGGAAATTGTCTGAAAATCGTAAGGTGCCTCAAGCTCTTTTAGAAGGTACAAAAGTATAAATTTGATTTTATCGTCAGAATAAAGCCGATTAGGCATATAAACCTCCAAATGATCTAAACTAAAGTTATTATACCAAAAAAAACTTTACTTTTCAATATATTCCAAATATTTCCTAACATAATTGAAAAGAGTTTTGACAAAATATTAGCGAGCCCAAAAAGATTTATGCTTTTATGGGTGAAGAGCATTGCTCGAAATTTTGCAATAAGGAGAATAAACATGGCTAATAAGTCTCTTGTTCCTGAGGCAAAAGAAGCGCTCAATCGTTTCAAGATGGAAGCTGCTTCTGAAGTTGGCGTTAACCTGAAGCAGGGTTACAATGGCGATCTCACTGCAAAGCAGGCAGGTTCCATTGGTGGTCAGATGGTAAAGAAACTGATCGAAAGCGCTGAAAATCAGATGAAGAACAGATAACAATTGTTATCAAAAAAAAGACTGTCCGATTGGGCAGTCTTTTTTTGGTTTGTTATTAGAATTTTTAATAAAAACATGGAAATAATAGCAATATCAAGGGGGTGCATAAATGCTTGGAAGAGTAGAGGTTTCCGGAATTAATACTTCCAATTTAAAAATTCTAAGTGAGAAAGAAAAACAGGATCTGTTGATGAAAATGAAGAATGGGGATAATTATGCAAGAGATTTAATGATCTCAGGAAATTTACGCCTTGTTTTAAGTGTAATTAAAAAATTTATAAGACGCTGTGATAATGCTGATGATCTTTTTCAAGTAGGATGCGTTGGTCTTATAAAAGCGGTGGACAATTTTGATGTTACTCAAAACGTAAGATTCAGTACCTATGCTGTTCCCATGATTGTTGGTGAACTCAGACGGTATTTACGAGATAACAATATGATTCGAGTCAGTCGGTCTGTAAGGGATTTGGCTTATAAAGCATTAGGCGAAAGGGAAGCATTGACAATTACGCTTGGCAGAGAACCGACAATAGAAGAAATAGCAAAGGCTGTAAATGAAAAACAAATACAAATAGAAGGACAAGGAATAAATCATATATCTCTGAAAGCAATTGCTGAAGCTCTAGATGCTGTTATTGATCCTGTTTCTCTTTATGATCCTGTATATTCTGATAATGGGGACTCGATTTATCTTATGGACCAGATTTCTGATCAAAGAAGCGGTGAAGAAAATTGGATTGATAATATCGCCTTAGGCGAAGCAGTAAAGCGGCTAGGAAAGCGTGAGAAAAACATCTTGGATCTTCGTTTTTTTCAGGGCAAAACGCAAATGGAGGTTGCAAGTGAAATAGGAATAAGCCAAGCTCAAGTCAGTCGGCTTGAAAAGGGAGCTCTACAAAAAATCAGAAAGGAAATGTAATGAAAAAAAACACCGTCGTTTTATTAATTAGCTTATTATGTGTTATAGCATCAGTTATTGTTGCTGCTGACTATTATCGATCCATCTATGTTATTTCACCGCAAGATGAAAGTGTGTATACAGAGTCAAACGAAGTATCAGACGTTTTCTTAGAAGAAGAAATAACAATGGGAGAAAAAAAGTCTGCAAATCTGTGCTTTTTTGGCGATAATATGATTCATGAAAATGTATTGAATTATGCTAATTTACTGGCCGGTGGGAAGGGAAATAGAACAGATTACGATAAAGGTTTTCATTTTGCGGAAATTTATAGAAATGTAATACCATATATCGAAGAAGCGGATTTTGCCGTCATCAATCAGGCAACTCTTGTTGGAGCAAATGACAGTACAAATGCACTTTCCGGTTATCCATTATTTAATTCTCCCACCGTACTAGGTAAGGAACTAATTTCTATAGGATTTGATGGGGTTAATATTGGCAACAACCATCTGCTTGATATGGGGTATAGTGGTTTAAAAAACTCTGTTGAGTTTTGGCGCTCACAGGATATTGCTATGTTTGGCGGATATTTGAACGAAGAAGATAAGAAAAATGTTGAAAATAAGATCGTAGATATTAATGATATTCGATTTTCATTCCTTTCGTTTACTGCAAATACAAACGGACTTTATGTTGAAGGGGGAGATCATGTTCCGTATTTTACACTTCGTGGATCTGAAGTATTAATTGATATGCTTAATGAAGAAGTTAAGAAGTGTTCAGAGTGTTCTGATGTCGTTGTTGTCATGATAAATTGGTCAAATACAGCTGGTTTTGAAGTTACAGATTTTCAAAGAAATACTGCACAAATTTTGTGTGATGCAGGTGCAGACGTCATCATAGGATCCGGTCCCAAAACGATACAAACAATGGAATGGTTAACTGACAAGAAGGGAAATAAAACACTTTGTGCATATTCTCTTGGAAATTTCATGGGGACTATGCAGTATACTGAAAACCTTGTTGGTGGAATACTCAACTTTGATGTTGTAAAAGAAAACGAGCAAGTGTTAATTGCCGATGTTGTTTTTCATCCTACAGTAATTCATTATGATGAAAATTACTCTGATATTTCGGTTTATCCTTTAGAAGAATACGATCCCGAAATGTTCTCTAAACATGGAAGTAATATAAACTTTGGCGATACAGATTATAATCTACTGTACGACATCGTCAAAAAGAATATTCCAGTAACTTTTCATGAGTAAATAAAAAAATAGAGATCGCAAAGCGATCTCTATTTTTTTTGTATCTAATTATTTCTTCAGAGCAATTGCTTCCTTAGCTTTTGCTACGATAAACTTAGCAGAAAGGCCAAATTCGTCAATCAGTTCAACTGCTTTACCGGATTTGCCAAAGCAATCATTTACACCAACTCTAAGTACGGGAACGGGACACTCTTCTGCGAGAGCTTCGCAAACAGCGCTTCCGAGACCGCCGATGATGCTATGTTCTTCTGCGGTAACGATGCAACCGGTCTTTTCTGCAGCAGCTTTCAGAATAGCCTTGTCGATAGGTTTGATGGTGTGAATGTTAATAATCGCGGCGCTGATACCTTCTTTTTCAAGTTCCTCAGCCGCTTTAATTGCTTCTGCGGTGCAGATACCAGTAGAAACGATGGTAACATCGGTTCCTTCCTTGATCTGAATACCTTTGCCAATCTCAAACTCAAAGGTTTCTTCGTCATTTACAACCGGTACAGCCAGTCTGCCGAAACGAAGATATACGGGACCTTGATAATTGATTGCAGCGTATACAGCGGCTCTGGCTTCAACAGCGTCGCCGGGGTTGATTACCACCATACCGGGGATTGTTCTCATAATAGAGATGTCTTCGTTGCATTGGTGAGTAGCGCCGTCTTCACCAACAGTGATACCAGCATGAGTAGCACCGATCTTTACATTGAGGTGAGGATAGCCAATGGAGTTGCGAACCTGTTCAAACGCTCTGCCAGCTGCAAACATAGCAAAGGAGCTTGCAAAAACGGTTTTACCTGTGGTGGCAAGACCAGCTGCAACGCTCATCATATTTCCTTCGGCGATACCGCAGTTAATAAAGCGTTCGGGATAAACTTTTTTAAAGTTTGCAGTCTTTGTGGATTTGGAAAGGTCTGCATCCATTACAATAATATTCTCATCAGCACCAAATTCAGCGAGGGCGTCGCCGTATGCTTCTCTGGTAGCTATCTTCTGACCGATTTCATATTTCTTTTGAAGTTTCATCTTAAAATCCTACCTTCCTTCTTAGTTGAGAGCGGCGAGAGCTGCTTCCAATTCGTTCTTTGCGGTTTCATACTGCTCTGCATTAGGAGCATTGCCATGCCAACCAGCTTCGTTTTCCATAAAGGAAACGCCTTTTCCTTTAACGCACTTACAAATAATGGCAAAGGGTTTGTCACTCTTTTCTGCCTGTGCAACTGCAACTTCAATCTCATCAAGATCGTGACCGTTGATTACGGTAACGTTCCAACCAAATGCTGCAAACTTCTCATCAATGGGGGTGGGATTCATAACTTTGGTGATATCACCGTCAATCTGAAG
>JAZSDQ010000113.1:0-6515 GCA_045531235.1 Eubacteriales bacterium
ACTACTTTAATTACATCAGACCTGTTCGTAAACTTAACAGAAAACCACCAGTCCAATATCGCATTGAACTGGCGGCTTAACTTTTTCTTTTTTTGTGTCTACTAACTATTGACTAGTTCACACAAAGTGCCTTCTTTTTTATTGTTATTTTATTGTGCCGGTTTCGTTGTGTATTCGGGATGGGTAGTTCTGGAGGGTGTTGACAAAACGGGAGGAAGTACGATAATTTCGTCTTCTTCGTAATGAAAGCTGTTTTGCGGTCCTCGGGTAATGGTGATCTTCGTGTGCGGCTCAGAGGAACTCGTCGGAGGCTCCTCACCGGGTGGGGGATAGATTCCTTTCACCGTTGTTAAAAGATACCAGCCGTGTTCTTTGGAATAAAGGACGGAAAAACCGTTGGAAAATTGAGAAATACCGTCAAAAGCAGGTTCTAAAACGGTCTTTCCCGTGGAGTCGATAAGGCCTTTTTTACCGTCTTCGTTGGTGATGACGGCAATTCCTCCCGAAAAGGGCGCTGCATCGTAATATATGGGAGATGTGATCCAAGCACCGTCAGAGGAAACATACCCGAATTTATCACCGTTCGTTACAACAAAAATTCCTTCCAGGTAAGATACGGCATGATAGCCTTGAGGTAAACTTACCTCTTCACCGTAGATATTGATGATGCTTTCCCGCTTTGATTTTATAACGCCGTTTTCGTCTGAGACGGCAATTACTACTCGCAACAGTCCGTGATCAAAATAATGAAAACCAAGGGCTTCCTCGCCGGTCTTTTCTGTCATAAGAAGGGTCAGATGATCAAAAACTACTTCGCCGCGTTCATTTCGTATGGTGATTTTTCCTTCGGCATCAGCCATGACCGCAAATCCTTCTGAGTAACGGTAGGCGGTGGGGTACGTGGCATCTACGGAAAACTCTTTGGTTTTTCGGCCGTCTTTGAAACTACCCTTGTAGCCAAATAAGCCGTTTTCATAAATAAGCGTGCTATTTTCGTTTTCTGCGCCGTAAGCTGCAGGAATGGTATATTCTACACCGCGATTGTCTTTTTTTGGATCGTAGTCAGCGGCAACAAAAGCTTGCTCGTCGTTGTTCCAAACAAAATAGCTTTTATCGTCTTTTTTTTGGAATACTGCCTCGCCGGAATGGTTCAGCAAGCCGGTAAAGAGATAATCTTCACTTTTTTGGATCTGTGTTAAAGAGGGGAGAGAAAAGCATTTCTCCGTATTTCCTTCATTTTTCAAAAGAAAGCCGTAAGCCGTTTCGTAATCATCGCCGATGAGGGCATTTTTTACAATAGACATGGTCTTGCTGTCAAATTTTTCCGTGCTGTGTAAAGAGGAAAAGTCTACGATGTTGCTTGCACTGTAGACAGAAGAAAGAAGCCTTTCTGCGAAAGCAGAATAGTCTATGGATTCAATCACTTCCGTTTTTGTTTCTTCCATGGTTTCAGTCAAGGGTTCTCGCCGCTCACTCCGCACCAAAAGCGGGAGATCAATGATTCCGCTGTCCCAAAGGATCAAAACCGTAACCAAAGAAAGAGCCACCAGCGCAATGCCAAGCCGCCCTAAAAAGGATCGGATCTTCTTTTTTGAAAAAAAACTTTTCTTGAATTCCAATGTTATCATTCTCACTTGTTTTACTTTTTTACAGTATATCATTGTATGAGAAAAAAGAAAAGTCTTTTTTTAAAAAATACGATCTAATCTCTCTTTCGCCGTACCCCACCACTCCAATAGGCGAAAACGGATTTTGTATTCCGTACCGGCGCAAGTAATGGTCTTGGCATTATCTTCATTCATTCCTGTATCTATCAGCGCGTCTTCCGTGGAAACCGAGGAGGAAAGGCAGAGTGGCGGAAAAAGAACGCACCACCAATTTTTCCCTTTTGCTTCTCCTATTTTTACTTGCAGTGAAAGATATTTACCTGCAGGCAGAGAAAAACCGTCATAGTGCCTGGTAGAGTAATATTCTTCACATAATTCAATGGAAACACCGTCGTTGCAGCCTTCCTTTTGCAAGGTGTTAATTGCCTCTTCTTTGAATTCATAAAGCTTTTCTTCCAACGCCTTCTCAGCTTCTTTGCGAGAAGTGTAACTGCCCAGATTGTTTGATGCAAATTTTACCAAAGCGTCCCGCACCATCAGTTTGTTTTCTTGATCAAGTTTTTCATCGGAGTTTGCCAGAACGTGAATTCGAATAACCGAATCGTAAAGATTGTCTGCGTTCCAAAAAGGAAGAAACGAAAGACACAAAAGAAGGGCGATACCAAAAAAAATCAATGCTTTTACATATTTTTGTTCCATATATGTATTCCTTTCCATAAAAAAAGCTTCACGGATCATCCGTGAAGCTATTTTGTATCAAAAGATATTTTTTTAATCAAAAAAGGGTACAAAAATATGCTTCGATTCCATCTTTCTTGATTGCTTTTTCACAAGAACGCGCCTTTTCTTCCGAAAGGAAAAGCCCAAACACCGCCGAGCCTGAACCCGTCATCATAGAGGCATCCGCCCCCAAAGCAATGAAACGGGATTTTAATTCCCCAATGGCAGGCCTTTCCGCAATGGCACAAATTTCCAAATCGTTATGCATTAAGCGAAAGGCTTTTTCCAGTTCTCCCGCTGTTAAAGCTTGGCAAAAAGCACTGCCGGCAGCAGGTTTCTTTTCCTCAGCTTGCAATTTGTCATATAAGGAATAAATATATGGCGTAGAAAGACCCTCACAGTTCTTTGCTACTACGGCAAAGAGGTTTTTCTTTTTTGGGAAAGAAAGAGGAGTCAGCTTTTCACCGATTCCCTCGCAAAGACAGGTTCCCCCCGCTAAGCAAAAGGGAACGTCGGCTCCGATCCTTGCACCCACGTCAAAAAGATCAACGTCGGAGGGATAGAGTGCCATCATTCCTTTTAGCACCGCTGCTGCATCGGCACTTCCTCCGCCCATGCCAGCGCCGTCGGGAATGCGCTTTGTCAAGCGAATCTTAACACCGCCGTTGATCCCGGCACGGGTAAGATATGCATTTGCCGCTTTCCAGCAAAGATTTTTTTCGCCGGTGGGAATGTGCTCTTTATTGCAAGACAAAAGAATGCCGGAAGGAATTTTTTCCATTTCCAGTGTATCTGCCAGAGAAATTTCTTGCATAACACTTTCCAGACAGTGGTAACCGTCGTCACGGGTCCCGGTGATAAAAAGGGAAAGATTGATCTTTGCGTAAGCGGAAAGAGTGATCTTTGTCATTTCTTATCCTTGTGAATGGTGAATTTCTTTTCGGTCTTATTCAGAATTCTGTGAATGTTTTCCTTGTGCATCGCAATTACGAAAAATGCAATCATCAATGAAAACAGAAAATAGAGAATGTTAGGTGCAGAACGGTTGAATGCATATACCACCATGGGATAAAAGAAGGCGGCGGTAATGCTGGATGCGGAAATAATCTGGGTTGCAATAAACATCAAAGCAAAAATAATTGCCAGCGCCAAAAAGATCAAAGGATCGATAAGAAGCACCGTAATTGCTGAAACGATAACCCCTTTGCCGCCTTTGAATCCGAAATAAATGGGGAATACGTGACCAATTAAACAAAAGAATCCTGCCACGTACTGTCCGGGACCACCCATCAAAAAGAAGCCGAGAACAACGGAAAGAAGCGATTTCAGAACATCGCCGCCTAAAGTAAGAAAGCCTGCTTTTTTACCAAAGGAACGAAACATGTTGGTCATACCTGCGTTTCCGGAGCCAAGATCCCTTACGTCGCTTTTGTAGATGCTCTTGGATACCCAGATAGCTGTATTGATACTGCCGAGAAGGTATGCAACGATTGCAGTAAGAATAAAAGTAAGAGCGAGAAAGGTAAGATAAGTCTTGGAAGAAAGGGAAGCTTCTTTCCCGAACAAAAGATAAATGAGCCAGCCGTTATCGTTGATGGCAGTAGGAAAAAAATATCTCATTCTTCTTTCGTCCTTTCTCTGATCACAAATTCAATGGGCGTTCCTTTGAAGCCGAAGGTTTCTCTCAGGCAATTCTCAAGGTATCTTTGATAGGTGAAATGGAACAGTTTTTCACTGTTACAAAATACCACGAATTTCGGTGGCTTTACGCTGACCTGAGTCATATAGTAGATCTTCAGTCTACGGCCTTTATCACTGGGAGGCTGTACGCGTGTAGTGGCGTCATTGAGCATATCGTTGAGCATACCCGTGGAAATACGGGTAGATGCCTGCATATTTACGTATTTTATGTGCGCAAACACCTTATCAATACGAAGGCCCGTCTTTGCAGAGATGAAAAGTATGGGCGCGTATTGCATGAAGGGAAGCATATCAAATACTTTCTTCGTGGCATTCTTTACCGAATCGTTGTCCTTTTCGGGAAGATCCCATTTGTTCATGCATATAATGCACGCTTTGCCTGCTTCGTGGGCAAGACCTGCAATGGTAGCGTCTTGGCTTGTAATGCCTTCAAAAGCGTCCACCATAATAACGCAAACATCGCTTCTTTCTACGGCAAGCTTTGCGCGAAGTACACTGTATTTTTCTATGCGATCGTCAATTTTTGATGCCCGACGGATTCCCGCCGTATCAATAAAATTGAAAATGCCGTGGATATTTTCCACGCGAGTATCAATGGCATCTCTCGTGGTACCTGCCACAGGAGAAACGATCACTCGTTTTTCGCCCAGTACAGCATTGATAAGGCTGCTTTTTCCCGAATTTGGTTTTCCAATGACAGCTACGTTGATAATATCTTCGTCTTCGTCTTCGCTGTCGGCAGGGCCTAAAAGGCGAATGACTTCGTCTAAAATATCGCCGCTTCCCGTGCCGTGAATAGAGGAAAGGGCAAAGGGACCGTATTCTATTCCCAATTCGTAGAATTCATAGAATTCGGGAGGCAGTGCGCCGATGGAATCTACCTTGTTTACCGCAAGAATAACAGGCTTGCGGCTTCGCTTCAAAAGGGAAGCGATCTCGCGGTCTGCTGCGGTGACACCTGCTCGGATCTCCGTCATAAAAATAATGACGTCGGCAGCTTCCATTGCGAGATTTGCCTGTTCCTCAATGTGGCAGAGAATTTCATTATTGCTGCCGGGCTCAATCCCGCCGGTATCAATGAGAACCATTTTCCTGCCGCACCATTCGGTTTCATAGTAAATGCGGTCGCGAGTCACTCCCGGAACGTCGTCTACAATGGAGATTCTTTGACCGGATAATTTGTTAAAAAACGTACTTTTGCCAACGTTAGGACGTCCTACAATGGCGATGACGGGTTTTGCCATAGTTTTACCTCCCGTTTAATAATATTTCGATCTGGTCCAAAAGCGGTATACCGTTTTCTACGGCATATACGGGACAGCCAAGCTCTTTTTCCAAATTTTCAAAAGCTACGTTGTCAAGAAACAGATCTCTTTCGTGTCTGAGAGAAATTGCAGGAATGAAAAGAATTTCAGGCTTTGATTTCTTCACGGTATCGATCAGATCACCGCCGCATATCAAACCTGCTACCGTAACGCTGCTGCCGAAAAAACGGTTTTCCACGGGGAGTACGGTCAAGTGAAGCTGAGGCAGTCTCTTTTGGATCTCTTCGCAAATTTCTTTTATGAAATCCTTGGCCGCGAAGCCTGTTACCAAGGTAATAGAGAGGGGCTTTTTCGGCAGCTTTTCCCAATCACCGTTTTCACAGCGCCATGCGATTTCATCTAAGAGTTCTTCTCGTGCACATCGGATCATTCCCACGCCGTTGTCAAGCTGAGGATAACCGTCGTAAGCTTCCTCGGGAGGGAAAGGGTGAGATGCGGCAATGTAAAATTCATCGGCTGCATAAACAAGTCTTGTATCGTACTTTTCCAAGAATTCCTTTTGCAGTTCTTCCACGGTGTCAATGAGCATTTTTGCCGATCTTCCGTCAAAAGGAGTAATGGCGGGAAGACCTTCTCTGTGCTTTGTCAGTCCCGCGGGTACGACGGCAATGCTTTGAATGGCAGGCATCATCGTTTCAAGGTCACGAATGGTGCGCAGTAGTTCCGGGCCGTCATTAATGCCGTGACAAGTGACGATCTGACAGTTTATATCAATTTGACCTTTTTTCAAAATAGCCAATTGATCCATAATGCGGTCAGCTTTCGGATTTCCAAGCATTTTTACGCGGAGAGAGGGGCTTGTGGTGTGAACGGAAACATTGACGGGAGACATTCTCATTTCCACAATTCGCTGAAGCTCTTCGTCTTTTACGTTGGTGAGGGTTACGTAGTTTCCCATCAAAAAGGAAAGGCGTGTATCATCGTCCTTAAAATACACCGTTTCTCTCATTCCGCAGGGGTTTTGATCAATAAAGCAGAAAATGCAGTTGTTTGCGCATCTTCTTTTTTTGTCCATCAGAAAGGTTTCAAAGTCCAGACCAATATCGTCATAACGGCCTTTTTTCAAGAAAACGTCAAAATCCTTGCCGTCTCTTCGTATGGTTAGGGTGATTTTTTCTTCCGTTAAAAAGAAACGGTAGTCTAGTACGTAACGAATGGGATG
>JAZSDQ010000012.1:0-33595 GCA_045531235.1 Eubacteriales bacterium
ACCTACTACATTGGGAACAGTGACATTGGCTTCTTTCAAGCCTTCCTCGGTGTAAAGAACAACCTTCGCGCCTTTGGCAAGCATAGTGCCGGGAGCAGGGGACTGATCCACGACGGATGCGCCGTTTCCTACCACGGTAACCTTAAGACCCTTGTTCTTTAATGCATTGGAAGCATAGGTTTCGGTCTTACCCTTAAAATCGCTGAGTGCAGTTCCCAGCGCGGCAAGCTCATCTTCGGTATATTCAGGTTCCACGCCAAGATAAGGCAAGACCTCCGCCATGATTTTTGAAACATAGGGGGCGGCAACTACAGAGCCGTAATATGCGCCTACAGGCTCATCTACGATAACAATAACTGCCACTTCCGGCTCATCGGCAGGAGCAAAAGCAACACAAGAAGACACGTAAAACGTTTCTTCGCCCTGGCTGATTTCCGTTTTTGTGGAAGTACCTGTTTTTGCCGCAATTTTATATCCCGCGACGGCAGCGTTTTTATTGCCGCCGTTAACTACACTTTCGTGAAGGTATTTCCAGATCAATTCGCAGTTTTCCTTGGAAACCACCTGGCGCATACTTTCGGTATCATAGCTTTCTACCACGTTACCGTCATCATCCAGCCTTGCTTTCAGAACGTGAGGAGTAACAAGATATCCACCATTGGCAACGGCACAAACAGCACGCAGGTGAGAAATGGGAGTTACTTTAAAGTTCTGACCGAAGGCAGCAACGGCTGCGTCTACGCCGGAATACGTATTCAGATTAAAGAAGAGGTTTTTAGCTTCTCCGTAAATATCCACTTCGGTGGTTTCGTTATAGCCGAACGCCTTATAGTACTTATAAAACATCTCTTTTCCGAGACGTTGGCTCATCGTTACGAACACGGGGTTGCAGGAATTACCCAAAGCTTCTTCAAAAGTTTGGGTTCCGTGGCCTGCCAGCTTGTGGCAGTGAATGGGCTTGGAAAGGCCGGGAATGCGAATATATCCCACGCATCTGAAATGTTCCGTTGCCGTGACGAGGTTCTCTTCCAATACCATAGCAGAAGTGATGATCTTAAATGTGGAACCGGGTTCATAAAGCTCGGTAACCGCTTTGTTTTTCCAAAGCTCGTTAAGCAGTTCTACCTTTTTCGCTGTCTTCTCTTCATCCGTGCCTTCAAAAGCAGAAAGAATAGCCTCTGACATAGCATCCAGGGTGTAGGGATCGTTCAGATCAAAGTCGGGTTTGGTACTCATCGCCAGAATTTCGGCGCTGTTTACATCCATAATTAGACCGCAAACACGATTTTGCGCCTGCGAATCTTCCAGTGCTTCTTTCAAATACTTTTCCAGAATGCTCTGGCAGGTCCAGTCAATGGTGAGCATCATATCCGATCCGTCTACCGCATCAATATAGCTCTCGTATTTCGTGCTCATATCGTTGCCAAGACCGTCTTTTGCGGAAATGATCTTTCCGTCGGTACCGCTTAAAAGCTCGTTATAGTATGCTTCCACACCGGAAAGGCCGTAGCCGTCCGTACCGGTAAAGCCGATGACGTGGCTTGCAAGAGAGGAATAGGGATAATATCTTTTGGATTCTTCAGCAAAGTGGATGAACGCGGAGTAGTGCTTTTCCGCCACCATTTTCTTGATCTCGCCGGTGACTTCCAGTTCCACCTGCTTTTTGATGGTTTCATCAGCACGCTTCGTTTTGGCTGCTTTTTCCAAAACAAAAGATTCTTCTACACCAAGATATTTATGAAGCTCTGAAGCAATATCCTGAGCTACGGTAATGCCTGTATTGGGAAACAGCGCGAGAAGCTTTGTTCTCTCTTCTTTTTGTACAGCGCTGTCTTTAATGTCTTCCACTAAAGTTTCCACGTAAGCGGAAACCGTTAGATTAGGAATGGTATTGGGAGAAATGAAAACACGCTCAACGGTGGTACTGATGGCAAGCACCTTCATATTTCGGTCGTAAATGGTGCCTCTTTTTGCCTTAATGGTGGTTTCTTTTGTATATTGATTTACCGTATCGGACTGATAGCGGTCGTAATTCAATACCTGAAGATAAAAAAGTCTTCCGCACAGAATCAGCGCAAACACAAGAAACAGCACGAAAACAACCGTGCAGCGTTTATTTAGTTTTAATCTTCCTGCCTGCAGCTTTTCCAGCATGGAATTCTCCTTTTTTCAATTATTTTAAAAGAAATTCACCGTCTATATTGTCAAAAAGAGTAAAGGGAAAAAATCCTTTACTCAATTTGATTCGTGCTACGTTTGAACTTTATGCTCGATGGCAAAATAATTATTCCTTTTCCGAACGGAAAAGTGCCATAATATTCTGCAAAAGAGTTTGCAATCCGGAAAGTTCTTCCTCCTCCGTTTGCTGCCAAACATCCGTAGCTTCCGCCACGGAAACATACTTTTTGGGAAGCGTAGACGATGCAACCATACCGTATTCCTGTGTTGCGATCCGCTCTACTTCATCCAGGTCAAATTTACTCTCCAGCTGGACCTCAAGGCGAGTTGCTTCTTCTTTCAGTTTGGTGATCTGAGTTTGCATCTGATCAATGGAATAAGAATACTCCTCGATCTGAATGGAAAGGGAGAGCATATACATAAACACAGCCGCAATCAATACACAGGTAGCAATGAAAGCATAAGGAATGGGTTTTTTTGCTGCTGCGGCACGAGTTACTACCTTTGCGCCGCGATCTTCCTCTGCAAGAGCAAGCTCCTGCTTTTCTTTTGTACCGGGAGTAAAAACAAGCTCACGATTCAGTTTATTCAGATTCTTGGAAATTCGTTTTTCCGGATCGATAGCATCCGGATGGGTCTCTCTGGGACGCAGTTTCGGACTGTAATTATCGGAAGCATGATGCTTCTTCTGCTTTTGAGCAACGGAAACGGATTCTTCCTGTTCCTTTGCCTTTTTCCGATACATTGTATCCATAGGAAACCTCTCTTTCTATCTTTTTTCCGCAACTCTCAGCTTGGCGCTGCGGCTGCGGGGATTTTTTTCTTCTTCCTCTTTGGAAGGAATGATGGGCTTTCGGGTAATATTTACAAGCTTCGGTTCAAAGCCGCAAACGCAAACGGGAAAATCTCTCGGACAAGTGCAACCATCAATATATCCTTTGATACATTCTTTGACTACCCGGTCTTCTAAGGAATGAAACGTAATCACGGCAAGTCTTCCGCCCGGGCGAAGGCGCTCTATCAATTGATCCAAGGTCCTTGGAATGACATCAAGCTCGCGGTTCACTTCAATGCGAATGGCTTGAAAGCTGCGGCGGGCAGGGTGTTTTCCTTCAAAGCGCTCCTTAGGAGGAAACACGCTTTTTATGATTTCTGCAAGTTCAAGAGTGGTTTCAATGGGCTTTGATTCCCTTTGCTTAACGATAGCGCGGGCAATGGCAGAAGCTCTTTTTTCTTCGCCATACTGTGACAAAATGCGACATAGATCGCTTTGGGAATAACTATTTACTACATCTTTGGCAGAAAGTGCAGCGGAAGGATCCATTCGCATATCAAGGGGTGCATCGTGATGATAGGAAAAGCCACGTTCCGGTGTATCCAGCTGATGAGAAGAAACCCCAAGATCGATCATCGCACCGTCGATCCCGTCGGGTGCGACCCGGTCAAGCACTTCGCCTACATTTTCAAAATTGGTATGAAACAGTTGAAACTTGCCTTCATATTCCGCAAGACGTATTTTTGCATTTTCAATGGCGGCAATATCCTGATCCAGTGCGATCAGATTTCCTGTGGTGAGCCTTGAAAGAACAAGGGAGGAATGCCCTGCCCCACCCAGGGTGCAGTCAACATACACGCCGTCAGGCTTTATCGCCAGAGCATCTACGGTTTCATAAAACAAAACAGGCTTATGAGAAAACGCCATCAGAGTCCGTTCCTCTTCAAAATTTCTTCAATGGAAGCGGTGCGTGTATCGGCAATATAACTGCGGTAGCTTTCTTCGTCCCAGATCTCCGCGTGGTCACCGCAGCCGAGAACAACAACGTTCTTTGTAATAGAAGCAAACTCACGAAGCTGAACGGGAAGAAGAATACGGCCCTGATTATCCGGCTCAACGTCCTGCATAGATGCGTAAAAGAATCTGCGAACGTCCCGTGCTTCGGTTTCGGGCAAAAGAGAAATTTTCTCCTCAAAGCTACGCCATTTTTCTTCGGTGTACAAATTGATGCACTGATCCAAGGAACGAACAAGGATCATTGCTTCCCCCTGAGGGAATAATTCTCTTAATTTTGCAGGGACAAGCAGTCTGCCTTTGGCATCTGCCGAGCACTTATATTCGCCGCAAAAAGATCGGATCACAGACCGCACCCCTTTCTTATAAATAAAAAATACCCCTCTATTATGGGAGGGGATAGGAAAACGATGGTAAAAATGGATTTTTTCACCCACTTTTTACCACTTATTCCCCTCTGTCACCCATTATAGCGGAGTATTTCCATTATTTCAATAGTTTTAAGGCAATTTCTTAGGGTTGTTCATAAAATGTTTACAATTTGTTCTGCAAAAGTTTTACCACATTCTTCGGTAAATAAGCCAAAAGCTCTTCACCGTTCGCTATTTTCTCCCGTACGAGTGTAGAAGAAAGAGTCTGAAATTCTTTTTTTGCATCGAGATACAGCGTTTCCACACCGCAATGCAAGAAGTTGAATTCTGCCATATTTTTTTCGTACAGAAAATCTTTTTCATTGCGAACGCCCTTTACAAGGACTGCATCGCATCGCCCCAAAAGATATTCATAGAGCATACCGCCGTAATAAGTAACGGTGATATTCTCTTCCCCGTCAAAAGCTGCTTTGCAGAATTCCAGCCTTTCTTCGGGGGAAAAACGGTACTTCTTGTCCCGATTATCCATAACCACAACCTCGCAAGAGCCAAAAATGGCGGCGGCGCGGCGAATGATATCCACGTGCCCAAGAGTAATGGGGTCGTAGCTACCGGGACAAACAGCAATTTTTTTCACGATTCCGCCTCCTTTTTTGTACGGACGAAATAGACGTAGCATTTGGAAAACTTATACCGTTTGATGCTTTCAATGGTTTCCATAACGCTTTCGGGAATTTTAGATTCGTCAAGCTCTGCGCCTGCGCCCTCTACCATCAAAAGACCGCCTGCCTTTACAAGACCGCCGCGGAGGATCCGCTTGATGAGTTCCGCAGTCAAGTCCTTGTCATAAGGAGGATCGGCAAACACGAAATCAAAGCTTTGTCCTCTCTTGGAAGCGGATTTGATATATTCGCCGTATTCACTGCGGATCACTTTCGTTTGGAGAGTAAATCCCGTTTTTTCAATATTTTTACGAAGAACCTTCAGGGAATCCTCACTGCAATCCACAAAGGTACAGGATGCTGCCCCGCGGCTGATAGCCTCAAGGCCCATCTGGCCAGATCCAGCAAAAAGATCCAGAAAGCTTTTCTCTGCAAGATCAAACTGAATGGCGCTGAAAACGCCTTCTTTGGTCATTTCCGTAGTGGGGCGAACGGAATCTCCGGCAAGGGTGGTAAGTCGAACTCCTTTTGCTTTTCCTGTAATAATTCTCATCATAAACGAATCCTTCTTTTCTTTGGTATGATACGCCTTGTAAATTTCCTCGGCATCTTTTCGGGATATCCCCGGTACATTGGCAAGTTCATCCACCGAAGCGGCACGAACAGCCTTGATGCTTTTCATGGTTTTCAAAAGGGCAGTTGCCTTCTTTTCACCGATACCGCGGATCTTCGTCAGAGAAGACTGCTTTACGGTTTTTCTTCTGCCCGAATCCATACGAGAGAGGCTGAAACGATGAACTTCCTCCTGAATGGAGTAGATAAACTGAAACAAGCGGGTATCGTGAGCAATGGAAATATCATTTTCGCCGTCGGTCAGACAACGGGTTTTGTGAAACGCGTCCTTGACCATTCCAAAAACAGGGACTGTAAGCCCCAGATCGGAAAACGCTTTTTTTACGGCATGAACCTGACCTGCGGCGCCGTCAACGAGGAAAAGATCAGGCAAGGGAGCAAAATTTTCATCTCCGTCAAGATAGCGCTTTCCACGGCGAATGATGGCTTCGTACATACAGCCTGTATCATCGGGATGATCGGTAGTAATGGAAAAACTTTTATACGCTCTCTTGAGAAAGCGGGCATTTTCCACGGTAATGATTCCTGCGGATACCTGACTTGCGCCGGAATTTGAGATATCAATGCTCTCAATTCGTTCGGGAACGACCTCAAGGCCAAGCAAAGAAGCAAGGCTTATCAAAACTTCTTCATCCCGCGCCATCATAGCTCTTCTATGCAAAGCCGCTTCCTTGGCATTGGCGTTTGCCATTTCCAAAAGACTTCTCCCCTCTCCCCTTTGGGGAACGTAAAAATCGTGAGCACCGGGAAGAAATTCGGCAACTGCGGAAAGATCGGGACCAAAAAGCCCCTCGGGAACAAGAATTGTTTTCGGCACCTCATCTCTCCCGCGATAAAGAGAGAGCACGAAGGAAGCAAAGCTTTCTTCCGATAAGATCTCATCGGCGCCGAAATGATAGGGCGTGCTATCCACAAGGCGGCCCTCGCGAATGGATAGCAAATGAATGCAGCCGCCAACTTCGTCATAAAATACACCGAAAACGTCTGCATAAAAGTGAAGATCCTTCACCACCTGCTTGGTATCGGACAGCGTTTTCAAAGCTTGGATGCGATCCCGAAAGGCGGCGGCTTTTTCAAACTCCATATTTTCTGCCGCATCTTCCATTTTTCCCTGCAATTGAGACAGTATTTTCTTATGATCGTGCTTAAAAAAGAGAATGACCTCTTCAATGCGGCGGGCATAATCTTCTTCTGTAACTTTACCCGTACAAACGCCTACGCATCTGCCCAAGTGATAGAACAAGCAAGGGCGGCCTTTTCCCATCTCTTGGGGAAATTTCCTTTTACAGGTCGGCAGAGAAAACAGCTTGTTGGCAAGATCAATATTGGTTCGGACGGCGCCCGAGGAACTGAACGGACCGAAATAAAGGCTCTTTCCATCGCCTTTTATACGATTGCGAGCAAAAGAAAGCCTGGGATAATTTTCATCGGTAGAAAGGCGGATATAGGGATAATTCTTATCGTCTTTCAGACGGATATTGAATTTTGGCTGATGCAATTTGATTTTTTCATTTTCAAGAATCAACGCTTCCCTCTCGGTAGAGGTAACGATGGTCTGAAAATCCACGGCCGTCTGCACCAATTTCTCCGTTTTCGGCGGGTGCTTTCCGCGATTTTGAAAATAGCTGAGAACCCGATCGTGAAGGGCGCGGCTCTTGCCGACGTAAATGATCTCTCCTTTTTTATCAAAGAAAAGATAAATACCCGGTTTTTTCGGAAGGCTTTTTGCTTTTTCTATGAGAACTTCCGATGACAGGATCTGAGGAATGTATTCCTTCATACGTACTCCAAAAAATAAAAATACCGCTTGCCCTATGGACAAGCGGCAACGATCAATCGTTGAAGCCGGCGAGGATCAAATTGGAAAGACCCTCGATCGCATCTAACTCATCAGCACCATCTGCGATGATATTGATACGAGTGCCTTTGGTAATACCCAGAGAAAGGATTCCCAAGAGGCTCTTTGCATTTGCCCGACGGTCACCGCACTCTACCCAAAGGGAGCTCTTGTAGCTGTTGGCCTTCTGAATAAAATAGGTTGCAGGTCTGGCGTGCAGACCAACACTGTTCATAACCGTAACTTCTTTCGAGATCATAATCTGACTCCTATTCACACAGTCCTATTAAAAAATATTAAAGTCATTATAACAAGACTGTGAAAAAAATGCAAGCATTTTCGTAAAATTATCGAAAAAACCCTTTATTTGTCAGCTTTTTCACAAAATGATAGTGCCATAACAAGGGCTTTTGTGGCGGCGACGTGGCGAATATAGGAGCGATCGCCCTTGCCGTGACCAAATACACACCTCTCTACAAGCTCTTTTTCTTTTCCGACGACAGCAATATACACCGTTCCGACGGGATCTTTTTCGCTACCGCCTGAGGGGCCTGCAATTCCCGTGATGCCAATACCCACGTCACTTCCTGCAAGCGTTCTGACTCCTCTTGCCATTTCCAAAGCGCATTGCTTGCTGTAAACGCCGCGGGTGGATAAGGTTTCTTTTGTAACCCCTAAAATCTGCATTTTCTTTTCTTCGGAATAAGTAGTGACGCCAAAAGAAAAAGCATCGGATGCGCCGGGGATACTTGTGATTCTTTGTGAAAGAAGGCCTCCCGTACAGCTTTCCGCTGTGGCAAGAGTCATTTTGCTTTCACGGTAGCGGAGCACCACTTCGTTTTCCGCAGTGGTCTTCCCTGATCCATAGCAGTGTTCCCCAACTTCGCCAAGGATTTTTTTCTTTGCATCCGTACAAAGGATCTCTGCTTTCTCTTCGTTTTCTCCCAAGGCGGTAATATGAATTTCCACCTCCCCTTGGACAGCGTAAGGGGCAACAGTGGGATTTTTCGATCCTCGCATAAAATCCCCGAGTTTTTCGTCCAAAAGGGATTCGGAAATGCCGAAAAAGTGAAGGATCTCGGTTTTCATCTTTCCGCCGCTTTCCTTGCGAAGACTCGGTTCTACGGAAAATGAAAAAATCTCTTTCATTTCCCGAGGGACACCCGGGAGAAGGATCATGGTTTTTCCGTCTTTTTCCAGTTTTAATCCCGGAGCAGTTCCCCAAAGATTCGGCAAAATTTCAGCGCCGTGGGGCACCATTGCCTGAAGAAGATTATTTTCGCTCATTTCTATCCCGCGACGTTGAAAATAAGCGCGGATCTCATCGGCAATAAATTCGTTCCTTTCCAAGGGCATTTCAAAAAGGCGGGCGGCAACGGCGCGGGTAATATCGTCATACGTAGGGCCAAGACCACCTGTAACAATTACAAGATCACTTCGGGAAAGAGCGAGGGACATTGCCTCTTTCATTCTTTTTTCATTATCGCCGATGGTTTGCCGATGGTACACGCCATAGCCCAATTCTCTTAACTTTTGAGAAAGAAAGGTTGCGTTGGTATCGGTAATATCGCCCAGAAGCAATTCCGTGCCAACAGACAGAATCTCACAAATTTTCATAAGGCTTCCTTTTAGTTTTTCTTTTTCAATTCAGTTTATGCCATAACGAAGAAAAAAAGCTCCGGAAATTCCGGAGCTTTGCTTTTACGCTCTGTGCCACTTGGCTCCCGTGGGGGTATCCTCAATAACGATGCCGTTTTCGGCAAGCTGTGCGCGGATTTCATCTGCGCGAGCATAGTTCTTTTCTTTCTTTGCTGCAGCTCTTTCGGCGATCAGCGCTTCAATAGCGGCTTCGTCCATACCGTCAGCCGCTTCTTCTTCGGGCTTCAAAAAGCCGAGAAGGCCACAGATCTCTTCATAAAACGCCAGCACGTTCTTCAAAACAGCCCGGCTTCTCTCTGCATTTACAAAGATATTGATTTCCTTAACTGCCTCAAAGAGTGTGGCAATACCGTCTGCAGTATTGAAGTCATCGTCCATCGCGGTAATGAACTCTTCTCTCTTTTCGTCAAGCTTTGCAACAAACGCCTGTTCCTCTGCATTCATTTCGTCGCCAACAGCGTTTTTCAAGAGGAAGCGCAGATTTTCTTCACAGTTATAAAGTCTCTGTACGGAGGACTGCGCCTGACCGAGGATCTCAGCAGAAAAGTTTACCGGACTCTTATAGTGAGCAGAAAGAATGAAGTAACGGATCGCTGCATAGCCGTATTTTTCAGCGGCATCGCGAACGGTAAAGAAGTTGCCGAGAGATTTACTCATCTTCTTATTGTCAACATTGATAAATCCGTTGTGCACCCAAAAACGGCAGAAGGGCACGCCAAAGGCTCCTTCGGACTGGGCGATCTCATTTTCGTGGTGAGGGAAGGTCAGATCCACACCGCCGCAGTGAATATCGATAGTCTTGCCGAGGTACTTGTCTACCATGGCGGAGCATTCAATATGCCAACCGGGACGGCCGTCGCCCCAAGGAGAAGGCCAACTGGGTTCTCCGGGCTTAGATGCTTTCCAAAGAGCAAAATCCAAGGGGTCGCGCTTGATTTCAGATACGTCAATACGGGCACCGCTTTCCAGATCGTCTACGTTTTTCCCGGAAAGGCATCCATAATTTTTAAAGGAACGGGCAGCGAAGTACACATCGCCCTGAGATTCATAGGCGTGGCCCTTTTCGATCAAAGCTTCAATGATCGCGATGATGGCATCAATATTCTCCGTTGCACGAGGATGAATGGTTGCAGGCTCAATGCCAAGTCCCTTTGCATCCTTAAAATACTCTTCAATATAACGGTCGGCAATTTCTTTCACCGTGGTATTTTCTTCGTTTGCACGGCGGATCATTTTATCGTCAATATCGGTAAAGTTCTGAACGAAATCCACCTTGTTTCCGCGATACTCCAAATATCTGCGGAGAAGATCAAAGGTTACAAAGCATCTTGCATTTCCTACGTGGAAGAAATTGTACACCGTAGGGCCGCAAGCGTACATTCTGACATAATTATCTTTTTGAGCAAGATCTTCTTTCTTGCCGGTAAGGTCATTAAAAAGTTTCATAGTATCACCTCAAAGGTTTATTTGCCGGGATCCATATAGGACCAATAGGTTTTCATATAGTCAACACCGGAAAGGATGGTGAGAATTGTCATTACAACGGTAGATACCCAGGTAAGGGCAGAACAAGGAATAAACGGCAGGAGAACGGGCTCCAGCATCACGATCATCGCCCAGATACACTGAGAAAAGGTCTTTGCCTTGCCGTAGAAGCTTGCGGCAATGACCACCGGCTTATCGCTGGACATAACAACAAGGCGAAGGCTGGTAACGGCAAGCTCGCGGAAAATAACGATAGCGCCGCTGATGACAAGGGCGATGTGAAGATAGCCTTCTGCACGGAACAGATCCGAGGAAATAAAGACTAAAATGGCAGAGAACACAAGGAACTTATCTGCCAAAGGGTCAATAAACTTTCCGAAATCGGTGATAAGATTGTATTTTCTGGCAATCTTACCGTCAATAAAATCGGTAACGGCTGCCAAAAGGAAAATCAATGCTGCCACGATTCGGCTAATGAGTTCACCGTTTTCACCGGGGAAGGAAAACAAGCCAAAGGCGATGAAAACAGGAACCATAAGAATACGGATCACAGACAGTTTGTTGGGTAAATTCATTTTCTAACCTCTTTTCCGAGAAGATCATAATCCATGGTTTCTTCCATCAAAACGGTAACAAATTCTCCTTCGGGAATTTCCTTGCGGAAGGAGGAAAAATACACTGCACCGTCAATTTCAGGTGCGTGAAGGGAGGTTCTGCCGTAAAATTTGCGAATGGTGGGGTCATACCCTTCTACCAAGACCTCCACTTCTTTGCCGAGGAATTTTTGATTGAATTCTTCGGTGATGGAAAGCTGGTTTTGCATAATAGAATTCACTCTGCCCTCTTTGGTCTTCTTCGTAGTGCGATCGTCCATAGAATAGGCAGCAGTTCCCTCTTCTCTTGAGTAGATGAAAGCGCCAAGTCTTGCAAAACGCGTTTCTTTTACAAAATCAGAGAGAATGGAAAAATCCTTATCCTTTTCGCCGGGGAAGCCTACCATAACAGTGGTACGAATGGCGATATCAGGCATTGCCTCGCGGAGGAGCGTAATTGCTCTGTGAATTGCTTCGCTACCGCCGTGGCGATTCATTTTTTCAAGTACGTTATCGGAAACGTGCTGAATGGGAAGATCTATGTATTTACAGATATTTTCATGCTTTGCCATAACCCGGCAAAGCTCTTTTGTCACTTTATCAGGATAGGCGTA
Organism: Eubacteriales bacterium; assembly: GCA_045531235.1. Taxonomy (GTDB): domain Bacteria; phylum Bacillota; class Clostridia; order Oscillospirales; family SIG627; genus RGIG5579. The sequence goes on from JAZSDQ010000012.1 coordinate 11,822, forward strand.
CATCAAGCGGATCCAGCGGAAGCCGAATTCGTCGGAGGCAAGCTTTTCCAGCAGTTCGGGAAGGGCCTGTTTTCCGTAAAGATCAATACCGTACAGGGTGGTATCCTGAGCGACAACATTGATCTCTTTCACGCCCAGATCGGAAAGCGTTTTTGCTTCTTTGAGAATGTTTTCCATGGTGCGGGAGCGGAATTTTCCGCGAATGGAAGGAATGGCGCAGTAGGCACAGCGATTGTTGCATCCCTCTGAAATACGAAGATATGCCGTATATTCGCGGCTGACCACGCGGTCACCTTCAAGCTCCAAAGTTTCCGGTTCACTGTGGAGGAAGTACTTTTCCCCTCCCAGTACCTTTTCAATAGCCTCGCAAATATGAACCTCGTCACCAAGGGAAAGAGCAGCGTCAACCTCGGGAATCTCTTTTTGAATTTCCTCAAAATAACGCTGGGCAAGACAGCCAGTTACGATAATGCCTTTTAAGGAACGGTTTTCCTTCAGCCAGGCAAGATCCAAAATATTCTCAATTGCCTCTTCCTTGGCTGCCTGAATGAAAGCGCAGGTGTTGACGATGACGACATCGGCATCAATATCCTCGGGAACGATCTGATAGCCAGCTTCCGCGACTCTTGCCAACATCATTTCACAGTCGATCTCGTTCTTGGGACAACCCAAAGAAATAAATCCTACTTTTGCTTTCATATCGGGTCCTTTCATTCAAAACAATCATCGCCGCCAAGGCGGCTTACCGCATCTCTTGCGATACTGTAATCGTACCCCAAGCGCACCAGATAATCAATACGCTTTTTATTCTCAGCAGGGGTACAGGGAAAACTTTTATTATTATCTTTCTTTACGAGGGCTTTCACGGCGCGCGCTTTGAGATCCAGAGGACGGTTCAGTGCCGCATCAATATATTTTTGAGAAAAGAGATGGCGGCTAAGTTCCTGTCGGATCCTGCGCGGTCCGAAGAGGCGGGCATCATAGCGGCGAAGGCAAAGCTTTAAATAGCGTTTATCGTCAAGATACCCTTCCCCGACAAGAAGCGCAACACAGCGCTCTGCCACGTTTTCCGAGAAGCCTGTTGACTTTCGGTGTTTGTCGGTAAGATATGCCATCATTTCTCCAGCTGTTAAATCCCCCATGGAAAGACGGGAAAGCGCTTTTTTCAGCGCAGGTGCAAGATCCTTGGGGATCTCCATTAGCGGAGGCCGCGCTTTTTCAGTAAAGCATTGATCTTTTCGTGGGGATCCAGAAGAGCTGCTACGGAAAGATTGTGGTTCATTGCGGCAATGATGTAAGCCAGGTACTTGGATACATCTACCTCATGGAACCAGGGCTTTGCGCGAAGCTCGTTGCTGATATAAGTAAGGTTGGTACCGAAGATACCGTCAAGCACACCGTCTTTTACTGCCTTGTCAATTCTTTCAAAGCCTGCGGTAAAGATGGCGTAAGTTGCGTATGCAAAGACACGGTTTGCCTTGCGGCGCTTCATTTCATAAGCAATATCCAGAATGGAGTCACCGGATGCAATGATGTCATCAGCAATGAATACGTCCTTGCCTTCCATGGATTCACCAAGGTATTCATGAGCGACAATGGGATTTCTTCCTTCTACAACGCGGGAATAGTCTCTTCTCTTGTAGAACATACCCATATTAACGCCAAGCACGGAAGCGTAATACATATTACGGTTGATGGCGCCTTCATCGGGGCTGACTACCATAAAGTTATCCTTGCAGGGGGCAAGATCGGGAATGGATTTGAACATGGACTTGATGACCTGATAGTAAGGCATAAAGTTATCAAAGCCCATAAGAGGAACGGCATTTTGCACGCGAGGGTCGTGAGCATCAAAGGTAACAAGATTCTCTACGCCCATAGACTGCATTTCCTGGAGAGAGAATGCACAGTCCAAGGATTCGCGGTAGCTTCTTCTGTGCTGACGGCCGCCGTACAAAAGAGGCATAATTACGTTCAGACGGTTGGCTCTGCCGCTGGCTGCCTGAATGATTCTCTTCAGGTCCTGATAATGGTCATCGGCACTCATGGAATTTTCCTTGCCGAACATTTTGTAGCGGATATTATAATTTCCAACGTCGACCATTACAAAAAGGTCATCGCCGCGAACGGATTCATAAATAATACCTTTGGCTTCACCTGAGGTAAAGCGGGGGCATTCAGCGGGCAGGAGGAAGGTATCGTAATTATCCCAACCTGCATTCTTGGCCCAAGAAACCAAATATTGATCTACTTTCTTGGCAAGTTCACTTGCTCCCTCCAAGGTAATAATCTTCAAAGGGGCTACGCGGTCCTGTTCCTTAAATACATCTTCAGCGGTGATCTTCTGACCGGGCATTGTAATCATAAAGCGGTTCCGTCCTTCTCTATTCTCTTATGTTTTAATAATTCTTGTTTGGTTTAGTCCAAATCGCCAAGGCCAAGCTCATCATCTTCTTCCAGATCAAAGAGAGATTCGCTGTCCACCTTTTCTTCGGTGCCTTCTACGGAAAATGCAATGGCTTTTTCTGCAATTTCTTCCGCCAGTTCAGGGTGCTCCTTGAGGAAGATGCGCACGTTTTCTTTGCCTTGCGCAAGTCTTTCTCCGTTGTAGGAGAACCAGCTGCCGCTCTTTTGGATCAGATCGTACTTGAGGGCGATCTCAATGATCTCACTCTCTCGGGAAATTCCCTGACCGTAAAGAATATCAAATTCTGCAACGCGGAAAGGAGGTGCAACCTTATTTTTGGCGATCTTACACTTGATGTGGTTACCTACCACCTCGCCTTTCTCCTTCAGCTGTTCACCGCGGCGAACATCAATTCTTACCGAGGAATAAAAGCGAAGAGCGCGGCCGCCTGTGGTGACCTCGGGGTTACCGTACATCACGCCAACCTTTTCACGAAGCTGGTTGATAAAGATAAACGCGCACTGGCTCTTTGCAATAGCCCCTGCGATCTTTCTCAAAGCCTGGCTCATAAGGCGCGCCTGCACACCAACCGAAGACTGACCCATTTCCCCTTCGATCTCACTGCGGGGGACCAAGGCCGCGACAGAGTCGACAACGATGACGTCAATGGCATCGGTACGAACAAGAGCTTCTGCAATCTCCAAAGCATCTTCGCCGCAATCGGGCTGGGAAACGAGGAGGTTATCAATATCTACACCGAGAGCCTTTGCATACACGGGATCCAGCGCGTGCTCTGCGTCAATAAATGCAGCGGCGCCGCCTGCCTTTTGAGCAGATGCAATCACCTGCAGGGCAACGGTAGTTTTACCGGAGGATTCCGGACCGTAGATCTCAATGATCCTTCCGCGGGGCACACCGCCGATACCAAGAGCAAGATCCAAAGAAAGAGAGCCTGTGGAAATAGCGCTGACATTCATCGTCGCATTTTCGCCAAGCTTCATAATCGAGCCTTTGCCGTATTTCTTTTCGATCTGCCCCATGGCAGTTTCAATTGCTTTTAATCTTCCGTCCAAAGAAGAAGCCTTCTCTGCTTTGCCTTTGGCTGCCTTTTCAACTTTTGCCATTGTCGATGTCCTCCACATAAAAATCCCATATTATGAGTAGATAATATATTATATCATATAGGAGCCCTTTTTTGCAAGGGATATTTTGCCGAAATTCGGGGCTTTTTTCATTTTTTCTTCAACATTATTTCTCCGCACGGAAAACTCGCCAAAAATCGGAAAAATCGCGGTAAAATTCGCCTTTCATTTTCCGCTGCGAAAGAAGATTTGAAATACCGTCTTTTTGTCCCGATCCCATTTCCGCAACAAGTGGAATTTTCCCTTTTTCCGCGAGTTCCAAAAGACGGCGGTAAAACAAAAGCCCGTCTTCCCCGCCGTACAGTGCCATTTGCGGCTCCTGAGCCACATTGTCGGGAATCTCAGTCATTTCCGTTGCCGTAAGATATGGAGGATTGGAAAGGATCACGGACGGTTTTTCGCGAAGAAGCCTTTCTTCCAAAACGGGAGAAAAAACGTCCTCCTTTACTACCAGAAGCCGATCATCCAAAGCAAACCTTGCTCTATTCTTTCCCGTCAACGCTACTGCTTTTTCTGAAAGATCAAAGGAGATGCAGCAAAGATCGGGGCGCTTTAACAGAAGGGCGATGCCCACGCAGCCCGAGCCACAGCACAGATCCCAGACAAGGCTGTTTTTTTCGGCAAAAAGCGCAGCTTTTTCAACCAAAAGTTCTGTTTCGGGACGTGGGATCAAAACCTCTTCGGAAACCAAAAATTCCTCGCCGCAAAAGAATTCCGTGCCGAGATAATACTGAATGGGGTAACCGGATAAAAGCTTATTTGCATCGGCAAAGATCTTTTTTTCCTCCGATTCGGAAAGGAGCGTTTCCGGTTGATTCAAAACCGCATTTTTTCCAAATCCGCAATTCTCAAAAAGCGCAGAAAGGAGCGCTTTTTCCGTGAAAAAGCGCTCGCCTTTTTGTATTTTGTATATGTTTTTGACAGCGAGAGAAACTTCCCGTACGGTCATGCTTCTGCCTCCTCGGTTTCCGCTTCTGCCGTCTCGGCTGACGCTTCTTTGGATGAAGCTTCAGCATTTTCCGTTTTCTCCGTGTCTTGTTCCGATTCTTTGGAATCCTCTTCCGTTTCAGGAACTTCTGTGCTTTTCTCAACCGTTTCTTCTGCCGCAGATTCCGTAGCATTTTCTTCAGAGCTGTTATCTTTATTTTCAGCCATTTTTTCTTTTTCCGCTTTGGGTTCCGGCAGCGTGATGCCGCAGAACACCTCTTCTTCACTGAATTCCTCGGGAAGCGCCGATTTCAGCGCAACAATGGCAACCTCGATCATATCGTCGGTAGGCTCTTTGGTGGTAATACGCTGAATCCAAAGGCCGGGAGCGGTGATGAAGCGGATAAAAGCATTGTCGTGCCGTCCCGCATAGCGAATAATCTCATACCCCAAGCCCATGGTAATGGGAAGCAGAAGAAGCTTGATCGCCATATAAAGCACCGTATTTTCTTGCGTTGCAGGGAACAAAGCGCCGATCAAAAGACCGATGATAATGCCGACGAGCATCATCAGCACCATAAAACTGGTGCCGCAGCGTGGATGAAAGCGTTTTTGCTCGCGAATATTTTCCACGGTGAGCTCCAGCCCTTTTTCGTAGCAGAAAATGCTCTTATGTTCAGCACCGTGGTACATAAAGGTGCGCTTGATATCATCCATCAAAGAAACCAGGCAAACGTATCCGAGAAAAATGGCAATTCGAATGACACCCTCGGAGATCTTGCGAACGATCTCATTGGGGATAAACGAGGCAACGAAGGCGGGGAGCAAAATGAAAAGTGCTACGCCAAGTACCAAGCCGAGAACGGTGCCAATTGCCATAACAATACCCGTCAGGCTTTTGCCAAAGGTTTTGGTCAGCCATTTTTCAAATTTGGTTTCTTCTTCGATTTCCAGCGCTTCCGCAGCAAAGCTTAAGGTGGAAAAAGACAAGGTCATACTTTCCACAAAACTGACGACACCGCGAACGATGGGAAGGCGGAAAAAGAAGTTTTTCTTTTTGATCTCATTGGGGTGGGAATCACGGATAATGCTTCCGTCTGCTTTGCGAACGGCAGTAGTATAGCTTTCGGGGCCGCGCATCATAATGCCTTCAAGGACGGCTTGTCCGCCTACCCTTCCCACACCTGCTTTTTTCTTTTCTTCCATAAATCCCTCTCAGTTAAAACGAATACACTCCGCAACCTTTGCGGCAAGTTCCAAATTGCCTTCAAACGCTGCCTCTTTGGCAGTATAAAGCACGGTATAAATATAGCCGTTATAGGAAACGAACCAAGCGCGGAATAAATACGTTTCACCGCTGAAAACTGCCCTGTAATTTACGGCAATGGCATCGCATCCGTCAATTTTCAAGACGCTTCTTTTCAAGCTGCCATCCTGATTTTTTTCAACGGAAAGGTTTTGAAAGTTGTCTTCAAACTGCTTGAAATAGTAGTTCTCCGCATAGCTTACCAGATCGGGATATTCGGGAGATGCGGTAAACGCCGTCACGCTGACATTGGAAAAGTCCGTTTCGGAAACATAGGCGCTGGTCATTCCTGCATCATGGCGGTCCAAGATCCAAGTTTCGGGGTAATAGAAAAGATAATCCGCCCCTTCATTTTCCGCAAGCAAAAAGCCTTCGGGTATATCTCCTTCCACTTGCTTTCCGCCGCAAGCGGCAAGAGAAAGTACAAGAGTGATCATTAAAACAAAAGCAATCAGACGTTTCATTGTTTCTCCTTTATATCAATTCTGAAATGATTTCATTGGATACGAAAAAGCCTTCTGCCGTTAAGGCATAGCCTTCTTCGGTTCTATGGCAAAGACCGTTCTTTTCCCAAAGAATAAGTTTCTTTTCTGCACGGGAACAAAATGCCTCGTCAGAAAGAAAACGAAGTTTTTTCCAGGAAAAGCCTTCCTTTCTGCGAAGGGAAAGCATTAAATATTCGGTGCAAAGATCCTCCTTGGAACGAGGCTCTTCCGAGTCTAATCTATCAAAAGGATTTGAAGCGGAAATGAATTGATCCAGATTCTCTTCAAAGGAAAACCTTATATTATCCATCAAGGAATGGGCACCGGGACCGATGCCAAGATATTCCCCGCCCACCCAATACACTTCATTGTGGCGGGAACGGTACCCTTTTTTTGCGGCGTTGGAAATTTCATAATGCTCAAAACCGCATTGTTCCAGATAGTGATGGGCAAAAAGATACATTTCCCGACAAGTTTCGTCATCGGGAAGGCGTTTTTTCTCCCGATAAAGAGGTACCGAAGGGGAAAGGGTAAGGCAGTAGAACGAAAGATGGCGAACATCAAGCGCTACTGTTTTTTCAAGACTTTCCTGCCAGGAGGACATATTCTGCTCGGGAAGACCGTACATCAGATCCAGGCTGATATTGGAAAAACCCTTTTCTTTGGCACGGAATACGGCTGCTTCCGCTTCGGAAAATCGGTGGAGGCGGCCGAGCATATCCAGTTCGGTATCTCTTGCAGATTGCACGCCGAAGCTAAGGCGATTCACACCCGATTCTTTGGCGGCAAAAAGGATCTCATCCAATGCCGACTCGGGATTCATTTCCATGGTGATCTCGGCGCTCTTCTCCACCGCAAAGCTTTGATAAACGGAATCGAAAATACGCTTCAGCCCATCCGAAGATACAAGGCTTGGCGTTCCACCGCCGAGGTAGATGGTTGTAATTTTTCTGTCCCCATATCTTTTTCCGAAAAATGAAATATGGCGGCAAAGAGCATTTTCATATTCCTCTTTGCGGGAGAGGTGAGGCAAAGAATAAAAATCGCAATAGCTGCATTTTGCCTTGCAAAAGGGAAAATGCAAATAAAGGCTGATATTATTCATCCAACTTAAGAACTGCCATAAAGGCTTCCTGAGGCACTTCCACGGAGCCGAGGGAACGCATCTTCTTTTTGCCTTCCTTCTGCTTTTCAAGAAGCTTCTTCTTTCGGGTGATATCACCGCCGTAGCACTTGGCGAGAACGTCTTTTCTCATTGCTTTTACGGTTTCACGGGCAATGACTCTGCCGCCTACTGCTGCCTGAACGGGGATCTCAAAAAGCTGACGGGGAATGTTTTCTTTCAGCTTTTCTGCAATTCTTCTTGCTCTCGGGTACGCCTTATCGCTATGCACGATAAAGGAGAGGGCGTCAACGATATCGCCGTTAAGGAGAATATCCAGTTTCACAAGCTTGGAGGGAACGTATTCCATATCGCTGTAGTCAAAGGACGCGTAGCCCTTGCTTCTGGATTTTAATGCATCGAAAAAGTCATAGACGATTTCATTAAGGGGAAGCTTATAGCGAAGCTCGGTGCGGGTAGTGGTGATATATTTCATATCCACAAACTCCCCTCGCCTATCCTGGCAGAGATCCATAATTCCGCCGACGAATTCCACGGGCGTAATGATGCTTGCGTGGACGACAGGCTCAAACGCCGTAGCAATATTTTCCACAGCGGGATAATTGGTGGGGTTATCAATATATACCGTTTCGCCGCCGGTCAGATCCAGCTTATAAATAACGCTGGGCGCGGTGGTGATCAGATCCAGATTGAATTCTCTCTCCAGACGTTCCTGAATGACCTCCATGTGCAAAAGGCCGAGGAATCCGCAACGGAAACCAAAACCAAGCGCCGCACTGGTTTCTGGTTCAAAGGAAAGGGCGGCGTCATTGAGCTGAAGCTTTTCCAAAGCTTCTCTCAGGTCGTTATAGCGCGCGCCGTCGGCGGGATAAATACCGGAAAATACCACGGGGAGAGCCTTTTGAAAGCCGTCAAAGGGCTCGTCGGCAGGATTCTCCGCCAGGGTGATGGTATCACCCACACGGGTTTCCGCAAGGGTTTTAATGGACGCGGTAAGATATCCTACCTGTCCCGAATACAAGGTCTCACAAGGAGAATAGCCGAAGGTAGTCATGGTGCCCACTTCGGTAACGTCAAATTCTGCAGCAGTGCTCATCATACGGATGCGATCACCGCGGGAAAGCTTACCTTCAAACAGTCTGAAATATACGATAATTCCCTTATACGCATCGTAAAAAGAGTCAAAAATCAAAGCCTTGCATGGCTTATCCACGTCAATTTTCGGCGCGGGAATGTATTTGACGATTCCTTCCAGAACGTCTTCAATATTTAAACCTGTTTTCGCAGAAACAAGGGGGGCGTAGTCTGCGGGAATGCCGATAACGTCTTCAATTTCTGCCTTCACCTTGTCGGGATCGGCGGCAGGCAGATCAATTTTATTCACTACGGGAAGAAGCTCAAGATCCTGATCCACTGCAAGATAGGCATTGGCAAGGGTCTGCGCCTGAATTCCCTGAGTGGCATCTACCACAAGCAGTGCACCTTCGCACGCGGAAAGGGAGCGGGAAACCTCATAGTTAAAGTCCACATGGCCGGGGGTATCTATAAGGTTGAACTGGTAAACCTCACCGTCTTTTGCATGATAATCCAAGGAAACGGCTCTCGCTTTAATGGTGATGCCGCGTTCCTTTTCCAATTCCATATCGTCAAGCACCTGAGCTTCCATTTCCCTTTTTTCCACCGTGCCGGTGGCTTCCAGAATACGGTCAGCCAAGGTAGACTTACCGTGGTCGATATGGGCGATAATACTGAAATTGCGAATGTTCTTTTTCATTGTTTTTTAATCTCTGTCCGTAGATTTAATGGCTCTGCGGTTTTCTCTTTCCAGATCCCGCTTGAGAGCGCTTTCTCTCTTATCATAAAGCTTTTTTCCTCGACAAACGCCCACTTCCACCTTCACTCTTCCCTTTTTCAGGTAGAGGGAAAGGGGAATCAGGGTAAAGCCGTCTTTTTGAGAGAGCATACTGAGCTTTAATATTTCTTTTTTGTGCATTAAGAGTTTACGCACACGCAAAGGGTCGCGGTTGAAAATATTGCCTTTTTCATAGGGACTGATATGAATTCCCTTGGCAAACAGTTCGCCATCCGTCACCGTAAGATAGGAATCTTTTAAGTTTACCGTACCTTGGCGAATGGATTTGACCTCGGTGCCAAACAGCTCAATGCCTGCTTCAAACCGTTCCTCCACAAAATAATCGTGGTAGGCCTTGCGATTGGAAGCTAAGGTTTTCGTTCCTTCATTCTTCTGCATCGTTGTCCTCGCTGAGCAGTTCCTCTGCCCGCTGACTGGGCAAAGCAGAGACGTTTTTCAATTTTCTCTGGATCTGTCTGGTGCGAACGCCTACCAAGGCATCCAACCCGCGATTCGCCTGATCCAATTTATTCTGCGCATCCTTAAGAGCGCTTTCAAACTTATCAAATTCGGTGCGCACGGCCCCCAAGACCTCCCACACCTCGCTGCTGCGTTTTTGAATGGCAAGGGTACGGAAGCCTGTTTGTAAAGAATTCAGCAACGCCGCCATAGTGGTAGGGCCTGCAATATTGATCTTATACTGCTTCTGCAATTTTTCTACCATTCCCATGCGAACAAGCTCGGCATAAAGACCTTCGGTAGGCAGAAACATAATGGCAAAATCGGTGGTATAAGGGGGAGAAACATACTTTGTATGAATATCCTTGGCAAAGCTTTTGATTCTGCTTTCCAAAAGCTGCTTTTGCGCCTTAACAGCATCGGGATCTGCATTTTCATACGCATCCTGCAGTTGCATATAAGCATCCACGGGAAATTTGGAGTCAATGGGAAGATACACTTCTCCATCACCATCTCCGGGGAGAACCACGGCAAATTCCACCTTTGCCTGAGAGCCTGGAACCGTAGCTACGTTGACTCGGTACTGCTCGGGAAGAAGGATCTCCTCCAATATCGCGCCAAGCTGCACTTCGCCTAAGATACCGCGGGTCTTTACGTTGGAAAGAACCTTTTTCAAATCGCCCACGCCGCTGGCAAGGGTCTGCATTTCGCCAAGGCCCTGATAGACCTGCTGCAGACGGTCACTGACTTCTTTAAAAGAACGGCTGATTCTGTCTTCCAAGGTGCTTTGCAGTTTTTCTTCTACGCTTTGACGGATCTCTCCCAGATTCTTTTCATTGCTTTGACGAACCTCTCGGAGTTTTGCGTCTACCGTAGCGCGCAGCGCTTCTGCATTTTTCTCCTGCTGAGCGCTCATTTCCGCAATACGGTGATCGCTAGCCTTCAAGGAGTTTTCCACAGTGCTTCTCACCGTGGTCATAGACTGATTGACATTTTGTGTCAATTCTAAAATTCTTTGATCCTGTTGACGGAAGATCTCACTCTGAGAGCGAGAAAAATCCTCCAATGCACCGCGAGTTTGCTGATTGATCTCTTGCCTCGCGGAAGAAAGAGAGCGCTCGATCTTTTCCGAGGAGGCATCCAGATCCTGTCTGGTGGCGCCTCCTTTTCCCGAACGGAAAAGGGCCGCTATACTCACCACGCAAGAGATTGCCGACAAAACAGTCAAGACGATAAGAAGTGGTTCCACAGTCAAATCCTTTCAAAAATCAATCTACACTGGTTCCGTTTTCTTTGGCACGGGCAACGGCTGCCGCATTGTTCAAATGTTGAGCGTGCGTTGAAGCAAAAAGCATGGAACCGTCGGTGTCGGAAACGAAATAATAGTATTTATTATTTTCCGGATAAAGTGCTGCCTGGATCGCTTCCCAACCGGGGTTACAGATGGCAGAAGGCGGAAGACCCTCAATTTTATGTGTATTATAGGGGCTATCCGTTTCCAGATCTTCGTAGGTTAGATCTTCCTTATGCTCGGGAATGCAATACTGCACCGTTGCATCCGATTCCAGCTTTTTCAGATCCCTGGAATTCAGACGGTTGTGGAAAACACCTGCAACAGGGTAAAAATCGGAATTGTATTTTCCCTCCATCTGTACGATGGAAGCAAGGGTAATGACTTCGTCCAGATTCATTCCCATTTCATCCAGACGAACATAATAATCCTTTTCAAAATGCGCTTCAAAAGCAGCCAGCATCTTATCAACGATGGCAATTTCCTTTGAGTCGGTATAAAACTCGTAGGTATCGGGGAAAAGATATCCTTCCAAGCGATATCGGCGATCGGGAGAAAGCTCGATTGCATTCAGTTTCTCCATAAAATCGTACTCATAGGCAAATTCATTGATGGCAGAAACGAAGCCTTCCCGCGTACCGATGCCCTGGGAGATAAACAGTTCAATAATATCATCTACCGTATATCCTTCGGGAATGGTGATGGTAACAATGGCTCTGGATCGGCGGTTTTTGATCATACTGACGATCTGATCGTAATTGAGAGTGCTTTTCAGTTCATATTCCCCTGCCTTGAATTCCAAGGGAGGATTGGCATCTCTGTTTTTAAATCCGATATACATGCGGAAAATCGACGGATATTCAATGAGACCGCAATTGTCGAGAATGGTTGCCACCTCGGAAATGGTAGCGTTTTCGGGAATGGTAACGGTGGCTACCACTTCATCTTTTACCAAGGCAAACACGTCATTGGCCCAGCGAATACCAAGCACGGACAAAAGTGCGGAGATGCTGACTACTACGGCAATATAGATCAAAGCAATGACCAAAGTAGAGCGCATAGAAGACCGCAGCACCTTTTTCTCCTCCGGTGTTGCCTCCCTTTTCACTTTGGCATCTTTTTGTACCGGAGGCTTTTTTTCTACGGAAGCGCTTCCGGTGCTCTTTGCCCCGCGATTCACGGAAACGGCACCGCCAACACGGGTCTTTTCCGCCTTTTCCTCTACCGTCTTTCTGGCAGCGGGCATAGGAACTGCACGGGTGCGGTCTGCGGCAGCAGGCGCTGTTTTCTTCTGTCGGGGCTGGCTTTTTGGCTTTGCCACCTGTTCAGAAGCCGCTTCTTTCACTGCTTCCTCTTTTTTCTTCGGGGACACCAAAATATCAATGGTGTTTTCTTTTTTTACGGAAGCCTTTTCTTTTTCTTCGTTCATAAAAAACCTCTTTGATCAAATCTTAGAAAATACCGGAGGATAACAAAACAAACAATGCAATTGCGCCGAGAAAGGTGGGTGACAGAAGCAATTCTTTGCACTGATTCAAAAACTTTTCTTTTTCTGTTTCTTCTTCGCTTCCGTCAATGGGTTCCCTTTCTTTTTTTGCTTTTTCTATCTCTTTACGCAAAAGCTCTTTTCTGCTTTGAAGCATTTCATCGTAGGCACGGGTGGCGTAAATATCCTCCAGACGAGAAAACATCAAAACAAAAAGAAGGAGAAAAACGGCAATCATAAGATAGGGCAAAAGCGGGCTCTTCCCGGCTTGGCGCAAATATTCCACCATAGACGGACGGATATAAAAATACGAAAAATTCACCAAAACATGGAGCGCCACCGTAGGAACGATGGAATTTGATGCAATCACGATAACGGAAAACACCAAACCCATAAAGAAATAAAACGGAAAATTTTCCCAAGAAAGGTGAAGCATGGCAAAAAGAAGTGAGGAAAGAACTGCCGCCCAAACGGAGCCGTAAGAACGGTACTCCTCGAGGATCACACCGCGAAACACGACTTCCTCCAGAATGGCAGGAAGCAATACGCTGCAAAAAACCGTTAAAAATCGGTTTTCGCTTTCCATTTCAAAATAGACGGCAGAGGGAGTATCTACCATAGCGGAATCAAAATAAAACAAACCGAAATACCGAAGAACGCAGCATCCGGTAAAGAAAATCAACGCAATCACCGCAATGAATGGGATCTTTTTCATAGAAAATCCTTGAATCTTCAATCCGGAGGTCGGGTCGATTCCCCGTCCTTTACAATAAAAAGCCAAAGGAATCAGGTATACCATAAGCTGAATTACCGTCGTGGAAAGGAAGGCGTCGCTACTGAAGCGCTTGATCAAATCCAGGATCATGGGAGAAAAGCCGGCAAGGATCAAAACAGCTACAAAAAGAAGCGGCGCATAGAAATTAGCTCTCAGCTTCAAAGCACTTCCTCCTCAAAGCACATTGCTTGGGCAAGCTTATTGGCCACAGCTTTTTCCTTCAAAAGAGAAAGAAGACAAAAGCCGAAATTAGCTGCAGTGCCTGCTCCGCGAGAAGTGATAAAATTATCGGAAACCACCGTTTTCTCCTTGGAAAAATGCTTGCAACGAAGCTCATTTTCCATAGAAGGATAGCAAGTAGCTTCTTTTTCCGAAAGCAACCCCAGATCACCGTAGACCGTAGGCGCTGCGCAGATCGCCGCCAAAAGGCCGCCTTTTTCATTGTGTTCTATGATGCGACGGCAAAGCGCATCGCAGTTTTTTAAGTTGGTGGTACCTGGCATTCCGCCGGGAAGCAAAATGACATCTTCCCCATCAGAAAGTGTATTCAAAGTGGTATCTGCAACGAAAGGGACGCCGTGAGCCGATGTAACGGTTGTAGACGAGGTAATGCTGCAAGTGCGAACATCAACACCGCCGCGGCGCAAGATATCAATGGGGGTAACAGCTTCGATTTCTTCGAAGCCATCTGCTAAAAATACAGTTACCATACTCTTCTCCTTATTCGATGACCGGTTTTACCAGATCGTAAACCAAATCGGCAATCGCCTCTACAGAATACATTTCTCCCTTTTCATTGACACAGGAAAGCGTCTTCCAACCCCAAGCCTTAACACAAGCCCCTGCTGCTTTTGCCGCTTTCTTCAAATGTTCTTTGTTCTCGTGGATATCTTTGTTTTCCCCACGATGATCAATGAGCTCCAGACTTTTTTCTACGGGAACCTGAAGAAGCAATGTAAAATCAGGCGCAGGAAGGCCAAGCTTTACAAATTCAAAATCATAAAGCCACTGCAGGAAAGCCTCGTGCTCCTCTTCGGGAAGCTTGGTGAGCTGATGAATGGCATTGGCCGTTGTATAGCGATTGGCAATGATAATGGCACCGTCATCATAATCTTTTTTCCAATCCAGGCGGAAAGAAGCAAAGCGGTCCACGGCAAAGAACGTAGATGCGGCGTAGGAATTTACTGCTTCGGGATCAGAGCCGAATTCGCCGCCGAGATACATTTTCACAGGAGTGCAGGCAGGGCTGTCATAATCGGGAAAAGAAACAAGACGCACCTTCTTCCCTGCTGCCAAAAGCCTTTTATAAAGCTCTTTGGACTGGGTATTTTTTCCACTGCCGTCCAAGCCGTCAATGACAATGAGTTTTCCCATAGGTCTTTTTCTCCATTTTTGCATACTGATATAGAATAATTATAGCATACGAAAAGGAAAATCACAAGGGAATTTTATCTTTTCTGAAAAATTAAGTCTTCTTTCTTGCAGAAAAGAAGAAAAAAAGGTATACTGTTTAAAACAGTTTCTACATATACTAGTCTGAGGTGAATTATATGAAAGTGATTTTGGTAAACGGATCCCCCCATGAAAAGGGCTGCACCCACCGCGCTTTGACTGAAATTGAAAACACGCTGAAAAGCGAAGGTTTTGAAGCAGAGATCCTTTGGCTGGGAACTGCCCCTTTGGCAGGTTGCCGAGGCTGTCTTGCCTGCGCAAAGCTTGGAAAATGCATTTTAGATGATAAGGTGAACGAACTTGCCCCCAAGCTTCTGGAGGCAGACGGCGTGGTCTTCGGCTCCCCCGTTCATTACGCCGCGGCAAGCGGCACCATTACCTCCTTTATGGACAGGTTCTTTTATGCCTACGGCAAGAAAATGGCAGGAAAACCTGCCTGCGCCGTTTTCTCCTGCAGACGGGGCGGTGCATCGGCTGCCTTCGAACAGCTGAATAAGTATTTTACCATTTCATCCATGCCCATTGTTTCCGGACAATATTGGAATATGGTACACGGTTCCGTGCCTGAAGACGTTGAAAAAGACGGCGAGGGATTGCAGATCATGCGTTCCTTGGGGAAAAATATGTCCTGGCTTCTCCATTGCATCGAAGCAGGAAAAGAAAAAGGGATCCTCTTTCCTGAAAAAGAGCCTCCCATCCGCACAAATTTCATTCGATAGACAAAAACTGAAAAAGAAGCCGAATCGGCTTCTTTTTTTGTATGCTTTTTCCTTTTTGGTGAACAATGAAAGATATAGGATTCTCAAACATATATATTATAATCAGGGAGGTGAGAAGTTGAAGGAAGAAACAAGAAAACTATGCATTGATACGCTTTTATTGTTTGCAGTTGCGGTGGTAGCTTATTATTTTTTCGATCTTTTCTTTTTCATTCTGTTTCCCGTCGGACTCGGCCTATTATTTTCACAGATCATACAAAAAAGCTTTTCGCGGCTTCACCCGTTATCAAACGGTGTAAAGAAAGTTTTGATCGTTTTGATTCTTCTGATCTTTTTTGCATTGATCTCTCTTTGCGCCGTGCTCATTGCAGATCGCATCATTCACCTGTTTTCCCATCTTTCCGCTTATTTAACGGAACACGCAAGCGAATATGTCCACTCAATTCAAAGCACCATTGAACGCGCGGAAAGCTTTTTTTCCGATCTTTTTCACCGTGATTTAAAAAACAGCGTATCCCAAAATCTTCCCCAGATCGTTCGCCAAGTTTTGCAAGAAATCGTTACTAAAATTCCCTCTTGGGTAGCAAAAATTGCTTCCTCAGTCCCCGGATTTATCCTTTCTCTTTTTATTTTTTTACTGTGCAGCTATTACTTTTCCTGCGATTGGGAAAGACTTTCAAATTTCTTCAAAAAAAAGATTCGCGGGGACCGTATGGAAAAGCTTTTAATTTTTAAAAAGCGATTTTTCATTGCGGCGAAGCAATGGTCTCGTGCCTATTTTCTTCTTTTTCTGTTAACGTTTGCCCAGCTTTTTTTCGGATTTTCTCTTTTGAAAATCACAGCTGCCGGAGGAAAAGCTTTATTGGTAGCTTTTGTTGATCTTTTGCCCGTGCTTGGTTGCGGAACAATTTTGATCCCATGGAGCCTTTTTTCCTTTTTCACCGGAAATCACACTTTGGGATTGGGACTTTTGGTGCTTTATCTTGTGATTTTCGTTATTCGTCAGATTGCAGAGCCGAAAATCGTAGGAAGTTCCATCGGAATTCATCCCGTGCTTTCCTTGGTTCTGGTTTTGACGGGGCTAAAATTTTTCGGTTTTCCGGGTATGATCCTTTTGCCCCTCATTGCCACTTGTCTTTTGGAAGAAAATGCATAAAAAAAGCCTTCGGCTTCTGCCGAAGGCTTTATTCGTATTGCGTTATGCGCGTTCAACCTTGCCGCTTCTCAAGCAGTGAGCGCAAACATAAAGACGGGTGTGGGTGCCGTTAACAACAGCTCTTACCTTCTTTACGTTGGGCTTCCAAGCATGGTTGGTTCTTCTGTGGGAATGGGATACTCTCTGACCGAAAGTTACGCCCTTTCCGCAAATTTCACACTTTGCCATTTTATTACCTCCAAAAGCGTCGAAACGCTATGCATTTAGTTCTCTGCAGTTTCTGCAGTCTTGGTTTCTTCGGTTGCGATCTCTTCCAAAGTAGCAGTTTCTTCTTCCGTTACGGTTTCTTCCGCGGTTACGGTTTCCTCAACGGGATCCTTCTTGGAATCAGAAGAAGTTTCATTCTTGCTTACAATGCCCTGTGCAATATACACAACAAGCACCAGCACAACAAAGATGACAGATACTATCGTAGTTGCCTTGGAAAGGATGCGGTCCGCGGTCTTGCCCTTGGTCTTGCCGAAAAAGGTTTCGGCTCCGCCGGCAATGGTACCGGAAAGCTTGCTATCTTTTCCGCTCTGCATCAGAACGGCGATTACAAGAAAAATCGCCAGGACGATCATAATAGAGCAGAGGATCGTGATCATTACTTCCATCTTGCTACTCCTTAAAAGGGATTAGTCGCTGATATAGGGAAGGATTGCGATCTGGCGAGCGCGCTTGATCGCAGTGGTAAGCTCTCTCTGATGCTTAGCGCAAGTACCGGTGATTCTTCTGGGAAGAATCTTAGAACGCTCGGAAACGAACTTGCGGAGCTTTGCAGCATCCTTGTAATCGATCTGAGCTACTTTTTCAGCGCAGAAAGCGCAGACTTTCTTTTTTCTCTTAGGTCTGAATGCCTTTTGTTCTTTATCCATTTATCTTTCCTCCGTGATTTCAGAATTAAAAGGGAAGGTCGTCGTCGGTGCTCATTTCTTCAAAGGCGACGTCCTTGGGACTTGCTCCGTAGGGAGCAGGGGCAGCACCGCTGACAGGAGCGGAGCCGTCGGTCTTTCTTTCCACAAACTGGGCTTCTTCCGCTACAACCTCGGTAACGTATCTCTTCTGACCGTTCTGATCCGTCCAGCTTCTGGACTGGAGAGAACCGACAATGAGAATGCTCTTGCCCTTCTGGAAATATTTGGTGATAAATTCTGCGGTGTTTCTCCAAGCAACGATGTTAATAAAATCGGCTTGGGGAGCGTTTTCCGCACTTTTTGAAGAAAATCTTCTGGAAACGGCAATGCTGAACGAAGTTACGGAGATCCCATTCTGGGTCTGTTTCAATTCCGGATCGGCAGTCAAGTTGCCGATGAGGATGACTTTGTTAAAAGCTGCCATATCCTGTCTCCTTATGCGTCTACGCGAATGGTCATGGAGCGAAGGATGCCTTCGGTAATGTTGAAGACTCTTTCCAGCTCTACGATAAACTCGCGGTCTGCGGTATACTGCATAACTACGTAGTAACCGTCATTTACGTCTTCGATGGGGTATGCAAGTCTTCTCTTGCCCCATTCGTCAGTGTTTTCAACCACTGCGTTGCTTTCAATCATACCCTTGAATTTGGCTACGAGTTCCTGAACTTTCTCTTCACCAAGTTCGGTATTCACGATGAAAACAGTTTCGTATTTGCCCTTCAGTTTTTCCATTATGTTTACCTCCTTTTGGACATTGACCTCCCCCTTTCGGGAGAAGTAAGAAGCACGGCATCAGAAAATTTACCGTGACACAATCATAAATTATACACGGATGAAAGGTTTTTGTCAAGCACTTTTTCCCAAAAAAAGAGACCCGAAGGTCTCTTGAAAATTATTTGTAGAAGCGATGTCCCTCAATTTCACAAACAGCCTGCAGGCAATTGTCAAACCAGTTGTTTTCACCCACGATGGTGGGATTACAGAAATAGAGAGCGCCGTTGGAGTGATCCAAGCTTTTTCCTGAAAGGACGAGATCCACTGCTCTTGTGGTCCACTCAGAGGCTTCCCATCCTTCTTTGGGATCGTAGCCGATCATTCCGTCGAACTGCTTCCACGCAGAAAGAACGCCTTTCACAGTGGAAGGAAACTTTACGCCCTGTGCACGGTTTAAAACAACCTGCGCGATAAGAATACGATGATCTACGGAGCCGATGCTGGCTTCGTGATCCACACAGTAAAGGAGCATTTCCCTCTCTTCGGGAGTAACGTGAACGGTAACTTCAAAAAGTTCTGCTTCCTCTTTTTCTGCCATAACCGCAAAATCAATGCTATTCAATTTTTCAGATTTCATTTCCGCATCCACGCCAAGCATGGAAAAGGATGGGCTCTTTTGCGTCAGACCGAAAATTTCAGCGTAATCCGCTTCTCCCGAGAAAACTTCGGAAAGCGGTTCAATTTGTGGCACTTCCACGACGGAAAAGCCAACATCTTCTCTTACCGTTTCTCCTTTGGGAGTTGCTTTGCCCATAAAGGGAGTAGAAACGGGAGAAACGAGGAAAGCTAAGATCAAAATGATGCTTGCTGAAAACGCCGAAAAGGTTCCGGTTAGCCCTGCAAGTTTTTTCGTCATACTGTCTCCTGATTGCTTTTTTCGGAAAAATCTCGAAAACCGAGGTGATTATAGGCAGAAAAAATGCCCTTGTCAACATTGTTCTCTGTTTTTTAAAAAATAGTCAATTTTTTGTTCATTTTTTATTTTTTTGCTTTTTTTCACCGTTTCAAGCGGGGTATTTTTTTCTTCTCTACCTTTTATATTATATGTTATATATATGACAAAGCCGACGAAAACTCCCTTTCGCCGGCTTTATTGTTTACAAATTGTTCACTTTTTCATTTCGAGAATGGTGACGCCTCCGTCCCCTTCCCCATAGAGGCCGAGACGGAACGAGCGAATTCTGGAATCCTTTTTAAAATATCTCCAAAGCCCTGCTTTCAAAGCACCCGTTCCCTTACCGTGAATGACGGTAACGGTTTCAAACCCTGTCATCATGACATCGTCAAGATATTTATCCACAACGAACCAGGCGTCGTCGGTCACAAGCCCTCTCACATCTACGGAGCTTGATACCTGGCTGCGAGGAGAAGAGGTTGCAGAGCCTTTTTTCTTTTCCTTCGCGCCTTTCTTTTTGGGAAGCAATCGCAGGGTGGAAACAGGCGTTTTCATACGAATTCCACCCACAAGAACGGTACATTCACCGCCGCTGATCTTTTCTACCACGCCTTCTTTTTCCACGTTGGTACAAAGCACCTCATCCCCTGCCTGCAAGGGACGGGGCAAGGTATAATTCTCTGTAGGTTTCCGTTTTTCCACGATACGGGAAGAAATATCATCTTCCATACCGCGAAGGGTAAGACGAAGTTTTCTTCGTTCTTCTTCCAGATCCTCCTGCGCTTTGTTTTTCAGCGCTTTCTTCTGCATTTCTTCCAGTTTCTCAATGGTAGCATCGGAAAGAGCGCGAGCACTTTTTACTAGGCGCAACGCCTCTTTTTTCGCCCGTTCCAGCTCTTTTTCCGCATCGGCAAGAAGTCCTTTTCTCTCATCGGCTGCTTCGTTGCGTGCTTTCTTTGCTTCCTCAAGAAGACGGGCGGCTTCGGCGCGGTCTTTTTCCATGGCAACGCGCTCATTTTCCAGCCTTCCCACCACGTCTTCGAAGCGGCGGTCATCGGCTTTCACAAGGTTTTCTGCCTTGCGAATAATGCTTTCGCTCAGTCCCAGGCGTCCCGAAATGAGAAACGCATTGGAACGGCCGGGAGTTCCGATGATCAATCGGTACGTCGGTTTTAAGGTTGCAATATCAAATTCGCAGGAAGCATTCTCCACCCCTTCCGTTTCCAGAGCATAGCTTTTCAGCTCGGCGTAATGGGTGGTAGCCGCACATTTCACGCCTTTTTGACGGCAGGTTTCCAAAATGGCTTCGGCAAGCGCCGCGCCCTCTACAGGGTCGGTACCGCTGCCCAGCTCGTCAAAAAGCATCAAAACACCCTCGGCAGTATGCTCCAGCATTTCAATAATATTGACAAGATGTGCGGAGAAGGTGGACAGGGACTGTTCAATGCTCTGCTCGTCACCGATATCTGCCAAAATATTGGGATAAACAGGCACCGTAGCTTCCTCTGCGGGAAGCTGCATACCCGACTGTGCCATCATGGAAAGAAGTCCGATGGTCTTCAGGGTGACGGTCTTACCTCCGGTATTCGGTCCTGTAATCACCAAGGTATCAAAGTTTTTTCCCAAGGAAAGAGAAATAGGAACGGCAATTTTCCGATCCAAAAGAGGGTGCCTTGCCCGCAAAAACTCCAATTCTCCCTTTTGAGAGATCTTTGGTTCCACCGCATCCATTTTTGCCGCTAGCTCAGCACGGGCAAAAATAACGGAAAGCTCTACAATATTATAGAAATCAAGAGTAAGAGCATCGGAAAAAGCAGATACGGAAGCGGAAAGAGATGCAAGGATACGCTCAATTTCGTCTTTTTCTTCTCCCTCCAGGACCTTGATCTGGTTATTCTGTTCAACGACGGACAAGGGCTCAATAAACACTGTAGCGCCGCTGGCGCTGGTATCGTGTATCAGGCCGCGGATCTCATTTTTATATTCACTTTTTACGGGAATGACGTAGCGGGAGTTGCGGAAGGTAATAATATTCTCCTGCAGGAACGTACCGTAAGCACCGGAAATATAATGCTGCAAACTTTCACGAATACGGGCAGCACAAGCGCTCATTTTACGACGAATGGAAAAGAGCGCGGGGGAAGCGTCGTCTGCCAAGGTATCCTCAGAGAGAATACAGCGAAAGATCTCATTTTCAAGGCTTCTGTTAGGCAGAAGACGGTGAAACATTTCGCTGAGAACGCCGTCCTCGCCGCCAAGAGCTTCGCCATAGCGGAAAGTTCTGTCCACGCTGCGCAAAAGATTGCCCACACGAAGTAGCTCCGTGGGATTCAAACTAGCGCCTTTCCCTGCCCGATCCAAAATATCGGGAATGGACGGATGGGCAGACAAGGGAGGTGCGCCTTTGATGGAAGAAATGCGCCTTGCCGACGCCGTTTCCTTTTGCAAGCGAAGCACGCGGTCACATTCCTTTTCGGGGCGCAGAGTAAGGATCTTCTCTTTTCCCGCTTCCACGTCACAGCAAGAACTGAGTTCTGCAAGGATCTTATCATATTCCAGGATGGTGACT
>JAZSDQ010000049.1:0-43099 GCA_045531235.1 Eubacteriales bacterium
AAGCCATACGAACTGCAGATTTATAGCCAATGCCAGGAAGAAGACGAAAGTGCTCGATCAGTCTTTCAAGAGCAGGTGTAAAACCGATCATATCAGAAAAGCCCCGGGATATTCAAATTTCCTGTGATTTTAGACATTTCATTGTTGCTGATTTCATCTACGCGTTTAATCGCTTCATTCACGCCTGCAACAATGATATCCTGAAGAGTTTCAATATCATCAGGATCAACGATATCAGGATCAAGTTCAATGGAGCGAATCACCTTATCTCCGCCAATCACGATTTTACATACACCGCCTCCGGCGGCAATTTCGTGTTCACGGGAAGCAAGGTCTGCTTGCAGGGCCTCCATTTCTTCCTGCATTTTTTGAACCTGACGAAGCATATCTTTTTGACCGGAAGGGCCTCTACCCATTCCCTGAGGAAGTCTGGCTTTCATACAATTTCTCCTTTATAATCCTTCAAATTGTGATAAATTATTATCTTTTATCACAGTTTTTTCTTGTATCTGTATGGAACTTATGGCAATATCCAATTCCTTTGCTGCATTCAGTACAGCGTTCTGAACTTCTTTATCCTCGAACATACGCTTGACAAACGCGCCGGTTTTCAAGATAAGAACATTCCCCTCTTTACAAAACTCGACATGTTCCAAAAACGGTTTAAGATATGAAAGATCCTGAAGCTTATGCTTCAGCTGAAAACTCTTATCAAGAACACCGTCTTTCTGCTCTTCTTTTATAACAGATACGGTCTTTTCAACCTTAGGTGTCTCGATCAGGGTAGGCTCTAACGGTTTTACGACGGGAGTTGATGAAGACGATGCACGTTCAAGCTTAGAAATACGTGATAAAAGAGCCTCGGTATTCAGAGATAAATTCTCTTGGCAAAGACGTATGAACAGGATTTCTGCCGATGCTTTTTTGCCGGTAGCAATCTTATCATAGGAATGATAAAACTCCTCAAGAAGCTTTGACTGAAACAAAGCGGTTTCCAAGGTCAGCTGATCGGCAATTGCTTTGATCTGCTGAAGTTCGCTTTCAAAGCTTTCTACATAATTTTGAAAATCTTCAACAGTCTTAATTACTAAAATATCACGATATATTGCAATAAGATCGCCTATCAATTCCTTGATGCCACTTAGCTGAGAATAGATATCTTCAACAAGAGAAAGGCAGGTTCGAACATCCTGAGAGGCGATCGCCTTACAAAGAGAAAGAACCGTCGTTCGGTTTCCCAGTCCGAGGATACTGTGCACCTTATCCGGTGTTAATTCTCCTTTATGGCTTTGACAAGCTTCAAGTAAACTAAGAGCATCACGCATCGCACCGTCAGACAGACGAGCAATTACTTTGGCCGCCTCGCTATCAAGCATGATTCCTTCTTTTTCGGCAATACCACAAAGCCTCTCAGTAATCACTTGGGGAGTTAGACGCTTAAAATCAAATCGCTGGCAACGTGAAAGAACCGTTGCGGGAATATCATTGATTTCCGTTGTGGCAAGAATAAAGAGTACATGTTCAGGCGGTTCTTCAATGGTCTTTAAAAGAGCATTGAAAGCCTGTGTTGAAAGCATATGTACCTCGTCAATAATATACACACGCTTTTTTACCTCAGATGGTAAAAACTGCACTTCGTCGCAGATCCTGCGGATATGGTCAACACCGTTATTACTGGCGGCGTCCATTTCTACAACATCCATTACACGATCTTCATTAATCGCCAGACAGGATGAACATTGATTGCAAGGCTCACCATTGACAGGTGATTCACAGTTAACTGCTTTTGCAAAAATTTTAGCGCACGTAGTCTTACCTGTGCCGCGGGAGCCATAAAAAACATACGCATGGGAAACTCTTCCCTTCTGAAGCTGTGATTTCAGAACGGAAGTTATATGCTCCTGCCCACAAACATCGGAAAACGTGCTTGGGCGATATTTACGATACAAAGCCTGATACATAAATAACTCCAAAAAAACAGGATGCAAAAGAAGACTGCGCACCCTTTTTCGAAAATGCGAATATGTCCGATTCCTTATCAGATCAGCTCAAATCAGGCATCCTCGTGGCACATTGAAAAAACTGCTTAATGCTGCTTGGTTCCCCACCTGACATGATTCACAGCCTTCAATTGCACAAGACCCAACTTTCAACGCATCAAAGAATAAGTCTGCAACACAAACGCAGCCCTCCAAAGGGAATTCGTCCCCTCTATAGCGGATTGAGGGTACAAGGTGCCGCTAACTCCCCGACTAGCGCAGCCTTATTTTGCATCCTGTTGATTAAAATTTTATTCTTCTTCAAACATTGCTACTCTGGTAGCGTGTCTTCCACCCTCAAACTCGGTGTTCAAAAAGAGATCTGCAAGATCAATAGCAAGACCTCTTGCCATGACACGAGCGCCCATGCAAAGAATATTAGCATTGTTATGAAGACGGGAATGACGGACAGAGAAAACATCCGATGCCACAACTGCGCGGATTCCTTTAAACTTTGTAGCACACATGCTCATTCCGATGCCTGTGCCACAGAAAAGCATACCCTTTTCTGCTTTGCCGCTTTGAACATATTTCGCAACATCTTTTGCAATAATCGGATAGTCGTCATCTCTTTTCAGTTCTTTAAAACCTAAATCAATGTATTCTACACCGATCTCGTCAAAATGCTTCATAATGTGCTGCTTTAATTCGTCACCTGCGTGATCGGAACCTAATGCAATCATTTTCTTACCTCACATAAATTATTATTTTTAGCTTGCCATTCCCGTTCTGCTTGAGGAAGTCTCAAATAGACAGGTGAAAGCTTTTCAACAGTAGTAGAGAGACCCGCTTCATAATTTTTTACACCAAGAAGCGCAGCTCCATATCCGCATTGATATCGAATATCACCGGGAGAAAGGAATTCAGCAAATTCAGGAAACATCGCAGAAAATTTTTCGGCGCCGTCCCCCAGAAGAATGATTTTTGAATGTTCTTTCAGCTCTTCTGTAATCGCAGCTCCGCTGATTGCTCTATCTTCTGTCAAGCGGACAATACTTCCATTTTTAATTTGAAAGAAAGCATTGTAAAACTCGCCTCTGCGGGCATCCATCAAAGTGCAAACAGTATATTCCTCATACGGAACAGCGTTTTCTGCACACGCTTCCAAGGTGGATACTCCGATGCATGGAATTCTATCAGCAAAGGCAAGGCCTTTAACGGTTGAAATGCCAATTCGGAGTCCGGTAAAAGAACCTGGGCCAGAGGTAATTGAAATAAGATCCAATTGGGAAACAGTCACTCCACTTTTATGTAAAGCGTTTTTAATCAAAGGTAATAAGGTTTGACTGTGAGTTAAGCCACCGTCAAAGAGCTGTGAAAACAGACAAATACCATCCCGAAGAACCGCGACACTACAAGTTTTAGCAGACGTATCTATTCCTAAAACAATCATTCGCCGATCCTTTCCAAAATTAATTTTCGCTCATTTTCTGACAGCTTAACAAACTCAAGACGCCAGTATTCTGATGGAAGAAAATCCAAAATATTCTCAGACCATTCGCAAACTGTAATTCCCTTTTGAACAACTTCTTCAAATCCTGTAGAATAGAGATCCTCCTCAGAAGTGATACGATACATATCAAAATGATTCACAGTTATTTTCTTGCCTTCGTAGACATTAAGAATGGCATACGTTGGGCTGGAAACGCGAGCTTCTGGAACAAGTGCGCCGACAAAACCGCGCATAAATACTGTCTTGCCACTGCCCATCTCACCGAACACGGCAAGAAAATCGCCGTCTTTTAAAACAGAAGCAATTTCTATGCCTATGGATTCGGTTTCGCTCTCACTTGTCGAATAAAACTCTCGCATCAGACACACTTCCCTTTCAAAATGTTATTTTACCACAAAGGACAAGAAAAAACAAGTATCATTTCATTTTCTTTGGTTGAATAATAACAGTTTTATGGTTCTTATAGGTAACGAAACCGGGTTTTGCACCGTTAGGCTTCTTTACAAAGCGCCCTTTGGTATAATCCACCTCAACACGATCCGAAGCGCTGACCTCAGAATAGTACCCTGCAAGAGATGCAGCATATTCAATATCTTCATCAGCAAATTCACGCTCCTTATTAGCTTTTAAAAGAACGTGGCTTCCATGGTAGTTTTTAACGTGAAACCAAAGATCTTCCTTGTCACAAAGTAGTGTGGAAACGGCATCATTTTGGAAATTATTCATTCCAACATATATTTGAAATCCATTGGCACTTTTTGTTTCCTTGGGACTTGCTTTTTCTTTCTTAGCACTTGGTTTTTTCAGTCCGGTCGTTAAACGACGTCCATAATTCCAATGCGCAAGCTCACGGCGGATCTGTGCAAGATCTTCACCGCAGGATGCCGTGGAAAGCGTTGCCATAACACTATTGGCATACTCCAATTCACTTTTTGCAATATCTACTTGCTCACGTAGTTTTACTGCCGCGGTCTTCTTCTTTGTGTACTCTCGATAGTAACGCTGTGCGTTTTGTGACGGAGAAAGCATGGGGTCCAGCGAAATTGTAATTTCACAAGGTGTATCGGAGAAATAATCCATAGCACGAATTTCTTTGTCTCCACGATGAATCCGATACATTTCTTGCATCACGATATCACCTTTTTTCTTGGCTTCTTCCGCATCTTTGGTATCTATTAGTTGAGCTTCCTGCACCGATATTTTTTTCTCTAGGCGCTTAATACAAGTCTTTAGAATTTGATAAATATCATTAAAATGCTGTTTATGACGTTCTTCCTTGTTTCTCTGATGGTGATAAGATTCGATCGCTTCGGAAACAGACTCACACATCTGAACATAAAAAGGCAAGCTAAACTGAGTAATCGAAGTAAAGGAAAAGTCAAGGGGGCTTGCGTGCTTTTTTAAATCTTCCTTGGATTCATAAATAAGACAAGGTGAAAAACGACATTCTTTGACTCCATGGATAAGTTCAGAAAAACTTTTCCATAGCTGCTCAAGATCAAGATTGGAAAGCTGCATTTCAGGGTCACCGCTGGCGCGAAAAACAACCTCACGAGCTGTTAGCTTTCCAAAACCGGAAAACTTTTTTTGAAGAATCAGATCCGCTCTGCCGTCTTGTTGGCAAAACGTATTCAAAAACTCTTCCTTTTGACAAGTCATCGGATCGATCTTATCCTGCGGAGGCATAGGTTCGTACGGCATACCAACCATGACAACCCGATCAAATTTTGTAGTAATGTCGTTTTGCCGGAAAGCTGCAAGTATCTTTTTATTATCATCTGCAAAAACGAGATTAGAGCCACGCCCCATCATTTCGCAATAGAGGTACTTTCTTCTTTGATATCCCAATTCGTCGCCACTGTCAAACTCAATACAGATGGTCCGGTCAAAGCCTAATTGGGAAACCGAAACAATGCGTGCTCGGGACAAGTGCTTCCGAAGCAGCATACACATCATTGGCGGCGTTTGAGGATTCTCTCTTGTTTCTGACGAAAGAGCCATAAAGGGCGTGGAAGCAGCACAGGAAATAACCAAACGATTCCGGCCTTTTTTGTGAAAGATCAGATCAATCTCATCTCGTTCGGGCTGGCAGATCTTGTCCACTTTTAAACCGACGAGACAGTCAGATAATTCATGTGCAAGCGCTGCAGTCATAAAAGCATCAAATGGCATATTTTTCTCCAACAAGCGTAAAATGTAGTATCATTCAAAGGAGTATTGCTATGAGTCGAATAAAATCAAATTGTACATTTTCTGAATTAAGAAAACTGGAAGTAATCAATTTATGCGACGGAAGCAGAATGGGTTGTATACAAGACATTGAATTTGATCTTTGTATAGGAAATATTACTGCTATATTACTGGCTAAAAAAGTCGATTTCAATGATATATTTCAAAAAAAATCTAAGAGATATTGTAGAATTCCTTGGTGTCAAATTGAGAGAATCGGCGATGATACAATTTTGGTAAGATTTGAGGAACGGTTATAATGAAAAAAACAATAACGGCGTTTCTTATAATATTGCTGTCAGGAATATTATCCTTTGTTGTAAGCGCAGACAGTAAAAAACACGAAAATACACTTTCCCCTGCATTAGAAATAATAAAAGAAATAACATTTTTAAAAAAAGGTAATATCAAAGGGAGTAAAATTCAATTTTCAGAAAACGATTTCACAAACATAAGCAAAAATGATGAGTGGAACAGCATCAGAATATCGACATTACCTAAAATAAGCGCAGGTATTCTGCAATTACAGGGATGCAAGGTAGAAGAAAATCAAGTGATCCATAAAGATAAAATACATTATCTTACATTTCTTCCAATAGAAAACTACGATGGAACCGCGGAATTTACTTTTCAAATAGAACCATTCTCAGCAGAATACCGATGTTGCCTTTATTTTGGAGAAAACGAGGATGCGCTTCCACAAGAAGAAAACATAGTAAACAGAACTTACAAAAATGTTAGCGTTTTTTCCGATATTGAGATCAGTGAAGGTCAAACGATCCTAATAACAAAACCATGCACAAACGGGATTCTTAAAATCAATCACGATACCGGAAGCTATATTTATGTGCCAAAAACAAACTATACAGGATCAGATTATTTTGAATATTGTATTTTCGATAGATATGGAAATCAAAGCAAAACAAGCAGCGTCACGATACTCACAAGAAAAGCAAAAGAAAATCTGTACTTTCGTGATTTAAAAGACACCAAAGAACATAGCTTAGCTATTCGGGCATGTGTCAACGGTCTGCTTCCGTACAAAACCGACGACACAGGCCTACCGATCTTCTCACCAAACGAGGCTGTTGACAGAGAAAGTTTTTATAAAGCTGTAAATGATCTTTTTCCGGAAGCAACGGTAAGAGAAAGCAGCAAAGATAGCATCGGTGAAA
This sequence comes from Eubacteriales bacterium, assembly GCA_045531235.1. Classification (GTDB taxonomy): domain Bacteria; phylum Bacillota; class Clostridia; order Oscillospirales; family SIG627; genus RGIG5579. Next base: position 6,897 of record JAZSDQ010000049.1, read on the forward strand.
AAGAAGCGCTGCAGATCTTATCATTCGCCGTTGCAAATCAATTTGATGAAGAGCTTGAAGTAATGGAATGGGAAGATGCAGATGCCACTTCCGCAAAAACGCTTACAAAAATACGCTGTGCATTTTTCTTAGAAGAAGCAGCAAAATATCTGACTGATTCTTATTTATTAGCAAAGCCATCATAGATAGCGAGAAATTGCTGAATGGTATTGTTATCAATATCAATCTGTTGTTCTACGCCAATATCAGCTCCGACAGGAGCAACTTTCAAACAAACTACAGTATCCTCAGGCAAAGAGGAAAAGCCATCTTTATTTGCAAACGGTGTTTTTTTCAGTTCAAGGCCATAATAATCCACTGCAGATGCAGGCAACTCATCAAAAACCTCAAACAAACTAATCAAGGCGCCCTGCTCTGCCAACTGCTCATAAAAAAACGGATCCAAGAGAAGAATCGTGGCGTCACCACCAAGGATCTCATCTGAATAGCCCTGATATTCTTGCATTGCCTGATCTTTGACACCATGAAGGAGGTCGTCATACTCGCCGGAAAGAGTAAAGGTGATAACGCTGGCTTTCATAGATCCGTCGTCATTGGAATCAGATATAAAATTTTTTACAGATTCCACGATCATTTCACACTCGTTTTCGCTGAGCGCTTTTGGGCCAACATATAAGATAGTAGCGTCCGGATCAATTTTTGTTAAGAATTGTGCGGTAGCAATGACCGCAAACGTGAGAAAAACAAGCACAGTTAAAAAAAGCCATTTGTAATAGTACCAAAAATTTTCTACCCACTTTTCGGGGGTCAATTTCGGATGTGGATATTTTTCTTCCATATATACTCCTTTTGAAAAAAGAATCTCCGTTGGAGATTCTTTTTTATTGCAATGGATCTTATTTTAAGAAGCCCGTGATAATTTGTTCTTCTGCTTCTGCTTCACTAAGTCCAAGAGTCATTAATTTAATCAACTGTTCACCTGCAATTTTTCCAATTGCAGCTTCGTGAATAAGAGAGGCATTGATATCGTTTGCGCAAACTTCCGGCACAGCGACCACAGTTGCCTTATCCATAATAATAGCATCACACTCGGTATGACCGCTGCAAAGATTGTTGCCATTGATGCGGGACACGAACTTCTGCTTTGATGTCCCTTTGGCGACGGAACGTGAAACAATATTTGCAGAGGAATTTTCACCGTCAAGATCTACAACAAAATCTGTGTTTGCATATTGCACACCTTCTGTTAAAAGTTTTTCTTTCACAATGATAGATGCATCTTTCCCTACAACAGCTTTTGTTACGCGGTCCGTGGAATCAACACCGCCGATCTGAGTCGTCTCCATCTCCATTTTAGAGCCTTCATCAAGATAGACAACAGTGGTAGGATTCATCACCTTTTCGCCGCTTCCCTTGCCCTGCCCGTAGTGTTTTTCAACATAGCGAACAACGCTGTTTTTTCCGATATGAAAGGTATGAATACCGTCATGTTCGGAGCTATCGCATCCACTGTTATGAATACCACAACCGGCAATGATGGTAACATCGCAATCATCCTCAATGAAAAAGTCATTGTAGACCATTTCCTTGAGACCTGTTTTCGTCAGGATCACCGGAATGTGAAGAGATTCGTTCTTTGTTCCGGAAACAACGCGGATATCAATGCCACTCTTACCCTCTTTGGGTGTTATGATAATATGTTCCGTTGAATTTCTGACAGCACTTTCTCCGTTTTTACGAAGGCTGAATGCTCCCTCGGGAATTTCATGGAGTGACGCAATCTCGTTTAAAAGATTCTTTTCGATATTGTCCATATCCGCCCTCCTTACATTTTTTCCGTTAAAACGGAGCACACATCGTTTCTTCCCAAAAGTTCAGGAAGAAGCTCTTCGCGAGTACCAACTTTGGAAATAACGCCATCGGCAACAACAACAATACGGTCAGCAATGTTAAGAATTCTTTCCTGATGGGAAATTATCATAATGCTTCCATCAGCGCTTTTTCTGAGATTCTCAAATACCTGAATAAGGTTTTGAAAACTCCAAAGGTCAATTCCCGCTTCGGGTTCATCAAAAATGGAAAACTTCGTGCCGCGAGCAATGATCTGTGCAATTTCAATTCTCTTTAACTCGCCGCCCGAAAGCGAAGCATTTACTTCTCGATCAATATACTCCCTTGCACAAAGGCCAACATAAGACAAATATTCACACGCCTTGCTAATACTGATTTCTTCACCGGAAGCAAGTCGAATAAGGTCTTTTACCGAAAGGCCTTTAAAACGAACAGGCTGCTGAAATGCGAAACTGATTCCTTTTTTTGCACGCTCTGAGATTGACAAATTGGTAATGTCTTCGCCGTCAAGAAGAATTTGACCGGACGTAGGCATATAAATACCCGCAATCACTTTAGCAAGAGTAGATTTGCCGCCGCCATTGGGGCCTGTAAGGGCAGTAAAGCCATCCCCGATAGTAAGATTAATATTGTCAAGGATCTTCTTTTTTCCACCGTTTTCGGGAAGATCTACTTCAAAGGAGACATTTTTTAGTTCTAACATGGATACCTCTTATGCTAATTTACTGTTTTCCTGTTTCTTCATCTCTTCCTCTTCCAAAACCTTATAAGCAACTTTTCCTACCAAGGTTTTAGGTAACGAGGAGCGAATTTCAATATCGTACGGGAGAGCATATTTTGCAATATTCTTTTTGCAATGTTCTCGAATCGCTTCCAAAAGTTCGGGCGTTGCCGAATATCCTTCACGCAGCATAACAAATGCTTTTACTTTTTGCATTTTAATAGGATCTTTCACGCCGATAACACAAGACATTTGTATCGCCTCATGAGATTCAATAATGTTCTCAAGCTGAGAGGGATATACATTGTAACCCGAGGTAATAATCATTCTTTTAATTCTCTGTTTAAAGAAAACAAAGCCTCTTTCATCCATATAGCCAAGGTCTCCGGTATGAAGCCAAACTCTGCCGTCTTCGTGAGTACGCAGAGTATTTGCGTTTTCTTCCGGGTGATTAAGATATCCCTTCATAACCGTAGGCCCGGTCAAGCAGATCTCGCCATCTTCACCATAAGGAACTTCTTCTTCCGCTCCGACCTTGCAGATCTTGTAATAAGTATCAGGATAAGGAAGACCAATACTTCCCTCCACTTCCATGTGGAACGGAGTCAAGCAGCTTGCAGTTACACACTCTGTTGTTCCGTAGCCTTCACGAATGCGAACATCCGCGCCATGGTCAGCAAGAAATTGATCAAATTTCTTTTTCAGCTCAATAGAAAGGCTATCACCGCCTGAAAAAACACCCATAAGAGAATCAAGTTTTTTACCATCAAGATAAGGATTCCTTGTCAGCGTTTCAAACAGCGTGGGAACACCTGCAATATAATTTGGCTTTTCTTTCACGATCAACTCTGCATATTCCTTCGGTGTAAAGCGAGGAACGAGAATTGAGGTACCGCCTGCAACAAGCATCGTATGAACACAGACTCCCAAGCCGAAGCCATGGAACATTGGCATTGCGGCAAGCATTTTCTTTCCTGTTACCTCACGTTGACACATGGTAATGGTCTGATACGCCAGCGCATTAAAATTCAAATTGGAAAGAAGTATTCCCTTAGTGACACCGGTAGTACCACCGGAAAAGAGGATTACCGCAGGATCATCCTTCCCTTTTTCGATAATGTAACTACCAACATAGCTTTTTCCAAGCTTTAGAAAATCATTCCAAAGAAGCACGTTTTCTTCTGCAGGTACTGCTGCGATCTTTCTTCCTTGTGTCATTTTATAACCAATGCTTTTTACAACACCAAGAGCATCTGCAACAGAAGCAATAATAATCTTTGAAATATTGTTCCTTTTTGCAACATTAGCAACCTTGGGATAAAACTGATCCAAGGTTAAGATAACATCACACTCTGCTTCTTTCAGATAAAATTCAATTTCACCTTCTGCAGACAACGGATGAATCATAGTGGCAATTGCGCCAATTCGATTCAATGCATAAAGGGAATAAACAGTTTGGGGAACGTTGGGCATACAAATGCAAACATGCTTACCTTCGGAAATACCCGCAGCTTTAAATGCCCTTGCACAAAGATCAATAGACTCTGCCAATTCGCGATACTTTGTCTTCTTGCCCATAAAGGTTAATGCGACGCCATCCGGATATGTAAGTGCAGTATTCAAAACAACGGTGCTGATAGAACCGATAGGATACTCCAAATGGAACAAGGCGTCACCGTAGCTGGCAAGCCAAGGCGCTTTCAATTCTTCCATAAAATTCTCCTTAAAAATCGATTGAATTTTGAATGGGATCATCCAAAATCTCAGGATGTAAAAGAATATGCTGTAATAACTTGATACTCTTTGCAAAGTAGAAACCGTCTGCAATACGTTCATCAATCGTAAAGCTGAGAGGAAGCACTTCTTTCATTTCATACGTTCCGTCTTCATTAAAAAAGGGTTTCCATTTCTTTTCGCCGATGACAAGAAAAAGCGAGTTGGTCCCCCAATTAATCAGATGATGATAGGAAGCTGTCATTTTTATGCTTCCGAGATTTGAAACAAAGCAGGTCGCATGGTAAGGATCAATTTTAACAAGAGCATCAGGCACCCATCCGTGATACTCAAGCCAAAACAAAGCCTTTGCTACCAAACGAAGCAAAGGGCGAGGAATCTTAGAAAGAATGCCCACCGTGTTCATTGTGCTGTTAGAACCGCTTTGTTTACGGACGAAATTCACTTCTTTTTTTACTCTTTGATAGATTTGTTCCATGGGAGAAACTTCGGATTCAGAATCCATCTTCATAATCACAAGGGCTTCTTCTCCTTTATCGGAAAACACTCTTTTTACAACAAATGAAAAAGAAATATCATCTCTTTGATAGAGTCTGTGCCCTTGCATAAAACGGTTCATTGCAGGCCGGTGATAAATAGTTTTGGATAAAGCGGCCAAAACCAAGTGAAACATCGTATATTTAAACTCAGGAGAGTTTTCATTCTTTTTTTCAAGATATTTCATCGCGGCGGTCATATCAAACTCACCGTTAAAAACGCCTTCGTTGTCAGCGCGATCCAGCATAAGATAAGGCATAAAAGCGTGAAGCGGATCGGCATCCCGAATCCATACTGCATCCTTTCGGTCGCCCCATTTTTTGTTGCTGTTTTTTGTCATAAACGGTCTCACTTTCCAACTAAATATCCAGAAGAAATTATACCACGTACAGCGTAAAAAGTCAACATTCGACAAAACACCAAAAGCAGGAAATATCTTTAAAAATAAGATACTTCCTGCTTAATTATATTACTTATTAAGAAGAGGCAGAACAAACCAAAAACAGCTGCCTTTTCCTTCATCACTTTTCACTCCAAAACGTGCATTATGAAGCTGCAAAACCTTTTTGACAATAGAAAGACCCAGTCCGGTTCCTACTTGATGAGATTCGTGGTTTTTATCCACGCGATAGTATCTGTCCCAGATCTCACGTAGCTTATCACGGGGAATCCCGCGGCCATGATCTTCAACTTCAAAGAGCATCTCACCATTTTCGGCTGTTAAACGAACGGTGACACTCTTATCTTCACCGCAATAATGAATGGCGTTATTAATAAGATTGTAAACAACCTGCCCAAACTTTAAACTGTCAACAAAAACAAAAATTTCATCACAATTGTGTGCAAATTTAATGGAATATCCTTGTTGTGCAGTCATCTTATCGTAGCGCTTAAGGATATTGTTTACAAACGAAACAGCCTCTACTTCTTCCTTTTGCAAACGATCCATTCCGGCTTCCAATTTCGAAAGATCCAGAAGATCGGTTACAAGCTCAGAAAGTCTTTTTGTTTCATCAATAATAATCTGAAGATTCTCCGGAGTATTTTCACCGGGAAGATCCCTCATTGCTTCACTATACCCTGCAATCAGTGTCAGCGGTGTTCTGAGATCATGAGATACGTTAGCAACAAGCTCTTTCCTAAGTTTATCGACCTGTCGTATTTCGAGTGCTGCCTCGGATAGTGTTTTGGAAAGTTCCTCTATTTCCCGATACCCCTCAATACCTTCAGAAACAAAAACTCCCTCAGCGAGACGCTTGGATGCACGGTTTAATTGCTCAATAGGTCCTGTGAATTTCTTAGAGAGAAAATAAGCCATTGCAACCGAAAGAAGAATTAAAACAGCACTGACAATAGTGAGCTCAAGGCCAATCGTGTTCCTGGTTGCGTTTACAGGAATAATTACCGAAGACATCAGCAAAAATCGAACCTCGCCGCTCTTATTTTCAAATACGCGGCAGACCAGCATACAATCGCTTTCATTATCGGAAGAAACAGCCGAAAAGCTCTGTCTTCCTTCGCCAAAAAAATCAACTCCAAAGAATTGAAAGAAATCATTTCGCTCTAAAAGACGGGCAATATCGTCTGCTGGCAAATAGCTTTCAAAACTTTTCTCATCAAATGACCAAGCGGCATCAAAAAAAAGCTTCACAGAACGCTTGCTTATATTATGAACAACACACCGCCCACCGGCATGTTCTCCCGCAAGAAGATTTAACTCAGCATCGTAAATATTGATACAAAGTTGATCGTTTTCGGCAGCGGTTAGAATATAATCGCCGTAATTCGAATCGTCTAAAGTCGTAATCTTATCTGAATACTTGTGAATCGTATGAACCTTGATACCGCGATAGACACTGTCCAAAAAGAGAATCTGAAGCACCCAAAGCATTATAAGAATAATAAGACTAAATGCCAGGAAGGTGGCCAGGAGCTTTGCTTTAACGCCAAAATTACGCTTCAAAACGATATCCAACTCCCCTCAAAGTTACGATCATAGAGGCATATTTACCAAGCTCCTTGCGGAGAAGCTTGATGTGGGTATCAAGGGTACGGTCATCGCCATAAAAATCATAGCCCCACACTTCACATATCAGCTTTTCACGGCTCAAAGCAATGTTTCTGTTTTTCACCAAAAAAAACAGAAGATCATACTCTTTCGGTGAGAGCTCTGCACGCACGCCGTCAATCGAAACAATTCTGGCAGAAAAATCCACGGAAAATCCACCGCTTGTAAAAACGGAATTAGAACTTTCGCTTTTCCGGGGATTGGCTCGATTCAGAATTGCAGCAACGCGCATCATCAATTCTTTGGGAGAAAAAGGCTTTACTACATAATCATCAATTCCAAGCTCAAAACCGTGAATCTTATCGTATTCTTCTCCTCGTGCTGAAAGCATTAGAACCGGAACATTACTTGACTTGCGAATTTCACGAACAGCAGAAAAACCGTCTAATTCCGGCATCATAACATCCATTATCACCAAGTCAAAATGATCGGTTTTACATAATGATACCGCCTGCATTCCATCAGTTGCTTCTGCAACTTCAAAACCGTCAAATTCTGCATACTTTCGAATAACGGTACGGATCTTCATCTCGTCATCTACAACCAAAAGCTTCATATCCACTCTCCTTTTTTTGATCCTACCATTAAAATGTGACAATCAAGTGAAGGATTGCCATGTCTTAATATTTATCAAGAAAGCACCTGGTTTGAAGCGTTGCCAAATAAATCAGCAGATTGCGCCTCCGGTTGGGCTGCCACCTGAAACAATGACGGATCATATTTCTCCAAGCGGCAGAATATGGCTTTTTCAACATCATCTCCAAGATCCTCAAGCATAAGAGTTCCCTCTTCAGGAGAAATAGATGCAGAGATTTGTGAAGAATAGGAATTATACACCGGTCTTAAACAAATTACGAATCCGTCATAATTTTCAGGCATAGTAAGCTTGTACACACCTTTCCACGATGCAAATACATCTCCACCGCCGAAATGTTCCCACTCAGAAGAAAATTCGCAATTGATCTCATATAAAGTACCATCTACCTCTGTTTGCCAAGTAGACGAGAGATTCTCGTTTCCTGTGGAATCATCAATATAAAAGAGCTTGCCTGTATAGTAATCATACTGAGAAAAACGCACGGAATTATAAATTCGCGCACCGGAAAGGATCGGCATATTCATACGGTGAAAATCATATTTTACCGCTACCTCCATTTGCCTCATTCCGTTTCCATCCACTGCATCAGACACAAGATCAATACGACAGCTGACGGGCATACGTTTATAATCATGGGCATCATTGAATGCAGCGCCGCCATTACGTAAAAGAGTTGCTCCGCTACCAATATAATAGTTGCACTTTACGTCCTTTTCTTTAAAATAAAAATTTCTTTCCGTAGAATTTTCTTTCGTTTTGTATTCAACTGTTATGGTTCGATCCCCTTCGTTCTTTTCCATTAACAACGAATTCTCGAAAATATGAATTCTAGCGAAAAATTCACCGGTTTCTTTTTCATAGAGATAGAGCATCTCCTCTTCTCCTGCATAAGCATAAAATGCGCCGCCGCGTAAAAAGTCACCGTCATTTTCTGTGTATGTCCAAATATCAGGATCGGAGATGGAAAGAATGTTTCCTTTCGTATTACTATCCTCATACCACTGATTAAAAAAGTGCTCATATCTTTCCGATGCAATTAATGATGATGGCGAGTCGGTCCTACGAAAACTAACACCTTTTGCATCTGTAATGAGATCCTTTGACAATGCATTGAGAGAAACGGTGCCTTCATTTTGAGAATCGGAAAGCACAAATACTTTTCCGTCAAAAGTTACCTCACCATTTCCCATAACTTCTCCGTCGGAATTGTAATTATACCACAGGCTATTTGGCGTAAACCGATAGTATTGCGTTTTTTCTTCATCGGCCCAGACACCGACAAAGGCAGACAGACGAAGTCTGTTTATATCGGTATTTTGAAAGCTTTCGCTTTGACTGACACAACCGACAAAACAAAAAGAAATCAAACATAATATTACCAATAATCTTTTGATCTTTTTCATGATATTCCTCAAAGTTTTAATATTAATCTTCAATCGGCACAAGTTTTGCGCAAACTACAAAGCGACGGTCATCACTCGTACTGCCGGAACAGGTAGACAAAACAAAAACACGATCATTTTTACTCACCTTAACCTCGCTCTTAAAAACAGAATTTGTACGAAGCTTTGAAATGTAATACCACATTTCATCATCTGTTTGAGGGAATGAGTAAACATCGGAATCTGACTTGGTATGAACACCGGCAAAAACCTCAAGACGGTACTTTGCACTCTCTGTAAAATAGAACAAATAAGGATGTTCCTCAAAAAATTCAGGATCACGATATTCAAGGACCATACCGAACATAGAATTATTCTTCATGTTGTGCCCATACAGGATATAATTACGCTGCGAAAGATCCGCTGCAGAGCGACAATCCATAAAAATGCTTCCTGCGCTGTTTTCTTTGCCGTTTGGAAGCCGATGGACGAAATAATCATTGTCGTCCCACTGCATAACAGGATAATTGATCTTTGTTTCCGGGAGGTAAAGCCAACCTACAACGCCGGGGTACTCAGATTTAATTTTTTGAATGTCTACAGCAATATCGGGATAATAAAGGATCTTTTTTTTAGTTGTGATTTCCTCGGTAACAGGCTCTTCGGTCGTTATGACATCCTCAACGTACACAAGACTGTTTGCCGACGGAACAACTGCTGTATGTATCATTTCCTGATTTAGATCGCCTTCTTCCTTACTTTCCAAAAAATAAGATACGATCTGATAGCCTGAAAAAAGGAAAGCAACAAAAAAAACAATAAATAAAAGCGAGGACAAGCGAAATACATGGTAACCCTTGTTACCGCTTTGCTCTTTTGGCACAAAACCATCTCCTCTCACAAATAGTATTGTAACAGAAGATTATGAATATATCAAGACAAAAAAAGGATAGAGTACTCTATCCTTTTCTTAATTTATTATTTATTGTATGTCTTCAATATCATACGGTGTTGACTGGTATACAAAGTAGTTCAGCCAATTGGTAAAGAGCAAACTTCCGTGAGCACGCCACGAAACCACAGGGCCTTTTTCCGGGTCATTATCCAGATAGTAATTTTCCGGAGGCAAAGTATCAAGCCCCGCTGTTTGATCGCGACGATATTCACCATCAAGAGTCAAGGGATCATATTCGGAATGTCCCATAATAAAAAATTGTCTTCCGTTATTGGCGTAAATGATATGCACGCCCGCTTCGTCTGATGAAGCAAGTATCTTCAATCTCGCATCATTCTCTATATCTGCGCGATCCACAGTGGTATAACGGGAATGAGGAACATAGAAAGTACTGTCAAATCCTCTGAGAAGCATCGAATGAGGATAGTCTGCTTTGTGAGGAAATACGCCGAACAGCTTCTTGGGAAGTGTGTGCTTTTGAATTCCGTAATGATAGTAAAGACCTGCCTGAGCACCCCAGCAAATATGCAAAACACTATGGACATTCTTTTTGCTCCATTCCATTATGCTGCAAAGCTCGGGCCAATAATCTACGTCTTCAAATTCGTTCAGTTCAACCGGTGCGCCCGTAATGATCATACCGTCAAACTTTTCATCTTTGATATCATCAAAAGTTTTATAAAAGGCGAGCAAATGTTCCTGGGCAGTATTTTTTGATTCGTGCGTTGCCGTTCGAATCAAAGTCAATTCAATCTGCAACGGCGTGTTACCAAGCACGCGGGAAAGCTGTGTTTCCGTTTCAATCTTCTTAGGCATTAAATTCAGCAAAAGAATGCGAAGAGGACGAATATCCTGAGTAATGGCTCTTTTTTCAGTCATTACAAAGATATTTTCTTCTGCTAATGTTTGTACTGCCGGAAGATCATTTGGGATCTTAATTGGCATTCAGAAATTCCTCCGAATCAAATTTTAGAAAGTGCGTTTTCAATATCTGCAATAAGGTCTTCAACATCTTCCAGACCAACGGAAAGACGAACAAGATCGGGTGCAACTCCGCAAGCTACAAGCTCACTGTCGCTCAGCTGTCTGTGAGTAGTAGTTGCAGGATGCAAGCAGCAGCTTCTGGCATCAGCAACATGAGTTTCAATGGCAATCATCTGCAGATTCTCCATAAATGCACTTGCCGCTTCTCTGCCGCCTTTTACACCAAAGCTGATAACACCACAAGAACCGTTTTTCAGATATTTCTCTGCCAAAGGATAATTACGATCAGACTCCAGCGAGGGGAAAGTAACCCAAGAGATCTTTTCATGTTTTTCCAGATGCTTTGCAATAGCAAGTGCGCTCTCGCTATGGCGCTTCATTCTTACATGAAGACTTTCAAGACCCAGGTTCAACAGATATGCACTCATAGGAGCGGGAGTAACACCGAGATCTCTCATCAGCTGAGCGGTAGCTTTTGTAATAAAAGCGCCCTCGATACCAAAACGCTCGGTATATGTTACACCATGATAGCTTTCATCCGGTGTGCAAAGTCCTGCAAATTTTTCAGGATATTTCGTCCAGTCAAATTTACCGGAATCTACAATGGCACCACCCACCGCACTACCGTGACCGTCCATATACTTTGTAGTAGAATGAGTAACGATATCAGCGCCCCATTCAAAAGGACGGCAGTTCACAGGCGTAGGGAAAGTGTTGTCAATAATCAAAGGAACACCGTGGCTGTGCGCAATTTTTGCAAATTTTTCGATATCCAAAACAGAAAGCGCAGGATTTGCAATGGTTTCACCAAAGACAGCCTTGGTTTCGGGGCGGAATGCTTTGTTGATTTCTTCTTCCGAAGCTTCGGGATCCACAAAGGTTACTTCAATGCCCATTCTCTTCATGGTCACAGAGAAGAGATTAAAGGTGCCGCCGTAAATAGATGCACATGAGACAAAATGGTCACCGCATCCGCAGAGATTAAAGATTGCAAGAAAGTTGGCTGCCTGGCCGGAAGACGTGAGCATTGCGGCAGTGCCGCCCTCCATCTCACAGATCTTTGCAGCAACAGTATCGGCGGTGGGGTTCTGGAGTCTGGAATAAAAATATCCGCTCGCTTCCAGATCAAAGAGTTTTCCCATATCTTCGCCGGTATTATATTTAAACGTTGTACTTTGAATAATGGGAACCTGACGGGGTTCACCGTTTCCCGGGCGATAACCGCCCTGGACACATCTGGTGCCGATTCCTTTATTTTTCATGATACCCTCCTATTAAGAGAAATTGCAATAATTATACACCTAAATCAAAAATTATGCAAGAGTCGCTGCCATCACCGCTTTAATTGTGTGCATTCGGTTCTCAGCTTCATCAAAGACAATAGATGCTTCGCTTTCAAACACCTCATCGGTAACTTCCATACAGTCAATACCAAACTTATCGTAGATCTGCTTGCCGACCGTAGTCTTAAGATCGTGGAAAGCAGGAAGACAATGCATAAAACGGCACTGAGGGCCGGCATTATCCATCAAAAGCTTCGTGACGCGGTAGGGGGAAAGCTCTTTGATGCGTTCCTGCCACACGGTGTCAGGCTCACCCATAGATACCCATACGTCGGTATAGATCACATGTGCTCCTTTGGTAGCTACTATGGGATCCTCAATAAATTCAAGAACAGCGCCCGTTTTCTCAGCAATTTTCTCAGCTTCTTTGCGAAGAGCCTCTTCGGGGAAATATTTCTCAGGAGCACAGGCTACAAAGTGCATGCCCATCTTCGCGCAACCGATCATCAAGGAATTGCCCATATTGTATCTGGCATCGCCCATATAAACAAGCTTGATGCCGTTGAGGGAACCAAAATGCTCCTCAATGGTCAAAAGGTCTGCCAAGATCTGCGTGGGATGAAACTCATTGGTCAAGCCGTTCCAAACGGGAACACCTGCATATTTGGCAAGTTCTTCCACGATCTCCTGACCGAAACCGCGATATTCAATACCGTCAAACATTCTGCCCAGAACTCTCGCAGTATCTGCAATGCTCTCTTTCTTTCCGATTTGAGATCCTGAGGGATCAAGATATACGGGGTGCATACCGAGATCTGCTCCTGCTACCTCAAATGCGCAGCGGGTGCGGGTACTGGTTTTTTCAAAAACAAGGGCAATATTCTTCCCCTCGCAAAGCTTATGGGGAATTCCCTCTTTTTTCTTTTTCTTAAGTTCAGCAGACAAATTAAGCAGTCCGCGAATTTCTTCGGGGGTAAAATCAAGCAGCTTTAAAAAGCTTTTTCCCTTTAAATTCATTATTTACTCCTTACAAACAGATTTTATAACAGAAATTGCTTCTTCTAAAATTTCCATTGGAATGTTAAGTGCGGGCAAGAGTCTTACTTTGTGCTTGGCAGTAAGGCAAAGAACACCTTTATCAATGCAAGCCTTGACAATGTCGCCTGCATTCTTTTTTGTTTCAATGCCGATCATAAGACCCATTCCGCTAACAGACAGGATACCATCGGCGCCATTAAGTTCGCGGAAAACATACTCGCTCTTCTTCTGAACCTCAGAAAGAAAAGTATCGTCCATTCGGCTGATCACAGAAATAGCACCAGCGGATGCAATGGGATTTCCGCCGAAAGTTGAACCATGATCACCAAAGCCGAGAACATTTTCAACTTTTTCTCCCATCAAACAAGCTCCGAGAGGAAGACCGCCTCCAAGGCCCTTGGCCGTGCTGACAAGATCCGGTAAAATCCCAAAATTCTGATATGCATAGAATTTTCCGGTTCTTCCGTTACCCGTCTGCACTTCATCAATGATAATAAGAATATCCTCGCTTTTTGCAAAGGCGTCAACTTTTTCAACAAAATCACGATCTAAGGTCAAAACGCCGCCTTCGCCCTGAACACATTCCATCATAATGGCGCAAACCTTATTCTCAATGGCAACCTTCTTCAACGTTTCAAAATCATTGGCCGAGGCGTGCACAAATCCGGGCGTTAACGGAAGAAACTGCTCGTGATAATGCTCCTGGCCGGTTGCGGAAAGGGTGGTGATGGTTCTGCCGTGAAAGCTGTTTTCCAAGGTAAGAATATTATAATATTCACTCCCCTTTTTCTCAAAGCCATACTTTCGTGCTACTTTAATAGAACACTCATTCGCTTCTGCACCGGAATTGGAGAAGAACACTTTTTTCATGCCGCTCTTTTGGCATAACATTTCGGCAAGCTTTACACAAGGCTCGGTATAATACAAGTTAGACATGTGCTGAACCTTACCAAGCTGATCAGTGACTGCTTTTACCCATTCATCGTCGGAAATGCCGAAGCTCGTAACACCGATGCCTGAACCCATATCAATATAACGTTTTCCTTCGTCATCATAAACTTCAGAGCCTTTTCCGGAAACAATCGTAACGGGAAAACGGGCATAGGTATTCGCAACATACTGTTTATCGTTGTTCTTTAACTGATCCATAATTACTTCCCCGTGACCATTGTACCTGCACCTTCATCAGTAAGAAGCTCCATCAAAATAGAGTGAGGTACGCGGCCATCCATAATAACAACATTTTTAACGCCTTCGCGAATTGCTTCAATGCAGCACTCAACTTTGGGAATCATACCGCCTGAAACGACGCCTTCTTGCTTCAGCTTTTCCGCTTCATCAAGGCTGACATAGTGGATAAGCGACGAAGGATCGTCTTTATCTCTTAAAATACCTGCAATATCCGTCATCATGATCAGACGCTCTGCTCCGAGAGCACCTGCGATATATGCTGCAGCGGTGTCCCCGTTGATATTATAACTGTTTCCCTCTCGGTCACATCCGATGGTGGAAATGACAGGAATATAATTTTTTTCAAGAAGGTCCATCACAGGATTGATATTGATCTTGGTGATCTTACCGACATAGCCAAGGCGCTCATCTTTAATTTTAGCTTCAATGAGTCTTCCGTCCATACCGGAGATACCCATTGCTCTGCCGCCCTTGGACTCTAAAAGATTGACAAGGGTCTTATTAACCTTGCCTGCAAGTACCATCTGAGCGATCTCGACAGTTTCTTTGTCGGTAACTCTCAGACCATCAACAAACTCGGTCTTTTTGCCAAGCTTTGTCATCATTTCACTGATCTCAGGGCCGCCGCCGTGTACAAGCACAATTTTAACACCGATGAGCCAAAGAAGAGCGATGTCTTCCATAACCTGCATCTTAAGCTGCTCATCAATCATAGCGTTGCCGCCGTATTTTACAACGACGATCTTTCCATTATAGCGTTTGATATAGGGCAATGCCTGAGTCAAAACCTCAGCGCGCTGCGCATTGGAAAATTCAATATCCATCATATCCTCCTCAGGTACGGTAATCACCGTTGATTTTTACGTAGTCATAAGTAAGGTCGCATCCCCAGGCAGTTGCTTCACCATCGCCGTCGTTCAGAGCGATCAATACTTCGATCTTTTTCTCTAAGAGTATTTCTTTTGCCTTTTCTTCGGAGAAAGGAACGCCTGCTCCGTTTTCGCAGACAAGGATCTCTCCTTTTTCGCTTACAAAAGATACGTCAACTTTATTGGCATCAACATCAGCGCCGCTATAACCGATAGCACAGAGAACTCTTCCCCAGTTGGCATCTGCACCGAACATTGCCGCTTTAAAGAGGCTGGAGCAAATGACGCTTTTGGCTACGATTTTTGCATCAATTTCGGTCTTAGCACCGACAGTCTTGCATTCAAGAAGCTTGGTTGCTCCTTCTCCGTCGGATGCAATCATACGGCAAAGGCCAACGGTAACGGTATTCAATGCCTTCATAAAGATTTCAAACTCTTCGCCCTGTTCGGTGATTTCCTTATTCCCAGCCATGCCGTTGGCAAGGACAGTAACCATATCGTTGGTAGAAGTGTCGCCGTCCACGCTGATCATATTAAACGTGTGCTGAACATCGGTGGAAAGCGCAAGTTTCAGCATTTCCGGAGAAATCGCTGCATCGGTAGTAATAAATACGAGCATGGTCGCCATGTTGGGATGGATCATACCACTTCCCTTTGCGATACCGCCCATACGACAGATTTTACCACTAAGTTCAAACTCAACGGCCACTTCTTTCTTGGCAAGGTCTGTAGTAAGAATTGCTTCTGCAGCATTTGCGTCACCATCATAGGAAAGTCCTGAAGCAAGTTCTTCCATACCGTTTGCAATAGGAGTAATATCCAAAGGCTGGCCGATGACACCGGTAGATGCGACGACAACATCATTAGAAGCAACGCCGAGCTTTTCAGAAACCAAGGCACACATTTTTTCTGCAACTTCAATGCCGTTTGCATTGCAGGTATTAGCATTGCCGCTGTTGCAAATAACAGCTTGTGCTTTTCCGTTTGCAATGTGGTTCTTTGTCACTGTTAAGGGCGCGCCCTTAACGAGGTTTTTCGTATATACTGCCGCAGCAGAACAAATACTCTCACTGTAGATCAAAGCCACATCACGCTTGGTACGATTTTTGCGAATACCGCAATGAATACCATTTGCTTTAAATCCTTTTGCAGCGCATACGCTGCCAGAAATCAATTTCATATCAATTCTCCTTACAGGGAAAGACCTGTTTTATCATCGACACCCAAGAGGATGTTCATATTCTGAATGGCGGCGCCGCTTGCGCCTTTGCCGAGGTTGTCAAAACGGGCAGTGATTAGGATTCTTTCCTCGTTGCCTGTTACAGTGATCTCCATATCGTCTCTGCCGGAATGAGAAGAAGCAGACATAAATCCGTTTTCATCAGCTTCTGATCTGAAGGTAACAAGACCGTCTTTGTAGTATGCTGCAAAAAGATCCTCGATGTCTTTCTTTGTGCCCTTGATATCCCCTGCAAACAGGGGAATGCTCACTTCCATACCGCTGTAGTAAGGAGCTACAATGGGACAAAACGCAGGAGCAGATTCAAGACCGCAGATCTTAACCATTTCTTTCAAATGCTTATGGGTTTGGGTAAGACCGTAAAGCCTCGGCGCGTCAAAAAGCTCATCTCTGTCGGGATCTTCATACTCGGCAATCATTTTCTTGCCACCGCCGGAATAACCGGTAAGGGAGAAGCAAGAAAGCTTAGCATCACGATTTATAATGCCGTTCTCAACAAGAGGTGTGATGAGTGCAACAAAGCCGCTTGCATGGCAACCGGGGTTGGCAATTCTTTTGGATCCAGCAATTTTTTCTCTTTGACCACGAAGCTCGGGGAAACCGTAGATCCAACCATCTGCAGTTCTGTGAGCTGTGGAAGTATCAATTACGGCAACATTTTTGTTTTCAATCATGGAAACGGCTTCAATGGCAGCAGGATCGGGTAAGCAAAGAAACGCGATATCTGCGCTGTTAAGAGCTTCCTTTCTTGCCAGAGGATCCTTTCTCACTTCATCGCTGAGAAGAATCAGTTCAATGTCTTTTCTGTCGGCAAGACGGGAATGAATACGCAGCCCCGTAGTTCCTGCACTTCCGTCAATAAATACTTTTGTCATTGAATACATCCTTTCACGTAAGCGATCTGTT
Source organism: Eubacteriales bacterium (assembly GCA_045531235.1). Classification (GTDB taxonomy): domain Bacteria; phylum Bacillota; class Clostridia; order Oscillospirales; family SIG627; genus RGIG5579. The sequence continues at coordinate 24,254 of JAZSDQ010000049.1, forward strand.
TTTCAACAGAATCAAACGAGGTTCCTCCCTCGCTGATTCTCTTTTCCACACAGGTCACAAGATCAATTTCCCCATAAACATCTTTATCAAACAGTTCGGAAAACTCACGGTATTCCGAAAGTGTCAAAGTTTCAAGGACTTTATTTTCAGCAATACATTTTGCAACAATACTGCCGGAAATCTTGTAAGCAGAGCGGAACGGAAGTCCTTTTTTCACAAGATAGTCTGCAAGGTCCGTAGCATTGATAAAGCCTTTTTGCGCTGCTTTTTTCATATTCTCGGTTTTGGCTTTCATACCAACGAGCATTCCGCCGAAAACGTCTAAGCAAAGCTTTACAGTGTCGCAAGCATCAAAAACGCTTTCTTTGTCTTCCTGCATATCTTTGTTGTACGCCAGAGGAAGGCCTTTCAGCACGGTGAGAAGCGCCACCAGATCGCCGTATACTCTGCCCGTCTTTCCTCTGCAAAGCTCGGCAATATCCGGATTCTTTTTCTGAGGCATAATAGAAGAGCCCGTAGTAAATTCATCGGAAAGTTCGACGAATTGGAATTCCCAGCTGCACCAAAGAATGATCTCCTCGGAAAAGCGAGAAAGATGCATCATGAGCAACGAGTAGCAAGAAAGCAATTCTACGCAAAAATCTCGATCGGAAACACCGTCGAGAGAATTCAGACAAACAGAATCAAAACCGAGCTTTTTTGCTTCAAATCGGCGATCCGTATCGTAAGTCGTACCGGCAAGCGCACAAGAGCCGATTGGAGAAACATTGATTCGCTTTCTGCAGTCAGAAAGTCTCTCAAGATCACGAAGAAGCATCATCGCGTACGCCATCAAGTGATGGCCGAAAGAAATAGGCTGTGCTCTTTGCAGGTGCGTGTAACCGGGAAGGATTGCAGTCTTATACGTTTCAGCTTTCTCACAGATAACAGCAACAAGCTTTTTAATCTTCTCGCTCACATAATCAATCTCATCACGGAGATACATGCGAACATCAAGGGCAACTTGATCGTTTCTGCTTCTGGCGGTATGAAGCTTTTTACCAACATCGCCGAGGCGCGCGGTCAATTCCTGCTCTATGAACATATGAATATCTTCACAGCTCATATCAAATTGTAGTTCTCCGCTTTCAAGATCGGCAAGAATCTTTTCAAGACCGTCAATCAGCGTATCCGCGTCGGATTCAGTGATGATCCCCTTTTTTGCAAGCATTGCGGCGTGAGCCATACTTCCTTTAATATCCTGCCGAAACATACGACAGTCAAAATGAATGGAGGAATTAAAATCATCTGCTAACTGATCGATCTTACCGTCAGTTCTGCCTGCCCACATCTTTGCCATGTCATTTTCCTTTCAAAACACTGAGCATTTTAAAAAATACTTGAATATTATACATCTGTGCCATACATTTGTCAATAAAATGCACGAAAAAGCTGTTTGTATTTAATAAACTATTTACAAATAAAAGCAAAATAAAATCGCATTCCTCGGCGGTTTGCGATTTTATTCATAGATTTTGCATATTATTCAATCATTTTGTCATTTTTTCCTGTTTCACTTTATGGTCGATTACATGGCGGGAAGCTAGTTCTTTATGAATATCTTCCAAAGAAATACCCATTTGGATCATCAGCACCATTACGTGATATGCAAGATCTGCAATTTCGTAAATCGTTTCTTTTTTGTCATCTGCTTTTGCAGCAATAATTACCTCGGTAGATTCTTCACCTACTTTTTTCAGGATCTTATCAATTCCCTTCTCAAAAAGATAAGTCGTGTAGGAACCTTCTTTTTTCTCAATCTTTCTACCTTCGATCAGCTTCATAAGACCATCATAGGAAAACTCGTGCAGATCTTCATTTTCCCACAAAGTGTTCTCAAAGCAAGAGAATGAACCTGTATGGCATGCCGGTCCTTCAGGTTCAACCACAACGACGAGAGCATCGTTGTCGCAATCGGCAGTGATAGAAACGATATTCTGATAGTTTCCGCTGGTTTCGCCTTTCAGCCAAAGCTCATTGCGGGAACGGCTCCAAAAGCAAGTTTTCTTCTTTTCCAAAGAAATGGCAAGGCTCTCTTTGTTCATGTAAGCAAGTGTCAGCACCTTTTTGCTGACTGCATCCACTACGATGGCGGGAATCAATCCCTTTTCGTCAAATTTTAAAGAATTCATATCTAACATTGTTTTTCTCCTTTACAGCCTTACGGGGATTCCCCGTGCTTTTAAATCCTTTTTCAAATCCGCAATCGAAACTTCTCCATAATGGAAAATCGATGCTGCAAGACCTGCATCCACTTTGGGAAGAGAGCGAAACAGTTCAACAAAATCTTCTTTTTTTCCGGCGCCGCCGGAGGCAATGACAGGAACAGACACGGCGTTGCACACACGATCCAGCATTTCCAGATCAAAGCCCCCTTTGACTCCGTCGGTATCAATGGAATTGACAACAACCTCGCCTGCGCCATGCTCCACGCAACGACGGATCCAATCAATGGCTTCCATACCCGTATTCTCTCTACCGCCTTTGGCAAACACACGAAAGACGCCGTCTACGCGCTTAATATCACAAGATAAAACAACACACTGATCCCCGTAACGTTTCGCCGCGTCTTCTATCAGATTCGGATTTCGGATCGCTCCGGAATTAACGCTTACCTTATCAGCGCCGCATTTCAAAACGCGGTCAAAATCTTCAACTGCGTTGATACCACCGCCAACAGTCAGCGGTACGAAGATAGTAGATGCAACTTCTTTTAAAATATCAGTAAATAGTGCTCTCCCCTCTGCAGAGGCAGTAATATCGTAAAAAACAAGTTCGTCCGCTCCATGGTCGCTGTAAAACCGAGCAAGATCCACAGGCGAAGACACATCACGAAGCCCGTCAAAATTGATGCCTTTAACAACACGGCCATCTCTAACATCGAGGCAAGGAATAATTCGTTTCGTTATCATTTTGCCACCTCAATCGCTTTTTTCAAATCAATGGCACCCGTGTAATAAGCTTTGCCGACAATGGCGCCATAGAGCTTCATCTCTGAAAGCCTTTCCACATCTTCCATAGTAGAAACACCACCGGAAGCAATGATGTCCAATGAAAACCTTTCGGAAAGTTGTTGATATAGGCTTAAATTTGTACCCTGCATTGCACCGTCTTTGGAGATATCGGTACAAACAATGGTTCTCACACCGATACTTTCCATGTCACGGCAAAAATCAAAAGCACCAAGCTGAGAAACCTCGGTCCATCCTTTAATGGCCACAAAGCCTTCCTTCAGATCTACGCCAACAGCAATTTTATCTCTGTATTTTTGCACGGCCTCTAAAAGGAAATTACGATCGGTTACTGCAGCGGTACCAAGGATCACACGGCTGACACCTACGGAAAGATAGCGCTCTACCGTTTCAATATTTCTGATCCCGCCACCGATTTCAACCTTTAATTTTGTATGTTCACAAATTTCCTTTATAACCTCAAGATTAGGAGTAGTGCCGTCTTTCGCTCCTTCCAGATCAACGGTGTGTATCCAAGTAGCTCCGCAATTCTCAAAATCTTTAGCAATTTGCACAGGATTATCACTGTAGACAGTCATTTGTTTGTAATCGCCCTTGTATAAACGAACCGCTTTCTTTTCGTATAAATCAATGGCAGGAAAAATCAGCATTGTCAGTCCTCCAATTCGCAAAATGCTTTTAGAATTTTAAGCCCTACTTCGCCGCTTTTTTCCGGGTGAAATTGGCATCCGAACACGTTTTTGTTTTGAACGGCCGCTGTCAGTATTGCTCCGTAATCCGTTGTGGCAACAGTAGCCTCGTCACAGTTTACGCCGTGATAGGAATGGACGAAGTATACGTAATCACCGCTTTTCAAATATTTAAAAATAGGACAATTTTTGGTAAATGCAAGAGCATTCCAACCAATATGAGGAATTTTTAGATCATTCGAAATTGTTTCCTCAATGGAACGAATTTCCCCCGAAACAAGACCAAGGCCGCTGTGTTCCCCATATTCAAAGCTCTTATCAAAAAGGAGTTGCATTCCTAGACAAATTCCCAGAAGCGGCTTACCATTATTTACCTCTTCCAAAAGAGCATCAACAAGGCCGCTTTCTCTGAGTTTTTTGGCAGCATCCTCAAAAGCACCGACACCAGGCAAAAGAATACGATCCGCGTTTTTTAGTGATGCGACATCTTTTACAATTACCGCTTCTTCTCCAATAGCAGAAAATGAGCTTGCCAATGAAAACAAGTTTCCTACGCCGTAATCAATAATCGCTACCATCAAAGTACTCCTTTTGTGGATGGAACAAGATCCGCTCTGTCTTTGTCAATAGCAACTGCTTGTCTAAGAGAACGGGCAACAGATTTAAATGCGCCCTCAGCAATATGGTGAGAATTCTTGCCTGCCAAGGAACGGATATGAAGGGATATGGGACAATTCCTTACAAAAGCGAGGAAAAATTCTTCAATCAACTCAGAATCAAATTTTCCGATTTTCTTTGCCCGAATTGCAAGGTCATAGGAAAGGTGACTACGGCCGGAAAGATCCACCGCAGAAAGAATAAGGGCTTCATCCATGGGAAGGATCATAGAGCCATAGCGATAAATGCCCTTTTTATTGCCGAGAGCCTCGGAAAAAGCAAGTCCGAGACAAATCCCGATATCTTCTACGGAATGATGGTCATCAACACCAATATCTCCTTTGCAAGTAACAATGAGGTCGAAACCGCCGTGGGAAGCAAAAAGGGTCAGCATGTGATCAAGAAAACCACAGCCGGAATCAATGCTGCTCTCCCCTTTTCCGTCCAGGTTTAATTTTAGCTGAATATCGGTTTCCGCAGTTTTGCGGTTGATTTCAGATATTCTCATTATATTTCCTCCAATATATTCGAAAGAATCTTTAAAAAGCTATCCATTTCTTCCCGGGAGCCTACGGTAATGCGAATGTAATCGGAAATACGCTCTTGAGAGAAGTGGCGGACAAGCACGCCGCGTTCTTTTAATTCTTGATATAAAACGCCGCCTTGAATCGCAGAATGGCGAGCAAAAATAAAGTTTGCTTTTGAGCTTGTCATTGTAAAGCCGAGCTCTTTTAATGCTGTTGCCGTATACTTTCTGTTCTCAGCAATGAAATCACAATTCTTTTTTGTATATGCCGAATCCGAGAGGGTTCCGATTCCGGCAGCCATGGTCATTGCGTTGATATTATATGGATTGGTGGAATAACGAAGCGTATTCAGATCGGCAATCAATTGAGGATTTGCAATGCCAAAACCAAGTCTTGCACCCGCCATAGAACGGGATTTGGAAAAGGTTTGCGTTACAAGGAGATTATCGTATTTGCGAATTAAAGGAACACAGCTTTCCCCTCCGAAATCTACGTAGGCTTCATCAATTACTACAACGCTGTCAGCATTGTGCTTCAGAATCTCTTCAATTTCGGCAACGCTTAGGAGAATACCCGTGGGTGCATTGGGATTGGCAATAAAAATCGTGGCGTGACGGTCAAAATAATCTTCAATACGAATGGTAAAATCATGCCGTAGCGGAATTTGTTCATAAGGAATACCAAGTGCCTCTGCAAAGACCTTATAGAAACCATAGGTAATATCAGGAAAGATCGCCTTTTTGTTTTGATCGCAGAAGGCCATAAAAGCAAAATTCAAAATATCATCAGAGCCGTTGGTCCAAACGATCTCATTTTCACGGATGCCGTAATTTCCCGCAAGTTTTTGTGTCAGTGCTCGGCAATCAGGATCGGGATAAAGCTGCAAGTGCTTTGCCGCTTCTGCAGCCGCCTCCAAGGCAAGTGGTGACGGAGGAAACGGAGATTCATTGGTGTTGAGCTTTACATATTTTTTCTCCTTCGGCTGTTCACCGGGAGTGTATGGCTTTAATGACTTATATTTTTCACTGAAAAAACGACTCATTTTTCCTCCAAACGGGTCAATGTGCTCTTTGCGTGTGCAGTAAGTCCTTCCTTCTTCGCAAACAAAGCTACATCCTTTGCTACCTCTTTGATAGCGCTTTCCGAGTAATAAATAAACTGGGTCTTTTTAATAAAATCATCTACAGACAGAGGGCTGGAAAATTTTGCAGAGCCTCCCGTAGGAAGCGTGTGATTGGGGCCTGCAAGATAATCCCCAAGCGCTTCGGGACAGTTTCTTCCAAGAAAAACGGAACCTGCATGACGAATATCTTCTAAAAGCCGGAAAGGATCGTCAATACAGAGCTCCAGGTGCTCAGGGGCAATCTCATTTGCAACTTCAATTCCCTTTTTCAGATCATCAACAACGATGATCTTGCCGTTGTCATCAATAGAAGCTCTTGCGATCTCACGTCTCTCCAAAAGGGGGATCTGTTGTTCCAATTCTTCCTGCACGGCTTTTGCAAACTCGGCGCTGTCGGTAATAAGAACGGCACTTGCCATTTTATCATGCTCTGCTTGAGAAAGAAGATCAGCTGCAATGTGCGCGGGATTACTTTTTGCATCCGAAATAACGAGAATTTCGCTGGGGCCTGCGATCATATCAATAGAAACAACACCGAAAACCTGCTTTTTTGCTTCTGCAACGAAAGCATTACCGGGTCCAACGATCTTATCCACCTTCGGTACGCTTTCCGTGCCGTATGCAAGTGCTGCTACAGCCTGAGCGCCGCCAATCTTATAGATCTCATCGACGCCTGCAATGGAAGCTGCGGCAAGAATCGCGGGGTTTATCTTGCCGTCCGGACCGGGAGGCGTTACCATAACGACCTTCTTTACGCCTGCAAGTTTAGCAGGAATGGAATTCATCAAAACTGTCGAAGGATAAGCAGCAGTTCCTCCGGGCACGTAAAGACCTGCACGATCGACAGGAACAATTTTTTGACCGAGAGTGACTCCCTCTTTTTCTTCAATGACAAAGCCCTTTCTTAACTGTTTCGAATGAAAAGCGTGAATGTTTTCTGCTGCTTTTTTCAAAACATTAAGAAACTCCGGATCCGCTTTTCCTACTGCGCTTTCTATTTCTTCTTCGCTGACCATAAGAGAAGAAAGTTTAGCTTTATCAAACTTTTCACAGTATTCAAACAGAGCCTTATCACCATTTTCACGGACGTTTTGAATGATATCGGAAACGATCTCTTCAACATTTACTTTAGCAACTACGCGGGAAAAGAGAACGTCATTTGCAACCTCGCCCTCGCGAAAAATCCGAATCACTTTTCTACCTCCTCAAGCTGAGCCATCAGACTTTTGACAATTCTTTCGATGGGTTTATTTTTAAACTTAAAACCTGCTTTGTTGGCAATCAGTCTTGCACTGATGGGAACGATATCTTCAATCACCTCAAGATTGTTTTCAACAAGGGTTTTGCCGGTTTCCACAATATCCACAATTACATCGGTAAGACCGAGGATCGGTGCAATTTCAATGGAACCGTTCAGATGGATAATATCAATATCGCGACCTTTTTTCAGATAATGATCGCGAGCAATTTTCGCAAATTTTGTAGCGACCTTTAATGTTCTTCCGGGATCATCACAAAAACCCACAGGTGCTGCTACGGCCATTTTGCAAATACCGGTCTTCAAATCAAGAAGCTCATAAATATCGGGAGAATATTCAAGGAGAATATCCTTTCCCGCAACACCGATATCCGCGGCACCGCGTTCTACATAAATTGAAACATCGGAAGGCTTTACCCAGAAATAGCGAACACCGCACGCTTCATTTTCAAAAATCAGTTTTCGGGTCTGCTCCATTACCTGAGGACATTCAAAGCCTGCTTTTGCAAACATAGAATAGACTCTTTCCCCAAGTCTTCCCTTAGGAAGTGCAATATTAAGCATTTCTTTCAAGGAGCTCCACCCCGCTTTCCGTAATTTTGTAAAGCTCAAAATAGCGCAATTTCTCAGGCACTTTTTTCTGAGCAACAACTCGTTTTCCCCGAATGATCATTTCGTTTACAGAAGAAGAAATCGTATCTTCGGAAACCGTGTCATCATATATCATTACAGCATCCACATCAAATCGCTTTTCATTTGCGGAAAGACCAGAGAGAAGATCAAGATATACAGCAAAACCAATTGCTTTTGCTTTTTTTTCCATTTTTTCTAAAAGTCGGTCATACTGACCGCCGGAAAGAACGCGTGTGGGGATCTTCTTGATAAACCCGCGAAAAACGATGCCGTTGTAATAATCCGTATCACTAACAACGGAAAAATCAAGATTCATTTTCTTTCCAAAACCAAGCTTTGAAAGACCTGCAAACAAAGTTTCCAACCGAAGGAAACGTTCTTCGGAAACGAATTTTCCGAGAGCATTTCTAAGCTTCGGCAAAGCAGTTTTAGGATCACCGTAAATGCTGATCAATGAAGTAATAGCATTAATTTTTTCATCTTCCAGTTCTACTTTTTTGCAAATAGAAATAAGCTCATGGAGGTTCTTTTCTCCAATGAGAGAAAAAAGCTTATTCCTCAGAGAATAATCAAGACCGAATGCTTCTGCAAGCTCAGAAAGAATACCAAAATCTGAAACATCGAGAACAAAGTCCTCAGAAAGCATATTTAAGCTTTTTGCAGCAAGGCAAAGAACTTCAAAAATCTGATAGGAATCAACGGCTCCAATACATTCGATTCCTACCTGGCGGATTTCTTTAAAAGAATTGGTGCCTCCGGAAACGCGGTAAACGTTTTCGTCATAATACACCTTTTCAACGCAATCAGCTTCTTCAGAGGAGTTTTTAACAATGGAAAGCGTAACGTCAGGCTTCAGCGCCATCAGTTTACCATTGGTATCGGTGAAGGTGATGATCCCATCGGAAATCAGAAAATCCTTGTTCTGAACATAGAGATCATACTCCTCGAATTTATTCATTTTATATTGAGAAAAGCCATATTTTTCATATAAGGAACGAAGAAGAAAAACCGCTTCTTCCTCCTTTTGAAGGCCGAGGCCGTTAAAAATCATTTTTTATCCTCCGATTGAATTGCATCAAACGCCGCAGCATAGCCGCCGCTTCCATAGGACAGACACTTATTAACGCGGCTGATAGTTGCGGTGCTTACCCCCGTTTTTTTATTGATTTCCTGGTAATTGGTGCCGTCACGTAGAAGAATGGCAACATCAAGTCTTTGGGACATATCCATAATTTCTTTGATGGTACACAGATCTTCTAAAAAAGAATAGCACTCCTCAGGGGTATTAAGTTTGGATAAAACCAAAGCCAAACGGTCGGTTGCATCATTATGCCAATTGGTCATAATAAGCTCCTTTCTTTTGTAGTTTCACCATATTACCACTTTAATTCGCTAAAGTCAAGGCTTTTTCAGTAAAAAAGAATGCGAAAACGGAAAAAACTCCGTTTTCGCACCCAACAGACATTCAATACCGGAATTATACTTCAATTCCAAGCTTTTTCACAGCATCTTCTCTCATTTTATATTTGAGAATCTTGCCTGCAGCATTCATGGGGAATGAATCAACAAAGTCCACATAGCGAGGAACTTTGTGACGAGCCATACTTGCAGCAATAAATGCTTTCATTTCGTCAGAAGTCATCTCTTCTCCCTCTTTCAAAATGATACAAGCCATAATTTCTTCGCCGTACTGCTTATCGGGAACACCGATTACCTGTACATCGCTGACCTTGGGATTCGTATAAATAAATTCTTCAATTTCCTTGGGGTAAATATTTTCACCGCCACGGATAATCATATCCTTAAGTCTTCCCGTGATCAGGTAGTTGCCTTCGGGAGTGCGGCACGCAAGGTCTCCCGTATGAAGCCAACCATCTGCATCAATCGTGGAAGCCGTAGCATCGGGCATTTTGTAGTAGCCCTTCATAATGTTATATCCCCTTGCCACGAATTCACCGTTGACACCATCGGGGCAATCTTCGCCCGTTTCAGGATCAATGATCTTACACTCAACATTGGCAAAAGCGCTACCTACGGTTTCTGTGCGAACATCAAGAGAATCATAGTAGCTACTCATAGTGCAACCCGGGCTTGCCTCGGTCTGACCGTAAACAGAAACGATCTCCTTCATATTCATCACTTCCGTTGCCTTTTTCATCAGATCGGCGGGACAGTTAGAGCCTGCCATAATACCGGTACGAATATGGGAGAAATCGGTTTTGGCAAAATCGGGATGCTCCATCATGGCAATAAACATGGTAGGAACTCCGTTAAAGGTAGTGATGTGTTCATTATGCACACATGCCAGCGCAGGCTTGGGTGAGAAATATGGCAAGGGATACATAGTAGCACCGTGGGTCATTGCTGCAGTCATGGAAAGCACCATACCAAAGCAATGGAACATCGGTACCTGGATCATCATACGGTCAGCAGTGGAAAGATCCATGTGGTCGCCGATATATTTTCCGTTATTCACAACGTTGTAGTGGGTAAGCATTACGCCTTTAGGAAAGCCTGTGGTACCGGAGGTGTACTGCATATTGCAAACATCGTCTTTATTGACAGCAGCAGCCATACGGCGTACTTCTTCAACAGGTACCTGAACTGCTCTTTCGACAGCTTCATTCCATGTCATACAGCCTTTCTGCTTAAAACCGACGGTAATAACATTACGAAGGAAAGGCAGACGACGTGCGTGAAGAGCCTGGCCAGCTTTCAACTCAGCCAACTCAGGACAGAGCTCTGCTACAATTTTACCGTAATGGGTATCCTTTGCACCCTCGGTCATAATGAGGGTATGGGTATCGGACTGACGGAGAAGATACTCCGCTTCATGAATCTTATAAGCGGTATTCACCGTTACAAGCACTGCGCCAAGCTTAACCGTTGCCCAGAATGCAATAAACCACTGGGGAACATTGGAAGCCCAAACGGCAACATGTGTACCTGCTTTTACACCCATAGAGATCAGCGCGCGGGCAAAGGTATCTACATCATCACGAAATTCACTATATGTTCTTGTGTAATCCAGCGTAGTATACTGAAATGCATACTGATCGGGAAATTCTTCCACCATACGGTCAAGCACTTCAGAAAAAGTAGCATCGATCAAAAGATCCTTTTTCCAAACAAATTTACCGGTGCGGGCGCGGTTATAATAAAGTGTTTTTTCATTGCGGGAAGTATCACCAAACTGCTTCATGAACCCAACGAACTGTGAGAAGATAATCTCCATATCGTCAAGCTCCTCACACCAGGTAGGATCCCAAACGAGAGAAACAAAGCCATCATAGTTTACGGAACGGAGCGCAAGCATCATTTTTTCAATGGGAAGCTCTCCTTCTCCTGCAAGGCAAAACTCTACACCGTTATCGGTAAGGCGAGCGTCATTAAACTGAACGTGACGAACATAAGCGCCGAGGTTCTTAATCACCTGCTCAGAAGACTCCCCTGCAGAAAAATATGCAGCGGACATTTGCCACAAAGCGGCAAGATAATCGCTGGCAAAGCGATCAAGCAGATCTCGAAGAACGGTAGTATCACCAAAAGGGCCTGTGGTTTCAATCAAAAGAGAAACCTTTTTTTCTTCAGCTTTCGGCAAAACCTTATTGATCAGATCATACACGGTATTTACTGCTTTTTCTGCATCGTCAGCAGAATTGGCGCGAAGACGAATATTTGGGATATGAAGATTGGATGCAATCTCCAGACACTTTAAAACCTCATCTTCTGCCTTTTTGCTCTCCTCAGGGTTGCCGATATCAGAAATGGTATCGATGCAAGGAATCTTCAGATTCTTTTCGTAAAGGCGGCGGAGGGTTGCAGCAGCGGTGTAGTCATGGAATGCACCGTCTTTGTCGGTAAAAAGGCGGTTATAAACATTGTGAAGCTCAATGCCTTGAAAGTGCAATTCCTGAGCAATATTACAAAACTCTTCAAAGGTGTTGTTATGCCAACCTTTGGTTGAAAAAGAAAGCTTCAAAATTATACCTCCTCATAAACGATTTTGTTTACAGCGTTCAAATATGCGCGGATACTTGCACCGATAATATCGGTGGAAATACCGTTGCCGGAATAAAGCTTGCCGGCGGCACGGAGTTTCACAAGGGCAGAGCCCATTGCTTCTTTACCCTCGGTAACGGACTGAATTTGAAAGTCATCCAATTCGTAGTGATGTCCGAGAATTTGATCAATAGCACGGAACGCAGCGTCAACGGGGCCATCTCCGATACAAATTCCCTGCATTCTTTCATCACCCTTTTCTAAGGTGATCTGCGCGCTGGAAGTAATAATGTTGCCGTTATTGATTACATAATTCACAAGCTTATAAGTAGCGGGAACCTGAAGCGCTGCGCTTGCAACGATGGCATCCAATTCCTTAGAAGTAACGCTCTTCTTGCCGGCAACGCGAAGGAATTCTTCGAAAACTCTCTTCTGATCCTCTTCGGAAAGATCATAGCCAAGTTTGGATACGGCTGCAATGACGGCGGCCTGATCGTCATTTACATCCAAACGAATGGGCTGATCGTCTCCCGTAGAAACAGTCATGGCAGCCTTTTCATTTTTAACATTGCTTGAAATCCAGCGAATCTGGCTTGCAATGCGATGAAGCTCCGTCAAACGAAGAGAGGTGGAAAGATCGTAGTGCTTTCCGCAGTTCTTAATCAAAGCGGCAATATCCTCCAAAGGTGCATAAGTTCCATTGATATCTGCCTTTATTGCATTTGCGCCTTGTTTCACAGCAAGAACAGACGAAGCAGCTGCAAGGCCATTTTTGTTGTCACAGCTGACAAGAACGGGTACGGAAACCTTTTCACAAATTTCTGCTACGAACTTTGCGAAATCGTCGGGGAGAGTTTCTGCAGCACTGTCGCAAATACCGATTTCGGTAGCTCCTGCTTCCGCGGCAAGAGAAATAATTTGAAAAAGGAATTCTTTTTCTGCGCGGGTGGCATCAACAGCACAGAACTCAACTTCAGTAACTTTTTCTTTTGCTTTTTTGATAAGAGTAGGCACCCATTCCAGCATAGCAGCAGGTTTTTTGTGAGCGATATACTCCATTCCCACAACAGACATAGGAAGAGAAATACGAATCTTTCCGCGGGAAACACCTTCGAGCGCAGATAAAGCAAGCTCAAGGCTCTCCATCGTGATTCCGCAAGCCACAGAAAGCACACTATGCTTCAAAAACGAGGAAGCTGTGCGAACAAAAAGGCAGTCGGCTTTACTGTTCTGAATCTCGGGAAGTTCAATAACATCCACTTGTAGACGCTCTAGTTGACGAACAATCTCCAGCTTTTCTTTAAAGCCGAAAACACCCTCCTCTGCGCACAAAGTCGTGTCGATGATTCTGATCTGATTCATAATTTCTTTCCTTTCTGAAAGTAAAAATAAAAGTCCCCGTGGCAAAACTGCCACAGGGACGAATATAATCCGCGGTACCACCCTGTTTACTGCAAACACAGTCAACTTTTTCAGAGTTCCAACAAACCCTTTGCCTTGATAACGGGGCAAGCCGTAGCCACTTACTGTAATTCAGCGACTCTGCTCCGGAATGAGACTCCGTGATAACCTATCTACTGTTTTTCACCAAACAACAGCTCTCTGCAAGAATCAGTCAAAACAGATAATTCCTTCATCGCATTTGAAAAAACTTGTGAGGATTATATCACAAATTTTTCTTGATTGTCAATACCTTTTCTCAAATTTTTATTCAAATTCCGCGCCGAGATTCATTGCTTTCAAATTGACCTCAATCATATCGGCACGTTTTGCAGAAATAACCTTTTTCAAGGTGTTGGATACAGCTTCATCATCAAACTGATCCAATACTTTGAGGATCTTTCCCAAAATGATCATATTGGCAAGTGTGGGAAAGCCGTTTTCGCTTGCAAGACGGGTTGCGGGGATGGGATACACCTTTACGTCCGTACGCTTCACTTCCCTTTCAACGAGAGAAGAATCATAGAAAATCATACCGCCGGGAGCAACGCTATCCTCAAACTTATCAAGAGAAGGCAGATTCATGGCAACAAGCACGTCGGGATTGGATACAATGGGAGATCCGACCTGTTCGTCACTGATAATGATGCTGCAGCTTGCCGTACCGCCACGCATTTCGGGGCCGTAGGAAGGAAGCCAGCTAACCTCTTTCTCATCTACAAGGCCTTTATAAGCGAGCATTTTACCTGCGAACAGAATACCCTGTCCACCGAATCCGGAAAGAAGAAATTGGGTTGTACTCATTTTGTTTCCTCCTTTGCAGAACGATCCTTATATACACCGAGAGGATAATAAGGGATCATTTTTTCATCGATCCACTCCAGAGCCTTCTTAGGAGTCATACCCCAGTTGGTAGGACAGGAAGAAAGAACCTCTACAAGAGAGAAGCCTTTCTTATCGATCTGATTCTGAAATGCCTTTTTAATGGCTTTCTTTGCATTTTTAATATTCTTTACGCTGTTTACGGTTACTCTTTCAAGATACTCGGGACCGTCAAGCTGAGAAAGCATTTCGCAAACCTTGATGGGGAAACCGCAAGCATTCACGTCTCTTCCGTAGGGAGAAGTCTGAGTTACCTGTCCGGGCAAAGAAGTAGGAGCCATCTGACCACCGGTCATACCGTAGATCGCGTTGTTAATAAAGATGATGGTGATATTTTCGTTCCTGGCGGCGGAATGAACGGTTTCAGCCATACCGATAGAAGCGAGGTCACCGTCGCCCTGGTAGGTAAATACGATGTGATTGTCGGGATCGGAGCGCTTAACGCCGGTAGCGACAGCAGGAGCTCTGCCATGAGCTGCTTCAATCATATCGCAATTAAAATAATCGTATGCCATAACGGAGCATCCTACGGGCGCAACACCAATGGTCTTGCCCTCGATTCCGAGCTCGTCAATAACCTCGGCAACCAAACGGTGAACGATACCGTGGGTACAGCCGGGGCAGTAATGCATAGGCACATCTGCCATTGCTTTGGGTCTATCAAAAACTACCATTTTCTAACACCTCACTTCTGCGCATCTCTGATCGCCTGCAGTACCTGCTCGGGAGACGGAATCATACCGCCAACTCTGTTGCACAGAGTAACAGGCACCTTGCATTCCGATGCAAGTCTGACGTCTTCGATCATCTGTCCCATAGAAAGCTCTACGGAAACGATGGATTTTACCTTCTCGGCAGCCTTCTTGAAAGGAGCTTTGGGGAAAGGCCAAAGAGTAATGGGGCGAATCATACCGACTTTGATTCCCTCTTTTCTCGCCTCGTTAATCGCGTTCTTGGAAACTCTGGCGGCAATGCCGAATGCTGCAACACAGATCTCTGCATCATCCATCATATATTCTTCATACATGGTTTCGTTTTCTTCGATCTGGCGATAGCGCTCGTAGCGCATAAAGTTATACTTTTCAAGAGCTTCGGGTGCGAGGAACAGAGAGTTTACAATGTTGTGCTTTCTCTCCATTTTGGTACCCGTCGTAGCCCAAGGCTTCTCGGGAGCTTCTTTCACTGCAAAATCAAGGCTTACAGGCTCCATCATCTGCCCCATGGTACCGTCTGCAAGGATCATGGCGGTCATGCGGTAAGTATCAGCAAGCTCAAAGCCTTTCACAGTCAATTCTGCCATTTCCTGAACGGAGCTGGGAGCGAGAACGATCATACGGAAGTCACCGTGACCGCCGCCCTTGGTTGCCTGAAAATAGTCAGATTGGCTGGGCTGAATACCGCCAAGTCCGGGACCGCCACGCTGAACGTTTACAACAAGCGCGGGAAGATCTGCACCTGCAAGATAGGACAGGCCTTCACTTTTCAAGGAAATTCCGGGGCTGGAGGATGATGTCATAACTCTCTTACCCGTGGAAGAAACGCCGTAAACCATATTGATTGCGGCAATTTCACTTTCTGCCTGGAGGAATACACCGCCGATTTTAGGCATTTTCTTTGCCATATATGCGGCTACTTCCGTCTGGGGTGTAATGGGATATCCGAAGTAATGGCGGCAACCTGCAACGATAGCAGCCTCCGCAATGGCTTCGTTACCTTTCATCAAAATCTTATCTGCCATTCCTATCACCTCTCCACCTTGATTACACAGTCAGGACACATCATTGCACAGAATGCGCACCCAACACAGCCTTCCTGCTTTGTAATCTCAGCAGGATGATGGCCTTTTTTGTTGATCTGATCGGGAGCCAAGCGAATGAGGTGCTTGGGACAAGCATCCACACACAAGCCGCAGCCCTTACAAAAATCAACGTTGAATGTAAGTTTTGCCATAATTATTCTCCTTAAACCTTTCGGTCAATAATACTTTTTTTGTAAAGTAAGAGGATACAGATTTTCGATCTTATCTTTCAATTCATCGAAAAGCTCACTCTTTACCGTTGTCATAACAAGAGGGCGCCCTATTTCTTTTGCGAAATTTTCCGCTTTTTTCACAGAAGACATAATATCTTCCACTGTGGTAATTTCTCCTAAGTTGGAATTATTTACAACGCCGGTAAAGGTAAGACCGCACGCTGTTTCCATTTCATACATAACCTCCAGAAGAGATTCACTGTCTCTTGTCAGAGGGCGGAAGAAATTTGCCACCAAAAGCATTTCAAAATCGTTTTCTCCAAGGATTGACGGGGCCAATCTCCCCAGCGCCAATGCACCTCGATCGTCACCGCCGATATCCAACACAAAATTCGTTTCTTTATCATCAATGACTGCATACATTTCCTGTGGCAGGGCAGGAATATCCACGTTGGTATTGGCATATTCCGAGGAAATCAGACGAATGCCAGCTTTTCTAAAATCTTCGGAGCTATCCTTCGTACGAAAATAGGGGTTTACAATATCAAGATCGCAAACGGCTACTTTTTTACCGCTTTGCGCCATAGACAATGCGATATTTACGGCAATATTGGTTTTTCCGCTGCCGTAATGCCCTGCAAGGATGGTGATCCTTTTAGCCATTGCAAACCTTTACGATCCAGCCGTTTTTATCTTCTACCTTGCCCCACTGAATACCTGTCAGATTATCATAGAGCTTCTGGGTAAGTTCACCGATCTTGTTATCCGATACGATGTATTCCTTGCCCTGATAGAAAAGCTGTCCGATGGGAGATACAACCGCTGCCGTACCTGTGCCCCAAGCTTCTTCCAAGGTGCCGTTGGCAGCTGCTTCAAAAAGCTCATCAACAGAGAAGAGCCTTTCTTCTACATTATAGCCCCACTGCTTCAAAAGCTCAACACAGCTCTTTCTGGTAATACCGGGAAGAACGGAGCCTGTCAGTTTAGGAGTAATAATAGTTCCTGCAATTTTGAACATAACGTTCATTGCGCCAACTTCTTCGATGTACTTTCTTTCAACGCCGTCAAGCCAAAGCACCTGAGTATAGCCGTTCTTTTCAGCTCTCTCCCCTGCTCTGAGGCTCGCTGCATAGTTACCCCCGCATTTTGCATAGCCGGTACCACCGCGTACTGCGCGAACGTCTTCGGATTCGATAGCGATCTTAACAGGATTGATGCCCTCAGCGTAATAAGCACCAACAGGAGAACAGATCACAACGAAGGTAGCGTTCTTAACAGCGTGTACGCCGAGATGAGGATCGTTGCCGTAAACAAAGGGACGGAGATAAAGGCTTGTACCCTCGGAATGAGGAACCCAATCTTTTTCCATTTCAACAAGAGTCTTCAAAATATCAAGACAACCTTCTTCATCCAGTTCGGGAAGACAAAGTCGTTCAGCGCTGTTATTCAGACGCTTAATATTTTCCATGGGGCGGAACAGACAGATATCGCCATTCACGGAGCGATATGCTTTCATACCCTCGAAAATTTCTACTCCATAGTGAAGGACGGTAGAAGCAGGATGAAGGGGTATAGGACCAAAGGGAACGATTCTTGCATCGTGCCAGCCCTGTTCCTCATTATAATCCATCACAAACATATGATCGGTAAAGATCTTACCGAAGCCAAGTTTGGATTCGTCGGCCGGGCGCTCCTTAGGAGTGGCGGTCTTGGTAATTGAAATGGGATATTTCATACTAACCTCCTAATATTAAAGCTTATAGCTTATTTCTTTGAATTTTGCCGCTTACTGTTTTGGGTAATTCATCACGGAATACCACAAGGCGGGGATATTTATAAGGCGCTGTGCGCTTTTTCACGTATGCCTGGATTTCTTTCTTCAGTTCTTCCGTAGGCTCAGTGCCTTTGGTAAGAACAATGCTTGCTTTTACGATCTGTCCTCTTACTTCATCGGGCGCCGCGGATACACCGCATTCCAAAACGTAAGGAAGCTCCATAATGACGCTTTCAATTTCAAACGGTCCAATGCGGTAACCGGAAGATTTAATAACGTCATCGGCTCTGCCGACATACCAGAAGAAACCGTCTTCATCGCGCCAAGCTAGGTCACCGGTGTGATAATAGCCATCACGAACAACTTCAGCTGTCTTCTCTTCATCGTTATAGTATCCAACGAAGAGTCCGCAAGGAGCGCCGTTCTTCAGGTTGATTACCACCTCGCCGGGTTCACCGGTGCGAGCGGGCTTACCGTCGCTGTCAAGCAATTCAACATCATAAATGGGAGCAGGCTTACCCATAGAACCGATTTTATGAGATGAGCCGATCATATTACCAACGATCATTGTGCTTTCCGTCTGTCCGAAGCCTTCCAAAATCTGAAGTCCCGTTGCTTTTTCAAATTGCTTGTATACCTCGGGGTTCAGTGCTTCACCGGCAGTTGTCATGTGGTGTACAGAGGAAAGATCATATTTTGAAATATCTTCCTTAATCATCATGCGAAGCATGGTGGGAGGTGCACAGAAGGTTGTAATATTATGCTTTGCAAACATAGGAAGGATCTTGGAAGCATCGAAACGATCAAAATCATAGACAAAAATTGCTGCTTCGCAAAGCCATTGACCGTAGAGCTTACCCCAAGTCGGATCGTAGCCAT
>JAZSDQ010000107.1:0-12625 GCA_045531235.1 Eubacteriales bacterium
GATCAAGTCTTCCTGTTCTTCTTTGGACGTATCGTATTTTTTTATGATGTGCGCCACCAAACGCAGATTGTGCTCAATAAGGGTTTCCCGCGCTTCTTCATCGCCTTCTTTCATTTTCAAAAACAACTCTTTTTCTTCTTCCTTTTTCAGCGGCGGAGGAAACGATTCCCCACTTAATACCCGAAGATATAAAAATAAAAAATGGGCAAGACTGATGCCTGCAATTTGAAAAAACATAAATATCCCCCTTTCCCATAGTTCAATATATGTCTTTTTTTGAAAAAAAGACATTGACCGACAAAGAATCAAAGTCCGTACTTGATTTTCACATACAAATGTAGTAAAATGAAAACAGAGTAAATATAAGGAATATTACAATGTTATATCCTATTATCGACATCGGATCCAACACGGTAAAACTTGCTGTTTTGGACGAAGAGAAGCTTTTTAGCCAAGCACCTGCTTTTTTCAAAGCGGCACCCTTGGGACTGAAAACGAAAATTCAAGACAATCGATTAAAAGAGTCAGCAATTGACGAATTATGCCAATTGGTGGCAAACTATGTGGAAACGGCATCCCGTCTTACCAAGACTCCCCCCATCGTGTTTGCCACTGCCTCTCTGCGAGGATTGGAAAACACTGATGAAATTCTAGAAATGATCCGGGAAAAGTGCGATGTGGAAGCAAGCCTCATTGACGGAAACACGGAAGCCTATTACTCCTTTTTGGGAGCACGGGGCTGTTACCCTGTAAAAGGTGGGATTTCCGTAGATCTCGGCGGTGGCTCCACGGAAATTCTTTCTTTTCGCAAGGATAAGGTCATTCAATCCGTTTCTTTGCCTTTCGGCTGCCTGACCCTTTATCAAAAGTATTTCTGTAACGGAAGTTTTGACTTTGAAGGCTGCAACGATTTCATAAAAGAACAACTGAAGATCTATGCCCCGAAAATGATGGGAAACAGCATTCTCCTTTCCGGCGGCAGCGCAAAAGCTGTTTTGAAGTACAAAAACTATCTGGAAAACAAAAAAAGCTTTACCCTTGGGACAAAACAAATGCGCCGTGTGAAAAATCATTTTGAAAACGGCCCTAAGGAGGAAAGAGCAAAGATCGAATCCGTTTTGAAGGACAGATTTCGCCTGATTCCCCCTGCTGTTTCCGTTTTTTCACAAATTACCCGATTTTATGAAAAAGACCAGGTCTTCGTATGCAGAAGCGGCGTCAGAGAAGGCTGTCTTTTCTATATGCTTCAAAAAAAGAGACAACAAGCGGCAAAAAAAGATTTTCAAAAAAATGCTTGACACACAAGACTCTTTGTGGTACAATTCTTCCGTTATGGTATGAATGTTTTTGCTTTTTAAGCCCAAGCGGTCCTCTGCCGGACTCAGCATGAACGCTTGCATTTATACTTAAATAAATTATTTTATTTAAGGAGGGCCACATCATGGATATGATCAAGGCTTTTACAAACGAGCAGTTGAAAAAGGAAGTTCCCCGGTTCAATGTTGGTGATACCGTTCGCGTACACAACAAGATCGTAGAAGGTACCAGAGAAAGAATTCAGCTTTTCGAAGGCACCGTTATCGCGAAGAAGAACGGCGGCATTTCCGAGACCTTTACCGTTAGAAGAGTTTCTTACGGTGTTGGCGTGGAAAAGACTTTCCCCCTTCACTCTCCCAGAGTTGAAAAGGTTGAAGTTATTAGAACCGGTAAGGTTCGCAGAGCAAAGCTCTACTATCTGCGCGACAGAGTTGGTAAAGCAGCTAAGGTTAAAGAGCTGATCTAACAACAAAAACCGAATTGCAAAAGTCACTGATTGACAACCACATTCGGACAAAATTTAGTTGCTGAAAGGGACTTTTTGAAGTCCCTTTCTTTTTTTGAAAGGAATCGATATGAACGAATTTGATCCCGTGGAAAAGATACAGGAAGAAACGCCGAAGCCCCCCTCTCCCGTAGAATCGGAGAAGAAAAGCAAACATCCTGCAGAAACTTTTTCATCAGAAAACAAAGGAAATCAAGAGGAAGCACTTTCTACAGCAGGAAGCGTTTTTGATTGGTGCAAGTCTTTTCTGTTTTCTTTGACGGCGGTAATTTTTATTTTCACATTGCTTTTCCGCGGTGTTACGGTAAACGGAAGCTCCATGCTCCCCACCTTGGAAGACGGTGAGTATCTTATTATCTCCAATCTTCTTTACACACCGGAAAACGGAGATATCGTTGTGGTTCAGGCACCTCATTACAAAAACGGAACAGAGCCTTTGATCAAACGTATCATTGCCACGGAAGGTCAGGAGGTTAAGATCAACTTCAACACCTGGGAAGTATGGGTAAACGGTGAGAAGTTGAACGAAGATTATATTCTCTATGAGCCGGACGTCACAATGCTTATGGAAGATATGGAGCCTGATGAAAACGGTGAAGCAACCGTTGTTGTAGAAGAAAACTGCGTTTTTCTGATGGGAGATCACAGAAACGATTCTCTGGACAGCAGAAGTGATGACGTGGGTCAGATCGACACTCGTTATATTATGGGACGGGTCATTGTGCGTATTACGCCCTTGAACCGATTTGGAAAGGTGGATTAATTTGACGGGAAACATCATACAGTGGTTCCCCGGACACATGGCGCAAACCAGACGTGTAATGAAGGAAAACCTTGCAAGCGTAGATCTGGTTTTTGAGCTTCTCGATGCAAGGATCCCCCAAAGCTCCCGCAATCCCGAGATCAAAAAGATTCTCGGGGATAAAAAGGAAGTCGTAATTCTGAATAAGTGCGATCTTGCCGATGAAGAAAAAACCAAGCTTTGGCAAGAAGCCTTTCACAAGGAAGGCCTTGGCGTTGCTTTGGTAGATTCCAAAAGCGGAAAAGGGCTTTCCCTGGTTTTGCAAGAGGCGAAGCGCCTTTTGAAAGATAAAATTGCCCGAGAACGGGAACGGGGAATGACAAAACCCATTCGCGCTATGGTCGTAGGAATCCCCAACGTGGGAAAATCCACGTTGATCAATCAGTTTGCAGGTGCAAAAAAAGCCCAGGCGGAAAACCGC
This sequence comes from Eubacteriales bacterium, assembly GCA_045531235.1. Lineage (GTDB taxonomy): Bacteria > Bacillota > Clostridia > Oscillospirales > SIG627 > RGIG5579. Next base: position 3,046 of record JAZSDQ010000107.1, read on the forward strand.
CCCGGTGTCACAAGAACAAAACAGTGGGTCAAGGTTTCCAAAGAATTGGAACTTTTGGATATGCCCGGCGTGCTTTGGCCGAAATTTGACTCGGTTATCACAGGAGAAAACCTTGCTATGACTGGAGCCATCAAAGATGCGGTGCTTCAAAGCGAAGAGATCGCTTGCCTGCTCTGCCAAAGACTTGCAGACAGTTATCCTGATTTATTAAAAGAACGCTACAAGCTCAGCGATGACGATCTCTCTCTGGAAGCGTACGATCTGTTTTGCACCATCGGCAAAAAACGGGGTATGCTCATCAGCGGCGGAGAAATCAACGAGGAACGCTGTGCCGCAATGCTGCTGGAAGAATTTCGCAGCGGTAAAATCGGAAAAATTACATTAGAGGAGCCGTAAAAAGGTGGACGATAGCTTTGAAAAAAGCCTGATTCCAAAGGATGCGCTTGTGGTTTGCGGTCTGGATGAAGCAGGCAGAGGGCCTTTGGCAGGACCTGTTTTTGCCGGAGCCGTTATTTTACCTGAGGGCTATATTCCCGAGGGACTCAATGATTCCAAAAAACTCAGTGAAAAAAAGCGGGAAGCTCTTTTTGAGGAAATTACAAAAAATGCAATTGCTTGGGGCTACGGTACTGCCACGCCCCAGGAGATCGATGAGATCAATATTCTCAATGCAAGTATGCTGGCAATGAAAAGAGCGGTGGAAAATCTTTCAAAGAGGCCTGATTTTCTTCTCGTTGACGGAAATATTGCCCGCGGGTTTGACATTCCCGCTGTTCCCGTCATCAAGGGTGATGCAAAAAGCCCCAGCATTGCCGCTGCATCTATTATTGCAAAAGTGCTTCGTGACAGAGAGTGTCTGAATATGGATAGGGATTACCCGGAATACGGCTTTGCAAAACACAAAGGCTACCCTACCAAAGCACATTTTGAAGCAGTGGAAAAATTCGGCACAAGCCCCATTCATCGAAAAAGCTTTCTGAAGAAACGAGGCTTGGCGTGACAAACAAGGAGCTCGGAGAAAAAGGCGAATACCTGGCAAGACTCTTTTTGGAAAAGAAAGGCTTTGTTTTTATTCGCGCAAACTACACCACCCGTCACGGTGAAATTGACCTTATTATGCAAGAAAATGATGAGATCGTTTTCTTGGAAGTGAAAACGAGAACGGAAGAGAGTGCAAAAAGATACGGACGCGGCGCGGAACGTATCGATCGGAAAAAGCAAGAGCATATTCTTCGGTCCGCGCGGGTTTTTATGTATGAAGAACCGTTTTTGACAGAGAACCTAACGCCGAGATTTGATGCCATTGAGCTTTATATCAAAAAAGACGAACCTGAAAAGATTTACGTGCTTCACACGCCTTGCGCATTTGGAATGTAAAAAATAAAAGCACCCCTTTCGAGGTGCTTTTCTCCGTCCTAGCGATTCTTGGGACGGAAGGTGCCGCAGATGGTATCGATCCCTGACGTAGCGTAGCTTGGGCCGATGCTGACCTGTCTTGCGGTACAATATGAATTCATATCGTTGTACACACAGTTTTTAACGTTACAGCTGATCCCGCGGATATGCTCGGGTACAGAAGCTGAATCTAAAGTAATTCCTTCCATTGGCTTTGATCCTTTCTTTTTTTCTTATTTTGTTTATTTTTTTTAAATTTATTCGAAAGGGGAATTTTTTATGGCTCTTTTCACTTTGGCAGATCTTCATCTTTCCCTTTCGGGGGAAAAGCCCATGGACGTTTTTGGCGGAAACTGGGTGAATTTTGAATCTCATTTAAAGGAATATTGGGAATACATGGTACGCCCCGAGGATACGGTGGTAGTTCCCGGTGATATTTCCTGGGCAATGACTGTGGAGGAAGGAAAAGCTGACTTTGATTTTCTAAACAGTCTTCCCGGCGAAAAGATCCTGATGAAAGGAAACCACGATTATTGGTGGTCTTCTATGGCAAAACTTCAGGCTTTCGTGGAAAACGAGGGATATTCCACTCTCCGTTTCCTTCACAACGACGCGCTTTTTTGCCAAAGAAAAATTTTGTGCGGATCCCGCGGTTGGATGTGTGAGGATAAAATGACTTCTCACGATGAAAAAATTCTGCAGCGGGAAGCAATGCGCTTCCGACTTTCTCTTGAAAAGGGGAAAAAAATCGCCGACCGGGAAGAAGCGGAAGGAAGAGGCCGCCCCGAGATCATTGCCTTTTCCCATTATCCTATGATCACAGCGGCGCAGCGAGATAATCCCATTCTTGACGTATTGCAGGAATTCGGTGTAAAGCGCCTCTATTACGGGCATCTGCACAATTGGGGAACCAAACCCCTTTACGATCTTTGGAACGGGATTGAACTGACCCTTGTATCTTCCGATTACCGAAATTTCACACCGGTACGAATTGATGATTAAGAAGCTCTCAGGAGCTTCTTTTTTTATGTTCTTTTTTCCTTTCTGTTTGCATACATTGAAACAAAAGAAAGGGAGAAACAATGCAGGAATTAAAAAAGAAATTTTCCATTTTTCCCCCGCGCATTCGCTGTGCATTAGAGGGGTTTGATCACTGGGGAATCGCAACCGAGATCCGTATGCGCAAAGACCTTCCGCTTTCCGTTACTACTTTTGATAAAAACATTTTTTTAAATAAATTCGGGAAAGAAAGCGATCATAAAAACGCTTTGATTGCCACGGAACGGGAACTTTTGGAAACGGTATGCGCTTTTTGTTCGGGCAATCTGTACCGATATTTTGATACTTTAAAAGATGGCTTTCTTATCGATGAAAAAGGCTTTCGCCTCGGCGTTTGCCCTGCTGAAAATTCCTTTTCGACCCATCTTCCCGAAAGCTTTGAGGGAATATGTCTTCGAATCCCCCGTGAAAAGAAAGATGCCGCCGATGGATTTTTAAAGGCTTTTCAGTCAAATCCCTTAGCATCTACGCTGATTATATCTCCCCCCGGTGTTGGGAAGACCACCTTGCTGCGCGCTCTTGCCGTTGTACTATCCGTAGGCTTTCACGGGAAAGCGTATCGGGTAGCGGTGATTGACGAACGCAGAGAGCTCTTCCCTGCCCGATTTTCATCCGCTGCGGGTATGTGTGATATTCTCTCCGGTTACAACAAGGAAAAAGGCTTTGAAATTGCCAACAGGATTCTTTCCCCCGAAATTATTATATGTGATGAAATTGCTTCTGAAAAAGATGCCGATGCCGTTCTTGGCGGCGCAGGAACAGGATGTTTGATTTTTGCCTCTGCCCATGGAGGGAGCATTGAAGAAGCAGTGAACCGGCCTTTTCTGAAGAAACTGATGATGGCCAAAGTTTTTCATCATCTCGTTCTTATGCAAAGAAATAAAGGTCCTCTTTTTTCCGTTGCTCTTTCTTGGAAGGATCTTGTATGAAAAGCGTTGGGCTGTTATTTCTTGCATTGATACCGACCCTTTACGGCTTTTTCAAGGGGGAGGAAATCAGACGTTCTGTCAAAACAAAAAGAGCTCTCATTGATTTTATTCAAACAATGCAAAATGAGATCTCCTTATATCACAGAGAACAAAAAGCCATTTTTTTGGCTTATGAGGATCCGATGCTGGAAAAAATCGGGTTCCTTTCGCATTTAAAAGAAGAGGTGGAAAAGTCCCCTTGCCTTGCTCTTCAAAGAAGCTTTGAGTTTTTGCTGACGAAACTGCAATTTTCTTCTTTGGAATCAAGAGCAATGACAGAATTCGGCAATAGCTTCGGTATGCAATCTCACGCTTCACAGCTGAAAGATTTTGACAGACTTCTTGTTGTTTTGAAGAGCGAAGATGAGAAGAGGCAAAAAGATCTCGCGGGACAGATCAAGCTAAACAGAGCTATGGGGATCACCGTGGGGCTGGGAATATATATTATGTTGATATAAAAAGAAGGAGAAATTATGGACGTTTCAATGATACTGAAAATTGCGGGAGTTGGTTTCCTTGTCAGCGCCCTTTGTCAGGTGCTTTCCAAAAGCGGAAAGGACGAGCAAGCAGGATTTGTAACGCTGGCGGGCATCGTTATCGTTTTGCTTCTTCTTGTGCAAGAAATTGCCGCATTGATCCAGACGGTGCGGTCCACTTTCGGTATATAAGTGTGGCTTCGGTTTGTTTTTTTGCACTATTTGCTGCCATTCTGATAAAAATATCGGGAGAGATTTCACCTAAATTCCGATTTCTTTTGCTAGGTGGCTGCGGCGTTTGCATGATGGTAGTTTTTATTCGATTCTCTGCTCCTGTATTAAATGCTTTGACCACGCTGTTTGACACGGAAGCGCTTGGAGAATCTTTTCGTGTAATGATGAAGGCCTTGGGAATCGCCTTTCTTGTGGCAATCAGCGCTTCCTTTTGCCGTGATCTGGGAGAAAACAGTATTGCGGAAAAAGTAGAGCTATGCGGCAAAACCGCCATTTTAGCATTAAGCATCCCTGTTTTAACGGAAATATTAAAGTTTATCGGAGAACTTGCTTCTTGAAACACAAAGGATTTGTATATATTGCGGCAGCGGTACTGGGAATTCTTCTATTCTCTGCACCGGTATTTGCTACAGAAACAGACGACATCAGACGTTTTTCCGGGGCAGACGAACTATTGGAAGCATTGCCCGAGGGACTAAGCAAAGAGGAGATCTCCCCTTTTTTTGAGGATGACGGAGAAAAGAGTTTATGGCCGTTTCTTTTTCAAAAAATCACAACATATTTTACCCTCGGTTTTCGGGAGGGAGTAAAGTTTTTTCTGAAGCTTTGCGCAATGATTCTTTTCAGTTCCCTTTTTGCTTGCATCAAAAAATCATTTAGCATTGATTCTTTGGAAGGCGTTTTTGATTTTATTTTCATTTTAATGATGGCTTTAACCTGCTATTCCGCCTTGGAAAACAGTTTTTCTGTCGTAAAGGTTGCCCTGAGCACCATGGCAGATTTTATTACTGCAAGTCTTTCTGTCATGACGCTGCTTTTAAGCATGACGGGAGGTGTTGGCGTCGCGGCAGTAAGCTATGCCAATATTCGTTTTGTCCTTGCTTTTTTCACGGAAGGGGTGGCAAAAATCCTCTTCCCTGTTTTAAAAAGCTTATTCGGCTTTGCTCTTGTTGCAAGCTTTTCGGAAATAAAACTTCAAAGCTTTTTTTCTTTTTTCAAAAAAGCAATCAAAACGATTTGCGTTTTTCTCTTTACCATAGTTTCCGCACTTTTGGCGCTGCAGCATGCTTTGGCCGGAGCTTCCGATTCCTTGACAATGCGTTCCGTTCGTTTTGCTGCGGGAAATTTCATTCCCGTCGTCGGTTCTTTCGTGGGAGAAAGCACCAAAACACTTTCAGCATCTTTTTCCTTTGTTAAGACTCAATGCGGCGTGGTTTGCCTTCTGGTGCTTTTGTGTATTGCTTTGCAGCCGATCCTTTATCTCTGGGTGCAAAAAACGTTTCTGTCCTTAGGAAAAGCCTTGGGAGAAATGCTGGGAGATATAAAGAACCTTGGCTTTTTGAATCACTTAGCTTCCTTATTCGACCTGATGATGGCGCTGATGATCTCACAAAGCTGTTACTTTATTTTTTATATCACTCTTTTTTTAAGATACAAAGGAAGTATTTAAGATGAAAGAATGGTTTTTCTCACTCATTTGCATTGGACTTCTTGGTATCACATCCCGACTGCTTTTGCCCGGAGGTGAAAAATCAAAGCTGTATCCACCCTTGAGTTTTCTATTTTCATTGATTCTGATCATTACGGTGTTTTCTCCTCTGTATAAGCTTTTTCATCAAGAAAAGGAGATCTATACCGACTTTTTTTCTTCCTTGGAATCTCCCGATACCAAAGTGATGGAACGAATGCTTTTGGAACGAAGCGCCAAGGAAATGTCAAATCAAATAAAAACTCAATTTCCCGAAGCGGAATTTACTTTATATATTTACACCGATAAAAACGGTACGCCTACCGAAATATTCGTAAAAAGCGTATGTGGCGATGCAAAAGATATTGCAGATTATATTGAAGCAAAATACTCTATATCGGCAGACGAATACAACGAAGGAGAAAATGAAAATGGATCGGTTTTTAATTAGCAGTAAATTAAAAAGGACGGTTTTCGCAATTCTTCTATCTTTGGGACTCATTTTTCTTGTATTTTCCGAATATGATTTTATGGGAACAGAGGATAAGAACTTGGAAGCGTTTGACGAAAACGAATATATTCTTCATCTGGAAACAAGGCTTGCGGAGATCATTGAAAAAATGGAGGGAATCAGCGAAGTCAATGTGATGATCACTTTGGAACGGGGCACAGAGTACCAATATACTCAAGCAACTGCAGCAAGCGGTGAACTCACTGCCAGTGAAAACAGCTCTTTTCATCTGCAAACAGCTTCCAACAACGGTGAAAAGCCTGTTTTCGTCGCGGCATCTTCTCCCATTGTCAAGGGGGTGAGCGTGGTTTGCCGCGGGGCTGACGGAGCTGTGATGCAAAACAAAATCATTTCACTGATCGCAAGCACCTTGAATTTAAACCAAAATCAAATTTATGTAACTACATAAGGAGAGTATTTATGAAAAAGCTGAAAAAGATCCAACTTGCAACACCCGCACCTCATGCAAAGGAAGAAACTGCCGTGGAAATCGTACCTGCAGAAGAAAGAGCCGAGCCATTATTTCCGGAAATTACCGCTTGGTTTGAAAAAATTCGCACAAAAGTAAAACCTTTTCCGTGGAAAGGGATCAATGCGAAAAATGCTATTGTCGCCGGATGCCTCGTTCTCATTGCGGTGGCAGGATATCTGAATATTCGCTACGGCGGTGTATCCGACGTTCCCATTGAAGATCCCGATGACAGCGAGGTAAGCGAAATCACGGAAAATGAAGACTTTTTCGCTTCAGCCCAAATTGACCGCGAGCGTGCCCGTGGAGAAGCTTTGGAAGTGCTTGTCAACATCACCGAAGACGAAAGCGCCAGCGAAACTGCAAAAAGTGATGCCTTTACTCAGATGGAGAGAATTGCCAACGAAACCAGCTGGGAGATTGATATTGAAAATCTTGTAAAGTCAAAGGGATTTGAAGAATGCATTGCCATTATCAACCAAGACAGCGCCAATATTGTAGTAGAATCTGACGGATTGACTGCCGGAGAGATCGCGCAGATCAAGGAAATCGTATATCTGGAATCCTCCATTCAACCAAAGGACGTAAAGATCATTGAAAAGAAAGCATCGTAATAAAAAAGCCTTTCCGAAAACGGAAAGGCTTTTTTAATAGCTGAAATATATTTGTGCCCCGAAAACGTTCTTTTGCAAGGCGGTCTGGTAGTAACCCATGCCAACGTGAGTATATCCTTCATGAAGAATATTCTCTCTATGGTCAACGGAATTGTAATAAGCATCACAGACGAAATAGAGATTAAAATATCCTTGAGAAATATTTTCGCCGGCATAGCGCCAGAAAACACCTTCTGTTTTCAATCGTTCTCCAAAGCTGCCATCGTGATCGAGAATCTCCGTATCCGCCATTACCTTGGAATAATCTGTGGCCACTTTAGCAGCTGCATCAGACCAAGAAAGAGCGTTCAATCCATGAATTGCGCGAAGAGCGTTGGTATAATACCAGGAAAGACGCGCCTGGCCAAGATAGGAAGAAGCCACGGCAGAATCATTCATGTAATCGTAGCGGCATTCGGAATAGCGCATCCAAAGGCCGTAAAATGCTTTGGTAGCATAATTATCTTTGAAGCCAAAAACGCGGCAAGTGCCGATATCCTGATAATAGGCGTCGGAATTCAAGTCGTGTGCACCGGAGAAATTGGAAATAGAAATGTTTTTTCCTTCCAGTAAAAAGAAAGCGTTGGAATCCATGGTAAACACACCCCAAAGTCCGACATCATCAGTTTGAATGACGGTAAGTTCGGCAAGATTTTCCGCATAAACCAGGCTGACAAATCCACCTTCTGTAATTACTTCCGTGGGCACTCCCAGAGCTTCTTCAATTTGTGCGCGAGTTGCATCAAAGAGAAGTTCTTTTCCTAAAACGTTAATAGGCGCGGCAAAGGTCTTGTTGCATCGGGTGCATACATTTCCCTCCAGGTTATGGCCTAAACGAGTGCTTTGGCGCAATCCGCACAAAGAGCATACGGAAGGCGCGGTACAGCTGGACTCTGAGAAACGGTGAGTCAGCGCGGGCAAGGGTTCTTCTTTGCTTTCCCCACAAACGCAACGCCAAGTACGCAAGCCTTCTGAGGTACAGGTAGCTTGACGGATAGACTCTACGCGAAAAGCGTGAGAATGTACAGTAGTAACAGGGATTTCCTCTGTTATAGGTGGGACAACGGACGTTTCGGGAATTTCCTCGGTGACAGTTTCCGTTTCGATCTCAGGCATTGTTTCGCCGATTTCGGTTTTTGTTTCATTCGGCAAAGTTCGACTGCAAGAGATCAATAAAAACACCAGCAGAAAAAGAAGCGCCGGGAATCTTTTTTTGGACATTATATTCTCCGTTATTTCAATTCTTTTGCAAAATTCAAGATGTCAGCACGAACACGATCAAGACTGGCAGTATTTCCGTGGCCGGGGCAGAGCTTAATTCCCGTCTCCATAGCGCCGATGCGGTCAAGAGAAGCAGCCAGACTTTCACGGTCGCCACCCCAAAGGTCATAACGGCCGTAGCCGTAGGCAAATACCGTATCACCGCAAAAAAGCGTGTTATCTGCACGGTAGCAAACAGAACCGGGAGTATGCCCGGGGGTGTGATGAACGGTAAAATGCATGGTGCCGCATTGGATTTCATCCCCATCATTGAAAAGGATATCCGCTTCTGTTCGGGGATAAAAGGTAGTATCGCCGCGATAGTAAAATCCTGCGGAATTCTTTCCCGGATCACGAAGCATCGCGGCATCTTCAGCATGGACGCAGACCTTAGCTCCCGTTTTCTCTGCCAGGATACGAACACCTTGAGAATGATCGAAATGCCCGTGGGTCAAAAAAATATATTTTGGGGAAAGCTCTTTTTGCACAAGCTTTTCATAAATCCCTTCCCCATCCATACCCGGATCTATGACTACGGTATTTCGGTTTTCATCAAAGCAAAAATAGGTATTGGTACGCAAGGCACCGAGGCAAAAAGTCAGAATTCTCATAGTTTCCCTTAAAAGCTGATAATTTCATTAAAGCACTCAATGGCATAGCGGTCGCTCATTCCCGCAATGAAGGATATGACCGCGCGGGCATAGTCTTTTTCATAAGTGAGATCAAAAATAGCAGGATTCTTCTGTCTGGCATCGCGAACCAAAGTCCAATAATCATTAAGCCAATCATAAAACGAAGTGGTTACATTGGGGTAGACCAGACGAAGCTCATCAAGACGCTGAAGCGTTCCCTCTCCGTCAAAGCATCCGAAAAGAAGGCTGAAAAGTTCACGGATCATAATTTCAAAGAAGTTCTCCGCGCGTGCAACGCGAGGCGCGCGGTAAATATACTTCAAATTAAATTCACCGAGAAGCTTGATAAATTCATTGGTTCTTTCGGAAAAGCAAATGCCGTTATCGGGATCGGAAGACATACAAAGATCGTTGATCAAATGATTGATGATAACGGTATTATTGATATGATCTCC
>JAZSDQ010000092.1:0-11452 GCA_045531235.1 Eubacteriales bacterium
ATCCATAATTTTTTGAAAATATTGTTTTTGTGTTGAATAGGAAGTCATTATGGGGGGAATTGACATTAATCCGCATACTTTAATGTTGGAAAATGTTGAAATTTTTGTCAAAAATGGTAAAACTTCGTCAACTTTGAGGCCGGACTTTGATTCTTCGTTTCCAATGTTAACTTCGCATAGCACATTCATGATTTTACCAATCTTTTTTGCTTGTTTGTTTATTTCTTCTGCTAGCGAAATCCGATCCAACGAGTGAATCATACTAACTTTATCAATTATATACTTTACTTTGTTAGTTTGCAAAGCACCAATAAAATGAATTTCTGCATTTTCTTTATCTATACTATCGTATTTAGCTAACAGTTCCTGGACGCGATTTTCTCCAATAAGATGAAATCCTTGAGAAATTGCAAAGTTTATCTCTTCGGGCGTTCTTGTTTTAGTAGCAAGTAAAACTTGCGGCGTCTGTTTATATTGACTGCGCGCAGCTGCTGCATCAACCCTATCTTTTATCTCGGTGAGAGATGAAAGTATCGTTTCCTTGCGTTCGTTGCTTAAAAGGAACTGTTCATTAGTCAAGAATTTTTCCAAGATAGAGATCCTTTCCTTCAGTAATTACGCGATCAAAGCGTGATAAATACTTTTTTGCGTCTTCTTCACCGACTCCCGGCTCGCGACTGAAATACAGAGAATCGGTCATATAAACGATGTCAACTTTTTTGAAGCCCACGGCGTTGCCCTCAACAACATAAACGCCTTGAACGCCATCAACTATGCGCAAAGCGGATCTTGGAAATGAAAGACCCTCAAAAGAATTTTTTACTACTTGAATCGTTTGCTTGCGGGTATAATCAAATCCTTGAGGAACATTCTCAATACGAAAAACTAAAATTACTGTATCTTTATCTGTTTGAGATACTTTTTTTTGAAGAATTCCATCGATTTTTTGACCGGAAGAATATGAAAAAGTAATTTTATAGTTTTTGTCCAATGAGAAATCATCGGCTTCTGCGGATGAGACCTCGCACAAAGTATACCAGTCAAAATCTAAAATAATTTTTCCGATAGCAAGATCTCCATAGTCGGATTCATCCTGATTTATTATTTCGTGATAAGAATCAATAGTTAAACTGTTTACTTTTTCCGGAGTGAATACTGTTTCATAACCATCTAATAATGTTGAAAAATATCCAGCTTCCGGTGAGTTCACAGTACACAAAGCATTTTGCAAGGAATCGGTTAAACGAGTTCTCTCTTCTTTAAGGTCCTTGATTTTTTCGTTGTATTGAGTTTTTCCTGTTGTGATCAAGTGCCGTTTATTGTAATTGATCAGAAGATCATTCTTCAGCTGCGATGCCAAGGAAATATCGTTTGCGTCCACAGCCAAACGGATCTTTACCAGTGAATCGTAAATTTTTTCATCGATTTTTGTAATATCCGCGGTCATATATCCGTCATCAACGGCTGATCGTTCTAAAATTCCGATTCTTTCATCGAGCTGAAAAATTTGTTTCTGGATGTCAACACCGCTCTCACTTGAATAGACCGTAGCTATCGGTTGATCTTTGCCAAGTTTTTGAGATTCGGAAACTGAATATGTCAATACCCCCTTTTTTTCTGCAAACAAAACCTTTTCGTTTCTTACAAGATAGCCGGTTTTTTCTAATGCGTGTTCTACAGTCTGTATGGAAGTATATTCATATTTAGCATCTGTAGTAAGGCCGGAAACGAGTTGGATAACGATATAAAGGATTACAAAAGAAGAAAGTAGAAAGACTGCAATGCTGGTTAGAAGACGTTTTGCTTTCATTTGCTATCCTCCTTTAGAAATTTTCGCACCATTTCACTTAATGTTAAAAATGGATCAGTATCGGTATCCATAAATATTTCGTTGGCATCACTGTACCGACGAAACCAAGTTATTTGCCGCTTTGCATAGTTCCTTGTCTTTTGCTTTAAAGTATCGAGGCATAAATCTAGACTTTTTCCATTGGAAAAGTAGGGAATAAGTTCTTTGTAACCGATCGCTTGTGAGGCGGTTTTGTTGCGAAAGAGGTTGTCTTCATAAACCTGACGCGCTTCGTCTACCAGTCCATCGTTAACCATTTGGTCAACTCTTGCATTGATTCTATTATAGAGATTCTCTCTGTTTTCAAATACAAGATGAAATTTTAAAAATTCAAACGAACTCTTAATTCTATGTGATTCTTTCTTGATTTGGGTAAGCGTTTTTTTTGTAGAATAGAATACTTCCAAAGCACGAAGGATTCTTTTGTGATCCTTGGCATGAAGCGGTACCGCCGCTACCGGATCTATTCTTTTTAGTTCGTCAAGAAGTGCTTCGCCACCGTTTTCGTTCAGCTTTTGCAGTAAAGCGATACGAACTTCAGGGTCAATCTCGAATTCACCGAAGTCTGTATTATTAAAAATAGCATCAAAATATAATCCGGTACCGCCAACCAAAATTGGGGTTTTGCCACAGCAAAGTGCAGAATGCATTTCGTTTTCTGCTATTCTTTTAAAATCGTAGACGGAAAAGTTTTCGTCGGGGGAACAAATATCAATCATCTTATGGGGAACGATTGCTTGTTCCATTTCATTTGGCTTTGCCGTGCCGATGTTCATTCCCTTGTATATTTGCATAGAATCCACTGAAATGATGACAGAATCAATTTCTTTGGCTAATCGAAGCGCAAGGGAGGACTTACCGGAGGCTGTCGGACCGAAAATTGCTATGCAACGATTCATTGTATTAACATGGCATCACCGAAGGAGAAAAAGCGATATTTTTCTTCTACAGCGTGCTTATAGGCGTTCATTGTATTTTCATATCCTAACAAAGCAGAAACGAGCATAATCAAGGTGCTCTCAGGTAAATGAAAATTTGTGATAAGTGCATCTACCATTTTGAATTGGTAACCGGGATAGATAAAAATGTCGGTAAAACAATTGTTAGCGACAAGATCAGCGTTTGCATCAAAAGCACTTTCCAGTGTTCTGCAAGAGGTCGTACCAACTGCAATGATGCGTTTTCCTTGTTTTTTAGCTTGTGAAATTATCTTGGAATTTTCTTCTGTAATGCTAAAATACTCTGCATGCATAGGATGTTTTGTAATATCATCTTCTTTTACAGGGCGAAATGTTCCAATTCCGACGTGTAAAGTTACAGGAACAATTTTTATTCCTTTTGCTTTGATTATGTTCAACAGATCTTCCGTAAAATGTAAGCCTGCAGTTGGTGCTGCTGCGGAACCGTCATCTTTAGCGTAAACTGTTTGATAGCGATTTCTGTCATCCAATTTTTTTGTTATGTATGGGGGAAGAGGCATATTGCCGATTTCGTCTAAAATTTCCATAAAACTTTTGGAATTATCGTGCGAAAAAGAAATCAGTCTGTCACCGTTATCTTCAATTGAGATAATCTCTGCAATGAGTTTACCATTTCCAATGGTAAATTTTCTGCCTACTTTAGCTTTTTTTCCGGGTTTGACCATGCAATACCAGCGATTCAGTTCTTTTTGCCTCAAAAGCAGAATTTCAAGCGGGGAAGAGGTATCACAGCTTTCTGCGTAAAGACGGGCCGGAATAACTTTCGACTGATTTACAACGAGAATATCGCCATCGTTTAAAAAATCAGGCAGTTCAGAAAAAATGTGGTCATTAAAATTCCCTCGTTTGTCACAAATCAAAAGACGCGATGAATCTCTTGGCGTAACAGGACTTTGCGCTATCAGCTCGGTAGGTAAATCATAAAAATATGATTTCTTTTGCATTAAATCTTTGTTTGACATAACGTTTCCTTAAAAATTGTTTGACATCCTTGGTGAAGAATGGTAAAATTAAAAACAAATCATAGTTGAACATATTATATACTATTATCGTACATATTTCAACAGTTTTTAAGAAAGAAAAGCGAGGACGAGCAATGATTAAAGTAGTCTTGACAGGTTGTGGCGGAAGAATGGGAAAGGTTGTAGCCGAGCTTTGCGCAAAAAGTGATAAATTTCAGATATGTGCAGGAGTTGATCCTGCATTGCCGATTTGCGATTTTCCTGTATATGCCGATTGTTCAGAAGTAAAGGAAAAACCAGATGTTATTATAGATTTTTCGTTTCATGCTGCAATTGGCGGAATTTTGGCTTTTGCGACTGAAAATAAAGTTCCGATTGTTGTTGCTACAACAGGATTCACTGATGAAGAAAAAATGCTTCTCGATAATGCAGGAAAGATTATTCCTGTGTTTCGTTCAGCAAATATGTCTATTGGTGTAAATCTACTTTGTCAACTTGCAAAAAAAGCTGCTAAATTTCTTCCTGATTTTGATATTGAAATCATAGAGAAACATCATAATCAAAAGGTTGACTCACCTAGTGGTACTGCACTTATGATAGCTGATGAAATCTCTTCCGAATTGCCCGGAGATATGAACTATGTTTACGGAAGACAAGGCATCTGCGGAAAACGTACAAAAAGAGAAATCGGCATTCATGCTGTTCGCGGCGGAACGATTGTAGGTGAACATGATGTGCTTTTTGCCGGTCACATGGAAACTGTTACTATTTCTCATTCGGCAGGTTCCAGAGAAATTTTAGCGAATGGTGCAATTTGCGCTGCGGAATTTCTTATTTCACAACCTGCTGGACATTACAGCATGAAGGACATTTTTGAGATTTAATTTAATAAATAAAAAAACATCTGCATTGCAGATGTTTTTTTATTTTAGAAGCTACAGCCTGATATTGAAACATTCTCACAATTTTCAGAGTGAAATTGGCCGTTCCACTCATGATTTAGAGACTTCGGAATGCGAAATTGAATGTTATCAAGGTCGATGTTCTTTGCGCAAATTCCCCAAATTGCATACCACCCCTTTTCGTTAGCAGCTCTTTCATCTAAAACATAGATGGAGGGGATGATGTCTATGGTGATATCGCGTAGAGAGATATCTGAAAGCAAGCCGGGATCCTCGGAAATAAAATATGTGGAACACATTGCTTTTGCACGAATGGTTTGAATTTTGATATCGCGGATGTAAGCACCGTTCTCCTGAATGAATTGGAAAGGATAGGAGATCTGATCAGCAACGACGTTTTCTACGATGATATCGGACATGCTAACGCCACCCCTCTTTTTGTATGAGGTGATAAATTCTACAATGCATGCCGCGCGTTCAATAACAAGTCCCGAAATTTTAACATTTTTTACTAAACCGGTGCCGACACCAACACGCACCGCCATTGCGGAGGAGGAAAGGATACAGTTAGAAATTGCAATATGTTCACAGATATTTTTGCCGGAAAGCAGCTTTGCGCAGGACGCTCTGACGGTAATGGCATCATCACCGGTGGTGATGATACAGTCTGATACGGTAACGTATCGGCAGGTATCAATATCAATGCCATCGGTATTGGCATGGCGCTTATCGTTTTGAATTTTCAATCCTCTAACACGAACTCTTTCGCATCCGTGAAGAAATACAGTCCAGCAAGGGGAACCGGTAATAGAAAAGTCCGTCAGAAGGAGATCTTCGCTTTCAAGAAATACTAAGAGCTGACCGGGGCGCAAATTCTCCTTGTCTTTTGCTTTTGCTATTCCATAGCCCCAAATATAGTTGAAAGATTTACTTCGATGTGGTTCTTCATAGAAGGCTTCACCGGAACCGTCAATGGTACCCAGTCCTGTTATGGCGACATCCTTTTTATGATAGCAAATGATCAAGTGGCGACCAGACCATTCCTCTTTGGGACTCCCAAAGTTTTCGGGATAGGCATCCAAGGGGTTATAATCATCAAGATTTTCGCTCGCTTTCAGCACGGCACCCATTTCCAGGTGTAGATCAATATGGTCTTTCATATAAATTGTGCCGGTGACAAAAAGGCCTGCAGGAATGGTTACTCGTCCGCCGCCTGCTTCAGCAACCGTGTCAATTGCATTCTGAATTGCGGTGGTATTCAGTGTATTTTCGCCCGAAACTGCGCCGAAATCTAATATTGAAACGTTCATTTCAACACCTCGCTTCTAGTTTGCATCATTTTAAATTATTTCATTTATTATGTCAATAGATCAGTTGTCTTTTGTGATTACAACAAGAATAGGTGGATTATTCTTTCTGTTAATATAGTCATGAAGTAATACAGAGTATTTTTTCTGATCTAATTTCCGAACGAAATTAAGGACAGCATCTTTCTCGTCAAAGCCTGTTTCTTTTCCGTAATAAATGCAAAGCGTCATAATTCCACCGGGCTTCAGCAAGGAGAGCCCTTCTTCGATTGCCACATTTGATGTACTTCCCCGAGAAAATTTTGAGTGATCGCCACCGGGAAGCCAACCAAAGTTAAACATAATGGCAGCTATTGATTCCTTATCGACATAGCAAGCCATTTTGCTGTGACATGCGTGATGTACCTCGGTGTTATTAATTCCTTCTGATAGGAGCAACTCTCTTGTGCTGCGTACAGCCTCTTCCTGGATATCAAATGCAATTACTTTGCCGCTATCTCCAACAAGCTTTGCAAGAAAGAGTGTATCTCTTCCGCGTCCCGCGGTAGCGTCAATACATAAGTCGCCTACTGAAATATGTTCTTTGATATATTTATGGGACAAGCCTAAGGCGTTATTGGCAAAATCCATAGAAACTCCTTTTCTGTATAAATTTGAAAAAAATAGTAAAATATGCTGACATTTATTTATTGTTGTGATATAGTATAATCATAGCATTCGGAGGTTGGGTATGAATTTTTTAGAAGAAAGAATTATTAAAGACGGCGTTGTAAAGCCCGGAAATGTGCTGAAGGTGGATAGTTTTTTGAATCATCAGATGGATATAGACCTTTTAGATGAGATTGGAAAAGAATTCCACCGCAGATTCTGTCATAAGAAAATTACTAAGGTTTTGACTATTGAAGCAAGCGGTATTGCCATTGCTTATCCTGTTGCAAGAGAATTTGGAGTACCCCTGGTTTTTGCTAAAAAATCTAAATCGGTCAACATCGATGGCGGCACTTATATGGTTGAAGTCGAATCCTTTACACACAAAAATATTAACAAGGTTATTGTTTCTAAGCGCTTTCTCGGGGAAGATGACCGCGTTCTGATTATCGATGATTTCCTCGCGAATGGTTGCGCATTGAAGGGATTGATCGCTCTTACAGAACTCGCAGGAGCTAAGGTAGAAGGTTTGGGCATCGCTATTGAAAAAGGTTTCCAGGTTGGCGGCAAAGAAATTAGAGAGCTCGGCTACCAATTGGAGTCTCTTGCAATTGTTGAAGAAATGAATGATGCTACGGGTACTATTGTTTTCCGACCTCAGTCAAAATAATTGATATTAAAAGTCAAAAAAGTTTCGCCCCCTTATGGGGGCGATTTTTTATACCTCGGGGTCTAAAGGATAAATAGGTCTTCTAGAGTGTGCCAAGGGGAGAGAAGTGGGTTTTTGAGGTGCGAGAGCTGCAGTTTCAACGTCAAGAATCAAAGGAGAGACCAGTTCAAAGGATGCACGAAAATGTACAGTTGATTTTACAACCAAAATCTTCTTTTCGGTCGGTTCAATGCCGCAGTAACGGTAGATTTCAACGTCCCAAGGCTGCGAGCGGATAGAAGTAACAATTACATCAATACCGCCCACTTGCAAAACGGCAGTTTTACCAAAACGAGTAATGAGTCCTTTTGTGACACCGGTTTTGTTACGAATCGTACCGTCATTAATGCATCGAACTCTTGCGGTGCATTCCACGGGACCGCCTGTCAACTCGGGAACCATTTTGCCGCCGATACGGGCATTGAATGTGTTTCCGACGCCAATTTCTTCCGCTTCTTCAACGGTTTCGGGATCGTAGATAATGGCAACGGCGGCGTTTTGTACATCCATTTCTACCATTGCACGAAGCAATTCCGTGGCATCTCCGGATCCGCCTGCACCAATATTATCCGCAACGTCTGCAAGTGTTACGGGCGCTAGACCGGTTTCCGTTGCTACGCGAATGGCATCTTTGGCGGTGTAGAATTCTCTGTCTAGCTTGTGTCTTTTTTCAAAAATTGCGTCGCCGATCTTGTCTGCAACTGACTGAGCAAGTTCTCTGTCACCATTTGCTGTTACTACAACGCCTGCACCTTGCCAATAAAGATCCGCTGCAAAAAAACCGTGGCAGATATTGGCATTGATAATGGGATCCTTACCACGCATATCTTGGGCCATTTTTAAAAGCGGAGCAAATTCCGGATGTGCAGTTGGCATATATGGAAGAATAAAATCAAGCTTCTTCATAGCAAGAACGGGCTTGATCTCACCCTCCAAAGTGCGATACATACACTCTGCAGCGCGAAGACCTGCTTCGTAAAAATCAATATGAGGATAATAGTCAAAGGGGAAGAGGCCGTCTGCATTTTTTGCCATTTTTTCCGTGATGTTTACGTGAAGGTCCAGGGTTGTGATGATAGGAACGTCTTTTCCCACTTTTTTTCTTAAAATTTCCAGAAGATCGCCCTCGCCGTCCTCGGTGCTTTCGGTTACCATTGCGCCGTGAAGGGCAAGAAGAAGACCGTCAACTTTTTCTTCCTTGTCAATGGCGGTTAAAATGGAATCTCGAACAAAATCCCACACTTCGGTTGCAACAACGGGGCCGGGCTGAGCGTTCATAACGACGACTCTTACGATCTTATAACCTTCTTTTTCAGAAAAATAGTTATAAAAAGCGTTCATTTCATTGAAGGCGCCGTCATAGCCTTTCTCAATTTCTTCGTCGCCAACAAAGGCTCCTCTTGCTCTGTAAGCGTCAAATCCGGTTACGCCTTGGCAATAGCGGTTTGTTTCGTGCTTAAATTCAGCTGTGATGATTGTTTTCATAAAAGCCTCTAATTAGTAAGAATGTGGTATGAAAATCATACCACATTCTTTTTAAAATATCAATATAAATTCTATTTAATCTTCAACGATTAGGTAATAGGGGGAGGGATTATCATCATTACCGATACGGAAGGAAAGGATTCCGTTTTCATACGTGGTTGGAATCTGTGCAGAATAGAAACCATCAGCATTCACGCCCCATACCTTCAGCTTGTCGCCACGGGAGGTCTTCATCTCAATATCTGCATCAATCACTTCCACCATAATTGGTGCCGTTCCTAACTCAATCATCTTTTCACCATCAAACTGGGCGCCTGTGTTTCTTGCTCTGCCAATGGTGGTAAGAAGAATGTTATCAGATTCGCAAATGGGAGAGTCGGTAAGGCTGGACATTGCAATGACACCAACGTCAGTACGAGGGGTAATGGTCAGTCCGTCAAGATAAAGCTTGTAATCCTTTTTGGGAATCTGATACGAAGCCTGAGGTCTCGCGCTATCAAGTCTGCCGTAGGCGATTTTTGTTCTTTCGGTATCAACGTAGCCTACGCGATTCCCAAGGTCTCTTCTGGATTCTCCGTTATCAGAGGTAAGAATGCCTTTTGCCACGTGGTTAAACTTATCACCTTCGTTTACTATTTCATCGTACCCCTCGGGGAGTTTTTCATCGAAGCATGTTTTGATCTGATGCACCTCCATCAGACCTTCAAATGCAGTGGAAATTGTTTTTCCGAGATCCGTTGCCAAAGCGGCAACTTTTTTGTTCGCTGGTTTTACGTCAAGACGACGAGTAATCAGTGCTGCGTGATAGAACACACCAAATTTTGCAGGGTCATTCCATGCAGAGAAAATACCTTCACGATAGGGAACACCTGCGATAGGGGTGGATACTTCTCTGCCTAAAGGCTGTTTGGGATCAAGGTCACTGGTGTAAGCGTAAGTATGTATTGCAAAACCGCCCCAATTCTGTAGAGCGCCGAGTGTTGCATAGTAAATAGGACCTTCAGCTCTGAAAGAGTTGGGCCAGGGCATATCCCATTCGGACACGAAGAAAGGTTTACCCACAGCTGCACGCTTGCCAAGATTTGCAGCAATATAGGGCGAGTCATTGATGGAACGGTTCCAGCTTGCGCGTTCGCGATTACCCCATCTCCAGTCATAGAAATAGTGGTGACCGTCCATAAAGTCCATATCTTCCTCAGCCTTTCCACAAGCGGAGGTGTGAGTCCAGTTGGTACCGGTAATAGGGATTTTTACACCAATGCTTCTCATGTAATCGTAAAGCTCGGAATAATAAGCCTTAGTTTTTTCAATTTTAAAACGAATAAAGCGTTCGTCGCTGTCGTAGAGATTGCAATGTTCCCAATCATATTCCTCGTTGTTTTCTTTCAGCCAGTCGCGGAACATTTCGCGGAACATCTTTTCGTAATATGCGCTGTGCTTATAGTCTGATTTGAATCCTGCTACATTGGTAAATAAGTCAGTTTCATTGATGATTTCTGTCAAGATGAAAACAGGGTCATCTTTGTAGCAAAGTTCCGTGTAGGGGTTGTAGTGCGTCCAAAGCTGATAGCAATACTCTTTCTGAAGCTCAATCATTGTGCGATCAATCATTGACCAGGGATTGCCCTTGTCGGAAAGGAGCTCGTAGTCAACAACACCGTCGTCTTTTTTAAAATGACGGTAGGTGAGCATATCAAGATAGCAGTAAATGCCTTCTTTTTTGAGACAATACACGAGATAATCAAGAGCATCAAGGCTCTTGGGATCAAGCGCTCTGGTTGTGCTTAAGCGTTTGCCTTTTGTGTAAGCAAAAATGTTAGGCGTGTTCCACTGAGAGTCCAACTGGTGAAAACGGACAAGATTACAACCGGACTGAGCAAGTCTTCTGGCAACCTTCTCTGCATAATCGTGAGGAGGGAGGCAGGCGCCGCCGTTGAAATTGACACCCCAAAAACGACCGAGAGTACCGTCTTCGAATCGAAAATCTTCTCCGTCTGCCTTCAAAAATCCGTGCTTACCTGCAGGTTTTTCATCCTCAAAAACAAAGGAAATGTCTATGGGCATACGATCTGTAAAATTAGGGAAGGGAATGTATCTTGGCATAATTATCCTCCTGGATTTTTAATGATTTGTTAATAAAATCATTCTAGCACAGAAGAAATTGCTTTTCAATGAGTTTGAATTCTTTTAAGCCTTTTTTATAAAAGCACGAACTTTTTTTATATATTTGAGCTTAAATCAAAATTAATATATTAAAAAGCATCCAAAAAACTTTGATTCTCACGGATGTTTTCTTGATTCATCCTCTCATAGGCTGCATAAAGATCAGAATCTTTGCTAATAATGATATCATATTTTACAAAATTCTGAGAGGAATAATATGAAACACGGACGTACATTTAATTTTTCTGCCGGCCCTGCGATGATGCCGGAACCTGTGCTTGAGGAGATCCAAGAAGAACTTCTTAACTACCGCGGCAGCGGTATGAGCGTTATGGAAATGTCTCATCGCTCTCCTGAATTTATTCAGATTGCTGAAGAAGCGGAAGCTGATCTTCGTGAATTAATGAGCATACCTGATAATTACAAGGTGCTGTTTATTCAGGGCGG
>JAZSDQ010000085.1:0-19596 GCA_045531235.1 Eubacteriales bacterium
ACTTTTTCTTTTTTTTGTGTCTACTAACTATTGACTAGTTCACCTTTTCAGGTACTCTTTTTCTTTTAGTCTTCGTCTTTTTTCTTAACGGACTCGGGATCAAACACATGCTCCAGAATCAAAAGTCTTGTAATACGATGGTGCTCATCCACTTCCTTTACAAGAAGGGTCAAATTCTTGTAATCAAAGGAGTCGAAAGGCTGAGGCATAGCACCGATATTTTCCGTTGCCCAACCGCCTACGGTTGCACACTCGGTTTCCAATTCGTCCTCATCCATATCCAGTTCATCAAAGAACTCGGTGAGGTTCATTTCCCCGGTGCATTCGTATCTCTTTTCGTCAAGCTTCTGAAACTCGTTAACGATATCGTCGTTCTCGTCCCAGATTTCACCGACCAGACACTCCAGAACATCTTCCATGGTAACGATACCCATAATGCCGCCGTATTCGTCGGCAACCACAGCCATGTGGCAACGGTGGCGTCGGAACTCGTTCATAATATCGGGGAGAACCATAGCCTTGGGAATAAATACAGGCTCCAGCATCAGTTCGCGAATGGTAACGTCGGGGCGATCTACCAGTTCCTTTAGCAGGTGCTTCACCACAAGGATACCAACAACCTTATCTACCGTACCCTCGTACACAGGGAAACGGGAGAACTGAGTTTCACTGATGACAGAAAGAATATGCTCCATACTGTCATTGATTTCAAAGCCGACAACGTCGATTCTGGGGGTGAGAATATCACCTGCATCCAGATCGGTAAATTCAAGGGCAGACTGAAGAAGCTCGGTTTCATTCTCTTCCATAACGCCTTCTTCCTCGGCGGTATCGAGAATGTTTTCCAATTCCTCTTCCGTAACCGTAACTTCCTTGCCGTCTTTTTTACGGAAGAGGAAGTTCAGTCCTTTTACGATCATTGAGCTGACCCAAACCAAGGGAAAGAAAATGACCATCAGAATGATAACGGGCCAAGCTGCCATTTTGGCAAAGCCTTCATTCATACGGCGGGCGATCATTTTCGGGGTGATCTCTCCAACGATCAGAATGATGATCGTCATAATGACGGTAACCAGACTGGATGCCGTTCCCGCAGAAATACCGATGCCTGCCGCGATATCAAGTGCAATAAAGGACATAATCACCGTTGCACCGATATTCACAAGGTTATTTCCGATAAGAACGGTGGAAAGGGCATTATCGTAGTGGTTATAAATAAAGCTGATCAGTTTCCAGATGGGAGAAGAAGGATTTTCTGTTTCCTTTTTCACCTTGATCTTGGAAAGAGAGGTGTAAGCGATCTCCGTGCCGGAGAAAAAGGCAGAGCCGATAAGGCAAAGTATAATTCCGATATAAGGTAACATCTTGGCACCTCCTTACATCAGCTGCAGGCCTTCGCCTGCATCGCTTTCGTCCTGAATGTCGCCCACAAGCTCTTCCAAGAGGTCTTCCATAGTAATCAGGCCGACCTTGCGCTTCTTTTCATCAATGACGAAGATCATGTGAAGCTTGTTCAGACGCATTCTCTGCAGAAGTGAAGTAATCTCTGTTTTCTGATCAAATACATAAGGTTTTAAGAGGATCTTGCGCAGTACGATATTTTTTCCTGCGGTATAAAGAGAAAGATAAAGATTGGCAGGAAGAATGCCGATGACATTATCCTTATTTCCTTCATAAACGGGGATTCTGGAATAGGGGCTTGTTTTGATGATCTCTACAAGCTGTTCCTTGGGCGTGGTGCTGGATACACTGACCACCTCACTCATGGGAACCATAATATCCTCTGCCAGCTTTTCACGGAACTCCATGGCAGAAGAAACAAGTGCCTGCTTTTCAGGCTCCAGAACGCCTTCGTCCTCAATGGTTTCAATAATACTGATGATCTCTTCTTCGGTGACCGTATTCTGTTCACTTGCGGCGAAGAGCTTTGCCACCAAATTAGAAATGGCGGCAAAGATGGCGGAAATGGGGGTCAAAACCTTGACAAGAATCTTCATGGGAGGAGCAAAAGCAAGAGCTGCGCTCTCATTATGTACCTTCGTCAAGCTCTTGGGGATCATCTCTGCAAAAAGATAAACAATCAGCGCAGTGACGAACGTTCCTGCAATGCCAAGATTCTCTGCTCTTTCTTGACCGAAGGTCTCCACCAGAAACAAGGTGGTGAGAGAGGCGCCTGCCGCATGGAAAACATTGTTTCCGATGAGGAGGGTGGTCAGAGTCTTATCAAAACGGTCACATACCCAAAGGGCTGTTTTTGCAGCTTTGCTTCCCTTTTCTGACATGGTGCGAAGACGCACCTTGCTCACTGCCGTAAATGCTGTTTCCGAAGCAGCAAAATAGGCTGAGAAAATCAAGCACAATACATAAAGAAAAATAAGAATATACGATAAATTCGTACTATTACCCGCGGGATCCACGAAAAAACCAACTCCTTTTGTTGAATTTACATTTTATCCGCCTCGTGGGTGGCGAGCACGGACAGAGTTAGTATAGCATAACAAAAATAAAAAAGCAACTCTTTCTTATTTTCTTTTCCCTTTTTACGCCATTTTTCTTAAAATTTCAGTGCATACTTGAAAACAGCTTTGGAATATGCTATGATAAAAGGTGCGAAAAGAGGTCTTCCCTCCGATTTAGAATGTAAAGGATCAATTATGGAACAAACTATCAGCAAAAAAAGAATCTTCTCCGCAGTTCAGCCCTCCGGCAATTTAACTCTCGGCAACTATCTCGGTGCCTTGAAAAACTGGGCTGATCTTCAGGATGAATTTGAATGTATTTATTGCGTGGCAGATCTCCATGCCATTACCGTTCGTCAGGACCCTGCCGAATTGAGAAAAAAGAGTCTGGATACTCTCGCTCTTTATCTTGCCAGCGGGATTGACCCCGACAAGGCTGCCTTCTTCCTTCAGAGCCATGTACCGGAACACACGCAGCTCTCCTGGGTGCTTGGCTGCAATACTATGTTCGGCGAACTCAGCCGCATGACACAGTTTAAGGATAAAAGCCAGAAGCACGCCGATAATATCAACGCCGGTCTTTTCACCTATCCTGTTCTCATGGCGGCAGATATTCTCCTGTATCAGGCAGATCTCGTTCCCGTAGGTTCCGACCAGAAGCAGCACATTGAGCTTGCCCGCGATATCGCTCAGCGCTTCAACGGCAGTTACTCCCCTACCTTTACCGTTCCCGAAGCTTATATTCTCCGTTCCAGCGCCCGCATTATGTCCCTGGCAGAACCGGAGAGAAAAATGTCAAAATCCGACCCAAATGCAAATGCGTCCATCTTTATGCTGGATCGCAAGGACGATATCATTCGCAAATTCAAGCGCGCCGTCACCGATTCCGAAGCGAGAGTTGCAGCAGATCCCGACCGTCCCGGAATCTACAACCTTGTAAACATCTATTCCTGCCTGACGGGAAAGACAAGCGAGGAAATTGAAAAAGAATTTGACGGTCGCGGCTACGGTGATTTTAAACTCGCCGTTGGTGAAGCTTGCGCAGATGCCCTTGCTCCCTTGCAGGCAGAATTTGACCGTCTGACAAAAGACAAGGCATATCTGGATTCCATTCTCCGCGCAGGCACTCAAAAAGCTTCTTACATTGCTCGCAAAACCATTCAGAAAGTATACAGAAAGGTCGGCTTCTATCAGTCGCAGGATAAGAAATGATATCTTTCCCTTTGTACGCCGCCATTTCCAGCTCTACCGGTTTTGAGCTGTCTACCTTAACGGCAAATGATCTGATCTACGGTTTTCTCGCCTTTTTATTCAGCGTTCTCCTGGCGTTTGCACTGACCCCCGCCGTAAGAGTTCTCGCATTTAAGATCGGCGCCGTAGATATTCCCAAAGACAAGCGCAGAATGCATAAGGAGCCCGTTCCCCTCATTGGCGGGCTTTCCATTTTCATTTCTTTCTGCACCTCGGTCATTCTCTTTTTAGAGGAAATGGATATTAAGATCCTCGGTCTTCTCGTAGGTATGCTTGTCATGGTCGTCATTGGTATCATTGACGACACCCGCGATCTTTCCGCAGGAAAAAAGCTTCTGGGGCAGTTGTTCGCAGCTCTGTTCCCCGTATTGACGGGAACAAGGATCGATTCCTTTTTGATGATGGGTGAAAACTACACCCTTTCCCCTTGGATCAGCATTCCTCTCACCATTCTTTTTATCGTTGGTATTACCAATGCCATCAATCTCATTGACGGTCTGGACGGACTTGCTTGCGGCGTTTCCGTAATTTCCTCTTTCTGTCTTGTTTTGACCGCCATTATCAGCTCTTCTCAGAGCAACATCGCCCTGCTTTCCCTTTTGCTTGCAGGTGCGTGTCTGGGATTTCTCCCCTTTAATCTTCACCCTGCAAAAATGTTTATGGGGGATACGGGCGCTCTCATTCTCGGTTACGCTCTGTCTACCATTTCCGTTTTGGGCGTCTTTAAATTCAACGCGCTGGTTTCCTTCCTTATTCCCTTTTTGATCCTCGGCCTCCCTGCCAGCGACACGCTCATTTCCATTGTGCGCAGACTGCGCAAAGGAAAAAGTCCCTTTGCCCCCGACCGCGGGCATCTTCATCATAAGCTGATTGATATGGGATTCTCCCAGAGAGCGTCGGTTCTGATCCTCTACGCCATTTCCGCGCTTCTCGGCATTTGCGCCGTTCTCTTTACGGGAGATAAGGTAAAGACCGCATTCTTCATTCTTATCATCGGCATTACGGTCATCGTCCTTGACTTCCACGTATTCCGCAGCTCCCGTCAAGCAAGAAACGATACCGGCGTTATCAAGCACCCTGAAAAATTTGATCAGGTTCAGGAAGAAGAAAAAAACGAAAAATAAAAAAAGCACCCAAGGGGTGCTTTTTTGTGCTGTTTACAAAAACTTTCTCATATCCAAGGCAAGCTGTCCTTCCAGATTGATGAGGCGCTTGGTAATATCCTTGGATTTTTCGTCGGCGGCGGCATATTGATTCAGGTATTTATTTAAGGATTTCACCCCCATATTACAGCCGTCGGTCATAAGATCGGCAATGGTATGATCCGTTTCTTCCATGTGCAGCTTCATTTCCGTTTTCATTTTTGCCATGGTTTCCGCCATAAAATTGGGATTTTTGCCCTCGTCACGGTAGCAGTCCAGCATTTCCTGCAGTTCCTTGTCCAGTTTTTCGTGCTCGTCTTTGCAGGCGTTGAGAAGATCCTTCAGATCACGGCTTTTCACACGGTCGATCACGTCGTCAATGGACTTTACGCCCATTTTAATTCCTGCATCACATTCTCTTAACAGCTTTATGGTATCCGATTCGATCATAATACACACTCCTTTTTTCGGATAGTATGTGTATTTTTTGGGGAAATCATACCTGAAAAAATAAAAAAGCACTTGCAAAAGCAAGTGCTTTTTTGGTCGAGGTGACAAGATTCGAACTTGCGACTTCTGCGTCCCGAACGCAGCGCTCTACCAAACTGAGCCACACCTCGAATTATGAACTCTAACATTATACTGAAAAGGGAGGGGCTTGTCAACCTTTTTTCGTTTGGCTTGGGACAAGGGAAATCAGATCCGCTCTTTCAAAAGGGCATGAAGAGTTTCATCCGGTTCGAAGATCAAAAGGACGTTTCTACCCTCTTGAGGGAAAATAAGGTAGCTTGCATTTTTGGGAAAAAGATTCTGACAGTAGGAAAAGCATTGAGAAATTTCAGGATTTTCCTCCCGTTCTTCCCATTCTTTTTTGGTAAAGAGGATTACGTTTTCGGAAAGAGGAATGTAACCGAGATTCTTTTTGCGGTTTCCCTGGCGGAGAAAAATGCTGAGCTTATTTCCTTCCAGGGCATAGGAATAGGAGGTAAAGAAACACTTGCTTGAAAGCTGAACGAAAAGCAGAAGAATGGCAATGCCGATCATCTGCCCCACCGTGCGAAATGATGCCATATAACGGGAAAGAAAGAATACAACAGCCGACAAAAACAGAATGGAAACGCAAAGGATCGCGCAGGGTTTCATCTCCTTTTTCGGCATACAAACGTAATTTTTCATAAGGAAATCTCCAAAAGATTGATAATATCCAAAAAGGCGTTGGAAGAAAGGTTTTTGGGAAGCTTATTCTTTTCCAGCACATCTTCCCTTTTGCCTTTGGAATCGGTTTTTCCGAAATACCCAAGAGTATACAGCTCCGTTTTTGTATAACGGGGCTTTTTTTCTTCCGTGTCGGAAAGAAGACCGCTTTTTTCAAAAATGGAAAGAATGGTTTCATTATCCATTCCCTCCACA
Organism: Eubacteriales bacterium; assembly: GCA_045531235.1. Classification (GTDB taxonomy): domain Bacteria; phylum Bacillota; class Clostridia; order Oscillospirales; family SIG627; genus RGIG5579. The sequence continues at coordinate 6,263 of JAZSDQ010000085.1, forward strand.
CCCAAAAGGCCTTCCTTAGAGGGAACATTTTTTCTGCGTTCTTTTCCGCGGACGGGGGGAATGTAAAGATCCGTCACGCCTTTTGTGCCGCAGACGGTATGAATATGAGAACGGATCAGTTTTCCTGCGCCGTCGGGATCCAAAAGAAGAACAAGTCCTCGCTCGGTGGCAAGACGGCGAAGGAGGCCCCGTTTTTCCTCATCACGAAAAAGGCCAAATCCTTCGGTGGTGAAAATGGTTGCATCCAGGCAGGATTCCAGACGGATCTTATCGTATTTTCCTTCTACGACCACCACACTTCGGCAATACGGCTTCATTTTCCTCCTCCGCAAAGTCGGGCGATACGAAGCACGGCAACTTCCAGAGAAAGATCGGTGCGATAGTGATTGCCCTTCAGCGTTTGATCCAATTCCTGACAAATTCTCATTGCTTCTTCCAGCTTTTCCATTTTCTTGCCGTAGCAGCTTCTGCGATAGCGGTCATACTGCCAGCTCTGGAGCTTGGTGGCGGTGGCGCAATCTTCAAAGCTTGCGCCTTCGGTAATAAGAATGGCATTGGTAAGCATACGGGAAATGGCAGCGGCCACCCAATCGGCAGGTACGTCCTGCCGTTTCAGATTCTGCAGGATCTTTTCCGCGGCAGAAACGGCACCCTCCAAAACCGCATCGCAAAGATTATATACTTCAAATTCCGATACGTCCGTGGCAAATAAAAGCACGTCCTCTTCCGTAACTTCACGGCGCTTTTGCTCACTTACGTATGCGGAAAGCTTTTCCAATTCTCCGCGAATGATCTGCATTTTGTTCCCCGAAAGGCGGAACAGAGTACGCAAGGCGCGGTCGGAGGCAGTAAGAGAATCCGCCGCAAGGATCTTTTGGCTCCACGGGAGAAGGACCCTTTCCGTTTGCAAAGGGAAGGATACGAACGCCATTTTTTCCGCAAGAGCGCGAACGGAGGCTTTGTTTAAATCCTTTTTATCTTCGCCGAATATATCAAAGCGGGTATTCAGAATTAAAATCAGATAGGGGGGGAAATCGGAAAGGAGTGAAAGCAATTTTTTCACGTCGCTTTCGCTGAGTTTTGCGGGAGAAATTCCTTGCACGAGGATCATTCTCTTTTCGCCGCAAAAAGGCAAAATTCCGCTTTCACCCAGAATATCGTCCACCGTGTGATCTCTCTCAAGATCCAGACGAACCAGATTAAAATCCTCCGAGCCCTCTTTTTCAATGAGAGCAATGAATTTCTTGACGTAAAACTGCTTCAGCATTTCCTCCGGTCCCCAAAAGGCAAAAGCGCCTATGGGGTTTTCCCGCAGGCGCGTTTTCAGATCGGAAACCGAAATTCCAAAGGGCTTTTTCGGCAGTGCCATATCAGTCCATGGTTTCGGAAAGCTGCTTGCCGCCTAAAACGTGGAAGTGCAAGTGCTTTACCGACTGACAGCCGTGGGTACCGATATTGGTAACAACGCGGTAACCCTCGCCAAGACCGCACTCTTTGGCGATCTCGGGGATCGCTTCGGCAATACGGGCAACGAAATGGCTGTTTTCCTCCGTTACGGCATCCAGCGACGGAATGTGCTCCTTGGGGATCACAAGCACGTGAACGGGCGCCTGAGGATTGATATCCTTGAAAGCGTAGACGTATTCATTTTCATAAACCTTGGCAGAGGGAATCTTTCCCTCCAGAATAGAACAAAACAGGCAGTCCATGTTTACCTCCTTAAAAGAGCGCAAAGAATGCGTTCTTTGCTTCTTCGATCTTTCCGGGTTCTTTACCGCCGGACTGTGCGGAATCAGGTCTTCCTCCACCACCGCCTCCCACAATGGGAGAAATGGTCTTAAGGATATTTCCTGCATGTGCGCCCTTGGCTACGGCATCCTTACCGCAAACGGCGTTAAAGAGGATCTTGCCGCCGCGGATCTGATAAAGCACCGCTACGATGGCGCTGTCCTTATCCCGAATGGTATCACCCAGCTTTCTGCCGTCGGCATCCTCACCGATGGCCTGGAACACAAGCTTCAAACCGTTCTTGAGGCAGGCAGAATCAAAAATGGAATTGAGAGAAGAAAGAGCAAGCTTTTCGGAAAGGGCATCGATCTTATCCTTTGCTTCTTTCAGATCCTGACGGAGAGTGCGGGTCTTTTCAGGGATCTGATGGGGATTTGTCTTCAAAAGCTCTGCTGTTTCACCGAGAAGGGCTTCCTTTTCGTAAAGGAGCTTCAATACGTTTTTACCGGTAACACCCTCAATACGGCGAACGCCTGCAGCAACGCCCTGCTCGGTAAGGATACGGAACAGACCTGCCTTGGCAGTATTGTCAAGATGGGTGCCTCCGCAAAGCTCGCGGGAGAAATCACCCATGGTAACCATACGGACCTCACTGCCGTATTTTTCACCAAAGAGAGCAAGAGCTCCCATTTCCTTTGCTTTATCTGCAGCGGTTACCACCGTTTCCACGGGAAGCGCCTGCAGAATTTTTTCATTGACGAGAGCCTCGGCGCGGAGGATCTCCTCACGGGTCATGGCTTCAAAATGTTTAAAGTCAAAGCGGAAGCGGTTTTCATCCACATAGCTTCCCGCCTGCTCTACGTGATCTCCCAGAACCTGTCTTAATGCGGCCTGGAGAAGATGCACGGCAGAGTGGTTACGGGCAATGGCCTGTCTTTTTTCACCGTCTACCACGCAAACGACTTCATCTCCTACGGAAACAGCGCCGTTTTCCACACGAACAGAGTGCATCCACACGCCTTCGCTCTTTTTGGTATCCAGAACGGCGACGGCACCGGTTTCACCTGTCATTACACCGCTGTCGCCTACCTGACCGCCGGATTCGCCGTAGAAAGGAGTAACGTCAAGAATGACGGTTCCCTCTCCCTCGGACAGAGTTTTCACTTCCTCGTCCTCTGCGAAAATGGCAAGGATCTTAGCGCGGCAGGTGGTCTTTTCGTAGCCGCAGAATTCTGTTTTCTGCAAAGCACCAATGGCGCTCTTTGCGGCATCGGACCAACCGGAAATATTGGCTCTTGCGGCGCGTGCACGCTCCTTCTGCTCCTGCATCAGGGCGGCAAACTTTTCTTCGTCTACCAAGAATCCCTTTTCTTCGGCGATTTCGCGGGTCAGATCAATGGGGAAACCGAAGGTATCATAAAGCTTGAATACCTCTTCTCCTGCCAGAGTCTTTTTCCCCTCTTTTGCCGCTTTTTCCATAAAGTCGGAAAGAATGGCAAGGCCGGAGTCGATGGTAGCGTTAAACTTTTCTTCTTCCAGAGAAATGATCTTTTTAATATAGGCTTCTTTTTCCCGAAGCTCAGGATAGCCTGCCTCGTTTTCGCGGATCACCACGTCGCAAAGGCCTGCAAGGAAGGTTCCGGAAATACCCAGGAGCTTTCCGTGACGGGCAGCGCGTCGAAGAATTCTGCGGAGAACGTAGCCTCTGCCTTCATTGGAGGGGCTGACACCGTCAGAGATCATAAAGGAGGAAGAACGGATATGGTCGGTGATGATACGAATGGATACGTCGGTATCTCCGCCTTTTCCGTATTCCTTGCCGCAAATGGCGCAAACGGCATCGATGGTGTTGCGAATGGTATCCACCTCGAACATATTGTCTACGCCCTGCATTACGCAGGCAAGTCTTTCCAGGCCCATACCGGTATCAATATTCTTCTGAGCAAGTTCGGTGTAATTGCCCTGACCGTCATTGTTAAACTGACTGAATACGTTATTCCAGATCTCCATATAGCGGTCGCACTCGCAACCGGGCTTACAGTCGGGAGAGCCGCAGCCGTATTTTTCACCGCGGTCAAAATAAATCTCGGAGCAAGGGCCGCAGGGGCCGGAGCCGTGCTCCCAGAAGTTATCCGCCTTGCCCATACGGACAATTCTCTCTTCGGGTACGCCGATCTGATCCTTCCAGATGCGGAAGGCTTCTTCATCTTCCTCGTAAATGGAGGGCCAAAGAAGCTCTGCGGGAATTTCAAGCGTTTTCGTAAGGAATTCCCAAGCAAAGGCAATGGCTTCTTCCTTGAAATAATCGCCGAAGGAGAAATTGCCCAGCATTTCAAAGAAAGTACCGTGGCGGGCAGTTTTTCCCACTCTTTCCAGGTCGGGAGTACGAATACACTTCTGACAGGTACAAACTCTGTTACGGGGAGGGATCTCCTCACCGGTAAAATATTTTTTCATGGGAGCCATACCGCTGTTGATCAAAAGCAGTGACTTATCTCCCTGAGGAACGAGAGAAAAGGAAGGAAGGCGCAAATGCCCCTTGGATTCAAAATAGGACAAATATTTTTCTCTCAATTCATTCAAACCAATATACTTCATAATATCCTCTTTTATTTGTTGTTCGTTTTGATGGTATTCCAAAGATCTGTAGTCAGATCGTTCGCCTCTTTGGGTAAATGACGGAAGGATTCCCAATTCTCACCGCGCTCGGGATACGCCACGGGGTTTTCCCGCATTTCTTCATCCAGCGCTTCCCAAACCACTTGGTTGGGAGTGGAATAGTAAACGTATTCCGTATTGGCAACGCCGGCATCACGGGTGAGCATAAAATTAATAAATTTCTCTGCCAAGTCCTTCTTGGTACTGGTGGCAGGGATACACATAGCATCGTTAAAAATATTGGTGCCGCACTTGGGAATGACAAAGCGAAGATCTTCGTTTTCTTCCATCACCGCCATACAGTCGCCTGCATAGTACACACCTACCGCAAGGCTGCCCGAAGGCATTAATTCAAAAAACTGATCCATGGCGTAGTAGAACTTCTGCTCCTGCAAAAGCTCTGCCGCCTCACGAAGTTCTTTTTCATCGGTAGTATTCTGAGAATAACCAAGCTGTTTTAAAGCAATGCCGAAAGCGTCGCGGGGATTATCAAACATCATAATCTGATCGGGATAATTTTTGCTCCAGAGAATGCTCCAGTCCTCGCAATCCTCTACAAGCTTTAAATCCTCCTCGGTGAGAAGACTTTCGTTGTAAATAATACCCACGGTGCCCCAGAAATAAGGCACGGTATATTTTTCTTCGGGATCGTAATCAAGCCCTTTGAACCGATCCATAATATTGGCGTAATTGGGAATGTTATCGTAATTGATCTCGGAGAGCATCCCCTCGCCGATCATTCTTTCCGCCATATAGTCGGAGGGGAAGATCACGTCATAGCTTCCCGAGCCGAATTTCATTTTGGCGTACAAGGCTTCGTTGGACTCGGCGGTCACATACTCCACCTGAATTCCCGTTGCCGCCTCAAATTCCAGAATAACGTCGTATATATCCTCCTCGCCGGTGGACATATATTCACCCCAATTGCAAACCACGATGGTATTTTCATTATTTTTGAATACACGGGGAAGTGCAAGGGAAAGCACCAGGATCAAGGCAAGAGCACCTGCCGCAATTTTAATATACGTTCCGCCGCGCTTGGGGCTTTGATAAGCAGCTTTATTTTTTTCTGCCGCTTCCGCACGGGCATCGTGCACGTTCATCACCACAAGAATGAGAAGCACTACCACGAAAATAACGCCGGTAATGGATGCCATCCAAGGCTGAATTCCCTTTTTCATACTGTTATTGATGAAAACGGAAAGTGTCTGGAAATTATCTCCCGTAAAGTAGCTGATAATAAAATCGTCAAAAGAATAGGTCAGAGAAATGAGAAAGCCTGCAAATACACCGGGAAAAATTTCAGGAAGAACCACTTTTACAAAGGCCTTGGTAGGCGGGCAACCAAGATCAAGGGCCGCTTCGTAAAGGTTTTTATCCATTCTGCGAAGCCTGGGCATAACGTTCAGGATCACATAGGGAGTGTTAAACACGATATGAGATAAAAGAACGGTAAAAAAGCCAAGCTTTAAAGAGAATACGCTGACGAAAAGAAGCATCAGGGAAACGCCGGTGACGATTTCGGGATTGATGATGGGAAGATTGGAAAGGTTCATCAAAAGGCCTTTTCCTTTTTTCACGTTATTCAGTCCCAAAGCGCCGATCGTTCCGAGAAAGGATGCGCCCAGAGCAGAGAGGACGGCTATGACCAAAGAATTGATGAGGGCGTCCATCAATGCCCGATTCTCCAGAAGGGAGAGGTAATTGTCAAAGGTGAAGCCCTTCCATGTAGAAATGCCGTGGGTGGCGTCGTTAAAGGAAAGAACGATCATCACCAGAATGGGCGCGTACAGGAAGAAGAACACCAGAGCAAGATAGAGAGAAGAAATACTTTTTTTCATCTTGCCCTCCTTAAACCAGAACGATATCGTCGTCCTTGTCAAAATGATTCATCACTACCATAGAAATAACAATGACGATCATCAGCACAAAGGAGATCATATTGGCTGCGCTTAAGTTAAAGCTTTTGTTGTAGTAGGTATCAATGGTATCACCGATCAGGCTGAAGCCGCCAAGTCTTGATGCAATGATAAAGCTGGAGGCTGCAGGGACGGATACCATAGTAATTCCGGAGATCACACCGGGCACGGACATGGGAAAGATCACCTTGCGAAGAAGAAGCCAACCGCTGCAGCCCAGATCTCTGCCTGCCTCAAGAACGGATTTTGAAATTTTGGACATAACCGTATACAGAGGCAGCACCATAAAGGGGAGATAATTATACACAATCCCGATCACCACAGCCACGGAGGTATGGAAAATGGAATTGGACTCCCAACCGAACAGATGATTAAGAACCCCCTCGGGCATAAGGATCACTTCCAGAGAACAGATGCGCAAGATGAAATTCATCCACATGGGAAGCATAACGAGAATATTCATCATTCTCTGCCCCCGAGGAGACATACGTGTCATCAAAAGCGCCAAGGGATAGGCAATAAGAAGACAGATGGCAGTAGAAATCAACGCGATCCAAAAGGATTCCGCATAAACCTCTTTGTTTTGGGCGATGTATTTTAAATTTTCCAAGGTAAAGGAGCCATCTTCGCCTACGAAGGCGTAATAGCCCACCATACCGAGAGGGATCACCACGAACGCCGCCATCCAGAAAAGATACGGAATGAGAGGCTTTCTGGACTTCATTTTTCCTCTCCTTTCACCCGAAGAGCACCTTCAGCGAAGCGGAAGCCTACTTCTGCGCCTGCCTGCTCGTCCATCTGACTCTTAATGAGTAGGCGGCGGTCGGGAGAAACAAGGATCATTTCATAGTGGCTGCCCTTCCATACCACACTGTCAAGAGTGCCAAAGAAGCTTGCATCCTCAGGATCGCAAAGCTCTACGGCAGAGGGATTTGCGGTAAGAAGCGCCGTTTCGCCCTTTTCATATTTCTTTTCGGTGGCAAGAAGGAAGCTTTTTCCGTCAAAAGAAAATTCGGTCTTGCCTTCTTCGTCGGTATCTGCCGTAACCTCAGCTTCGATCTCGTTTTCGGCGCAAGGGAACATTCTCTTCATTACGTGAATATTTTCGGGAGAAACAATCATACCGATATCTTCTCCTGCTTCTACACAGCGGGTGGAATGAATGATCCACTGCTCACCCCCGCAGGAAACAGTCATTTCATAGTGAACGCCTTTAAAAAGGCTTGCCTCTACGTGGCCTACAACGATGCCCTTTTCGGGAGTGGTGATCTCCACATCCTCGGGACGGATGACCACGTCAACAAGCTTTGCAGGCATGGGGTCTACGCAGGGGAATTCCGCGCCGCAAAGGCGAACCTTGTTGTCTTCCTCCATTTCCGCATCGAAAATATTGCTTTCGCCGATAAAGTCGGCAACGAAGGCATTGGCAGGCTCATTATAAATATCCTGAGGTGCGCCGATCTGCTGCACGGTACCCGATTTCATAACTACAATGGTATCGCTCATGGTAAGCGCTTCTTCCTGATCGTGGGTAACGTAAAGGAAGGTGATGCCCGACTGCTTATGAAGGGTCTTAAGCTCCAGCTGCATATCTTTGCGAAGCTTCAGATCCAGTGCGCCCAAAGGCTCATCCAAAAGCAGAAGGCGAGGCATATTTACAAGCGCACGGGCAATGGCAACTCTCTGCTGCTGACCGCCCGAAAGCTTGGAGATAGGTCTTTTTTCATAGCCCTTCAGGTCCACCATGGCAAGCATTTTTCTCACCTTCTGGCGAATCTCCTTTTCCGGGACTTTTTTTATACGCAAGCCGAACGCCACATTATCAAAAACGTTCAGATGCGGGAAAAGAGCGTACTTCTGAAAGACCGTATTGACCGGCCTTTTGTGAGCGGGCATTTCACCCATATCCTGTCCTTCAAAAAGAATACTTCCCGAATCCGGTGTTTCAAAACCTGCAATACATCGCAGAATGGTGGTTTTGCCGCAGCCGGAAGGGCCGAGAAGCGTAACAAATTCCTTATCCCGAATGGACAAGTTCACACTTTTCAGAATCTGCTCGTTATCAAACGATTTGCATAGATCCTCCAGACGAATGAGTACATCTGCTCCGGAGATTTGGTTATTCATCTATCTACCTCCTCACTTTTGTGCTTCCCTTAAAAATATGGAAAATGCACCGCATAAAATAGCAAGATAATCATATATGATTTTGGGGAAAATGTCAAGAAAAACGCCCCTTTTTTTCGAGCAAAAACCGCTTCCTTTTTCCCGCCTTTTTCAAGACCGGAAAAGGCTCTTATTTTTCCCCCTTTTCCTTGACAGTTTGTGAGAAAAATTTTATAATGTTGTTATGTTTAAAAAAATATACAAAAAACTGTTCCCCGATCGCTACTACGCCTCCCCCGCCTATCGGAGAGAAGCGGCAGCGAAATACGACAGGAAGCTCTTAAAATACGTGACCGAGCGACACGAAAGCGGGGATATCGTGCTTTGCAAGGACGCTTATATCTGCGTGAAAGCAGGCTATGTTTTCGTGAACAGCGAAACGGATTCCATTTTTAAATGCCGTGATGAAGAAGTGACTTCAGGAGAACTGATGAGTCACGACGGCGTGATCTTTACAGGCTATGATGAAATTTTAAGCAAGGAGAGAAGTGTCATTTGCTACTTCAAATATTACCGATGAAAAAAATCCGATTTTTTGCCTTGATCTTATCCCTTTTGTGCCTTCTTCTTCCCTCTTGCAGCAAAGAAGAAACGGAAAAAACACCTTTCACCACCGATATGGGTGAATTCGTGGAAACGGAAGAAAAAAGCAATTTCGTTTGTATCGAAATGGACACGGGCAAAAAAATTCTAGTAGAGCTGTATCCCGACATCGCTCCCATCACCGTAGAAAACTTTCAGAAGCTGGTTTCGCAGAGCTTTTACGATAAGATCAAATTTCACCGCATTGAAAAGGATTTCGTCATTCAAGGCGGCGACCCTGAAGGCACGGGCGGCGGCGGTCCCGGTTGGAGCATCAAAGGCGAATTTGCCGCCAACGGTGTAAAAAACGACCTGAAGCACGAAAAAGGCGTACTCTCCATGGCTCGCACAAACGACCCCGATTCTGCAGGCAGCCAGTTTTTCATTTGTCTTTCCCGTGATTACTGCGCTCATCTTGACGGAAACTACGCAGGCTTCGGCAGAGTCATTGCAGGATTGGACGTGGTAGATGAAATCGCCTCGGTTTTGTGCGCAGGCTCTACCCCCGTATATCCTCAGGTAATGCAGAGAGTATATTTTGTAAAGAAGACCAACGGATAAGGAGAAAATTATGGCATTTGTAAAAAGTGAAACGAAAACGAATTTTGTAAAATTTGAAATGGCAGACGGCAAGGAAATGGTCGCCGAGCTGTATCCCGATATCGCACCCATTACCGTAGAAAACTTTCAGAAGCTGGTAGACGGCGGCTTTTATAACGGCCTCATCTTCCACCGCGTGATCCCCATGTTTATGATTCAGGGCGGTTGCCCTCAGGGCAGAGGAACCGGCGGCCCCGGTTGGAATATCAAAGGTGAATTTGCCGCTAACGGTGTAAAAAACGATCTAAAGCACACCAGAGGCGTACTTTCCATGGCAAGAGCCATGGACCCCAACTCTGCAGGCAGTCAGTTTTTCATTATGCACGACGATGCGCCCCATCTTGACAAAAATTACGCCGCATTCGGCAAGCTTCTTGAGGGGATCGAAACCGTAGATGCCATTTGTGAGATTCAGACCGACTTTGCCGACAGACCTGTAGTGGATCAGGTGATGAAGGCAGTTTATTTCGTAAAGGAAGCGTAATATGCAAGATATTTCCCGTCAGGAAAAAGGCACCTATATCGCTTTGGGCAACTTTGACGGGGTACATCTGGGTCACAGCGCCATTTTGCGCCGCTGTGCCGTGGAAGCGGAAAAAGACGGCGCCATTTCCGTGGCGTGGAGCTTCCACCGCCACCCGGAGCATATCCTCAAAGGAAATTTTTCCTCGGGCAACATTCTCTCCTCCGAGGACAAAGAAGATATTATAAAATCCTTGGGAATCAAGCAATTGGTGCTTGAGGATTTTGAACGCGTCCGCGATTATTCTCCCGCTGAATTTTGTGAGAAGATCCTGGTGGAAAAGCTGTACGCCCGTAAGGTTTTTTGCGGCTTCAATTTCCACTTTGGAAAAGGCGGCGAAGGCGATGCCCATTTTTTGAAGGCTTATCTTGAGCCTCAGGGTGTTCAGGTCTTTGTATCCGATCCCATCACGGTGGAAGGAGAAACCATTTCTTCCACCCGTATTCGTCGTTTATTGGGCGAAGGCGACGTGGAAAAAGCAAATTCCCTGTTAAATCGCCCGTACTCCATTTTCTTTCCCGTGCTTCACGGAAAGCATCTCGGCACAAGAATAGGCTTTCCCACGTTAAACCAAGCCTTTCCCGAAGAATACGTTACCCCCAGAAAAGGCGTATATGCCGTTCGCATTTTGTTTGACGGAAAAAAATACCACGGTGTGTGCAACGTTGGCACAAGACCCACGGTAGAGGACAAGGGACGGGTCTTGGCAGAAACCCATATTTTTGATTTTTCCGACGATTTATACGGAAAAGAAGTGCGCGTGGAGTTTTTCAAATTTCTCCGCCCCGAAACGAAATTTTCCTCTTTGGAGGAATTAAAAAAACAAATTGAAGCAGATCGCAAGGTCGCCCTTGCCTTCTGGAAGGAGAAGCAATGAGAGAAAGGCTTGTGAGAATTCTTTGCAGCCTTTTTGCGGCAGTTTGTTTCCTGCCGCTTTTTCCCGTTTCCGCCGAAAAAGCTCCCCCCGAGATCGCGTCCGAATCGGGGATCTGCTATAATCTGGAAACCGGCTCCTTTCTTTTTGAAAAAAATACCGAGGCGAATTTAAAGCCTGCAGCATTTACAAAGCTGATGACCGCCCTTCTTGCATTGGAGTATCGCCAAGAGAACGGCAACGTCAATGTCACGGTCACGGAAGAAATGCTTTCTTCCGCAGGCGGTACCTCTATGAAGCTGAAGGTGGGCGAAGCGATCCCCTTTGACGATCTTTTGTCCGGTCTTGTAGTACAAAACGCCAACGATGCAGCTTTGGTTCTGGCAAGTGTTTCCGGCGGTAATATCGCCTCTTTTGTAGAAATGATGAACAAGCGCGCCGAGGAGCTGGGCATGGAGCATACCTATTATTCCAACCCCACAGGCGTGGATTCCGCCGTAATGCACACCACCCTTGCCGATACCCTTCTCCTTTGCAAAGCGCTTTACCGTGTCAATGATTTCATGCTGCTTTCAGAGAAAGCAAAAATCACTATCCCCGCTACCAATATGACAAGCGAAAGAGTCTATACCAATAAAAACGCTCTTGTTCCCTATTCCTACGTCACCGATTACTATTTACCAAACGTACGCGGTATGGTGGCAGGCTTCACCTCAGGCGCAGGCTACTGCGTTGCCACCGTGCGGCAAAAGGATAATTGCACCAATTTAGTGCTCATTTCCGGCGGTATGGATCGGAGTGAAGCGAAAAACGGAACGGATATTTCTTCCTATCGTGATGCCAAGGCGCTTTTGGAATGGGCCGAAGAAAGCTATTCCATTCGAAGCGTAGTTTCTGCCGATTCCGTAGCGTGCGAAAAAGGCGTTACCCTGGCAGGCGGTGTAGATCACATGATCCTGGTTGCAGGAGAAGAAGCAAAAGTGCTTCTCCCCAGCGATGCCGATTTTGAAACCGATATTACGAAAAATATCCGCGTGGAGGAAGACAGCTTCCCTGCCCCCATTGTCAAAGGAAAAGTCTACGGAGAGATGGACGTACTCTTCCGCGGTGAAGTGGTAGCAACCGTTCCACTGGTTGCTCAGAACAATATCGGTCTTTCCCGTTGGCTGGTTGCAAGAGATGCCGTGATCCGCTTTTTCTCTCACGGTCCTGCTAAAGTCATTCTGATCTGCGTGATCTGCGCAGCCGTGCTTTACGTGGCCGTACTCATCGGCACCGTTTGGCTCAGTGCCAGACGGAGAAATCGTGAAAGAGATCTTGCCATTAAAGAGCTGAATAAAAAAGAAAACAGAAGACTTGCCAAGGTCCGTCAAGAGGAACGGCGCGTAATGCGTGCCAAGCTAAAACAAGCAGGCAGCTTTTTCCAAGAGGGCTTCCGCGTGCTTTCCGGCGAAGCAGAAGAAATTGCCCCTGCCTCAAATACGAAAAGAAAAAAAGCACCGCAAAAAAAAGCGGTGGCAAAGCTTCCCGAGCAATACCGCAAGAATCCGTCTTCCGTAAAGCAGACTCCTCAAAGAGCTGCAAGAGAAAGCTATCGCGTCAGCCACCCCGCTGCTGCTTCCCGTCCCACCCCGAAAAAAGCAGTGCCCCAAAGGGAAAGTTATCGAAAATCGCCTGCTGTCAATGGAAGCGCACGTCGGCCCGACAGCGTTTCCCGAAACAATACAAATCAAAACAAAACAAGACAAAAATGGCCCGATTGAAAAACAGATTTTACAGGAAAAAGCCCTTGACAAGAGGGCTTTTTTTTGTTATACTTTTTCGTGCGATTGAAAAAAGTGCTATGGGCCTTTAGCTCAGCTGGTCAGAGCAGCCGGCTCATAACCGGTCGGTCCGGGGTTCAAGTCCCTGAAGGCCCACCAAAAAATATAGGGGTATAGCTCAGTTGGTAGAGCAGCGGTCTCCAAAACCGCGTGCCCAGGGTTCAAGTCCTTGTGCCCCTGCCAAAACAAAAGACACCACGAAAGTGGTTTCTTTTGTTTTGCTATGAGTATACGGTTTGAACCCGCAGGCACGCGGAGCGTGTCCATGGGGCACGTGCCTGAGCGCCGCAAAGCGGAGGAAGCGAAGGCTAAGTGGGTGCAGCGGTCGAAAAAGGCAAGGAAAAAGGGCGATAGCCCGCCGAAGCCTTTTTCGGGTCACCGCAAACTCCAGTCCTTGTGCCCCTGCCACAAAAAAGCCTAACACTTTCGTGTTAGGCTTTTTTGAACGATGTGTTCCCTTG
>JAZSDQ010000019.1:0-6549 GCA_045531235.1 Eubacteriales bacterium
TGAAAAACCGCTATACGGGAGATTACATTTCTCTTTACAATGTATCGGAAGACGATGTAAAGCTTCTTGGAATGGATTACGAGCCAATTCCCGACGGTTTCCGCCTTGTTGTTCCCGATACCCGCAGCGCAACGGAGCTTATCGTTCAATATCCCCATATCTTTTTTGACTATGAGATTACCAAAGGAAAAATGGATGACGTCTTTTTAAGCGCCACCGGCAAAAAATTGGGAGGTGACGAAAAATGAAGACCTTGTGCCTTTTAATATCCCGTAATATCAAGCTGTTTTTCAAGGATAAAGGAATGTTTTTCACTTCCTTGATCACTCCCGGAATTCTCCTTCTTTTATATGCTACCTTCCTAGGAAACGTCTACGAATCCAGCTTTTTGGCAACCCTTCCTCCCGGCCTTCCCAAGGCAGATGAATTGATCGCGGGCTGTGTGGGCGCTCAGCTCATTTCTTCCATCTTGGCAGTGTCTTGTGTCACCGTTTCTTTTTGTTCCAATATGCTCACCGTACAGGATAAAGCCAACGGCACCATTCGGGATTTCAGCGTATCTCCCGTTTCTATGCCTCTTTTGTCTTTGAGCTATTATGTCGCTTCGCTGTTTTCCACTTTGATTATCTGCTTTGCGGCAACCGCGCTTTGCCTCGGATACGTTGCCGTTACCGGCTGGTATTTCAGCCTTTCCGATATTCTCTTTCTTTTCCTTGATGTGATTCTGCTCTGCCTGTTCGGCACAGCCCTTTCAGGCGTTATCAATCATTTTCTTTCCACCCAAGGACAAATTTCCGCCGTCGGTTCCATCGTCAGCTCTTGTTATGGCTTTATCTGCGGCGCATACATGCCTATTTCTCAGTTCTCGGAAGGACTGCAAAAAGTGATTTCCTTGCTTCCTGGAACCTACGGCACGTCTTTGGTTCGCAATCATTCCCTCCGCGGAGTTTTTGCGGCCATGGAAGCGGAAGGCTATCCACAAGAAGCAATCGAAGGAATGAAAAGTGCTGTGGATTGCAACCTTGCGTTCTTTGATCACGCCGTTTCCATTCCGCAAATGTATGCTGTTCTTGCCGTTACCGTAGCTCTTTTGATCGGTATTCTTATTCTTCTTAATTTACGCAAAGGAAAAAAAGTATGATCTGTAAAAATCTTTCAAAAACAGGCTTTTTGGCACCTTTCGGAAGAATGCAATGAGCTTTGTTCAGTCTGTAAAAAATCTTACCAAAGCAGAAAGGCTTCTTTGGATCGGTTCGCTTTTTATTGTGTTTTTATCTTCGGCGCTTTTCCCCGATCCCGATTGGCTTTCCGTATCGACGTCCCTTGTGGGGGCCACCGCCCTTATTTTTGTTGCGAAGGGCGATCCTATGGGACAGTTGATCACTTTGATTTTTGCCGTTCTCTACGGCGCAGTTTCCTTCTTTTTTCGTTATTACGGAGAGATGATCACCTACCTCGGCATGACTGCTCCCTCCGCCCTCTGGGCGCTGATTACCTGGCTTCGCAATCCCTATTCACAGCGGCAGGTCAAAGTAGCGAAAATGACCCCGAAAAAATGGATCCTCCTTGCTTTGGGAACATTTCTTGCAACGGCTTTGATGGGTATGCTTCTTGCTTTTCTTGATACGCCAAATCTTGCCGTCAGCACCATCTCTGTTACCACAAGCTTTGCCGCTTCCATGCTTACGGTATTCCGCAGCCCCTATTACGCTCTGTTTTATGCTGCCAATGATATCGTTCTTATTGTGCTTTGGATTCTTGCCACCCTTTCTGACATCGGATATCTTCCCATGGTGGTCTGCTTTGTCATTTTCCTTGTCAATGACGTCTACGGATTTTATAATTGGCGCAAAATGAGAAAAAATCAAACAAAAAAGAGGAAACAGATATGCATTTGAAAATTGCCTTGTTGCAAATTTCTCCGTGCGGCTCATTGGACAAAAATCTGGAAAAGGGAATTGCCGCTTGTAAAAAGGCAAAAGCTATGGGGGCAGACATTGCCCTGTTTCCCGAAATGTGGAGCTGTGGCTACGATATTTACGACCGTTCTCCCGACGTTTGGAAAAGGGATGCCGTTGCGGCAGACAGCGACTTTGTTCGGACTTTTTCTGCCTTGGCAAAAGAACTTTCTATGGCAATTGCCGTAACGTATCTTGAAAAATACCACCCCAAGCCGCGGAATACCGTGTCCCTTTTTGATCGCTTCGGTGAAGAAAAAATCCGCTATGCCAAGGTGCATACCTGCGATTTTTCCGTGGAAAGCAATCTTTTGTCGGGAGAAGAATTTTTCGTTACGGATCTGGATACCGAAAAGGGAAACGTCAAGGTTGGCACGATGATCTGCTACGACAGAGAATTTCCCGAAAGCGCCCGTATTCTAATGCTGCAAGATGCCGAACTGATCCTTGTTCCCAATGCCTGCCCCATGGAGATCAACCGCCTTTCCCAGCTTCGCGGCAGAGCCTATGAAAATATGCTTGCCATCGCAACCTGCAATTATCCCGCTTCCGTGCCCGATTGCAACGGCGCCTCGTCCCTGTTTGACGGTGTGGTGTATCTTCCCGACTTGGAAGGAAGCCGCGATACCTGCGTTTTTCAGGGGGATGGCAGGGAAGAGGTTTTCCTCGCGGAATTGGATCTGGATATGCTGCGCCGCTACCGAAAAGAAGAGGTCCACGGCAATGCTTACCGCAGACCCAGAATATATTCACCTTTGATTTCAGAAAAAAAGGAAGAGCCCTTTCTTCGTTAAAAAAGTGCTGAAGCCGAGCTTCAGCACTTTTCATTTTATTTGAATTCGATCATAGAGGGTGTTGCAAATACACCGATGGGCCACTGAGGATCGGCACCAAAGTGCATACGTTCCACGGAGCAGAATTCGGGGCCGTTATCGTTTCCTACGTGGTATACCCAGTGGTTGTTGTTGCGATAACCGGCATAAATGCAAACGTGCGTGGACCAGTCACTCTTATTTCTGGCATCGCAGAAGAACAGCAAAGATCCGATGGGAATTTCCGTTTCGGGAGTGAATTTAATAAATCCGCCGTTCAGCTGTGCTTTGAAAGGAATCTGTACGGAATGTCCGTCAAGCACCCACTGCTTTGCCGTTTTGTACCAGTCGTTGGCAAGCATGGAGTTCTGGGGTTTGCACAGCATGGAAACATCGGTACCAACTACATTGGGGATGTAGTTGAAGTATACGTAAGCAATGTAAGATGCGCAAACAAGATCGTGCTTTACAAAATACTCGATGTCGGGAAGGCCTTCCGCATTGGTTTCATAACCGGAGGTGCTTCCGTCGTAGTCGTAGCCGATCTCCGTCAGCCAGCCTCTCCATCGCTTGTCCGTAGAGAGAATGTAATTCCACATTTCTCCGTCCTGGCGGTGCTTAGCTACGTTGTATCCGGTGTACGCGAGAGAATCCATAAAGATATTGTCGTCCATATCAATATCGGTACGGTAAACATAATTGGTTCCCTCAGGGGGCGTAACTGTCACGGGATAAGTATCGTTATTGTACTTCCAGCCGTCGGGATTGGGCTTTTTCGTGGTAGTCACGGGGGGCTTGGTGGTAGTGACGGGAGGCTTTGTAGTAGTCACGGGAGGCTTCGTTGTGGTAACCGGGGGGAGGGAAGAGGAAACAGGCGGTGTTTCGCTCGTTTCTTCCTCTGTCACGGCTTCGGTTTCCGCTTCCGTGGCGGTTTCCTCTTTGGTTTCACTTACCGTTTCTTCTTTGGTTTCCGTTTGAGGTTCGGCAGGTGCTTTGCCTGTCACCAAAACCACGGTAATTACAAAAAGCACCAAAACCAATGCGGTAATGACCGCCGCGCCTTTGTTTTTGGAAAACAAAGCTTTTAATATTCTTCCGATTTTATTAAAAAAATCCAATATCGTTCACTCCTAATATCCATAAAGTGATAAATCTTGACAATTTGCATTGTACGGGATATTCAGATAAAAGTCAAGTGGAAATCTCATCCGCAGCTTTTCTTTGAATATTTTTCGTAGATTCCTTAAGGTGCGGCCTTTTTTGTTGACAAAAATTCTCTTTGTATGGTATTCTGTAAAAACCAAAATCCTATGGATTTATCTTTTTATTTATCTTTTTAGCATTGATTTTTTTGATTACAAGGAGATAATAATGAGCATTATCGATTCCCTTTTGGAAAACGTTTCCATTCCCCGCTTTGTCAAAGTGCGTCAGAACTTTTCCGATGTCCGTATTCCCAAGGAAAAAATCGGAGAAACCATAAAAAATGTATTGTCCCGCCCCGAGATTGCCGCTCAGATCAAGAAGGGTATGAAAATTTGCCTGACCTGCGGCAGCCGCGGTATTGATAACAATGTGGCAATCATCGCTGCCGTAGCAGCTTTTTGTAAAGAGCACGGTGCAGAGCCTTTTGCCATCCCTGCCATGGGTAGCCACGGCGGCGCAACTGCAGAAGGTCAGCTTGGCGTTCTCCGCTCTTTGGGGATCACAGAAGAGAGCATTGGCTGTCCCATTCGTGCTACTATGGAAACCACCCAAATCGGCAATACCGAAGAAGGAGAACCGGTATATATTGATCGCTTCGCCGCCGAGTCCGACGGAATCATCGTCATCAACCGTATCAAGCCTCATACCTCTTTCCGCGGTACTTACGAAAGCGGCTTGATGAAAATGATGGCCATCGGTCTTGGAAAGCAGAAAGGCGCCGAAACCTGCCACGCAGACGGCTTCCCCCAAATGCACCATAAGGTGCCTATGTTCGGCAAAGCCATTTTGAAATATGCCCCCGTTTTGTTTGGCGTAGGCGTTCTGGAAAATGCCTTTGACCATACCACGCAGATTCACGCCTTGACCTCGGAAGAGATCATCACCAAAGAGCCTGAGCTTTTGAAAGAAGCCTTCCGCCTGATGCCGTCTATCGGCTTTGAGGAATGTGATGTTTTAATCGTGGATGAAATCGGTAAAAACATCAGCGGCTGCGGTATGGACCCTAATATTTCAGGTGTTTTCGCCACTCCGGGTATGACAGGCGGTATCCGCGCTCAGCGCAGATGTATCTTGTCCCTCACACCCGAAACCCATGGAAACGGCTACGGTATGGGTGCAGCAGATGCCATTCCCCGCCGCCTTTTTGATCAGCTGGATCTGGAGCAGATCTACCCCAATTCCATTACCTCCACATCCCTTGGCTTTTCCAAAATTCCCATCATTATGCCCAGCGATAAAGCCGCCATTGCCCTCTGTATCCGTACCTGCAATAAAATTGATAAAACTGCGCCAAGAGTGATCCGTATCCGCAATACTCTTGCCCTCAGTGAGCTTGAAATTTCCGAGGCTTGCCTCCCGGATCTGAAAGACAATATGGAGATCCTATCCGAGCCCTACGACCTTCCTTTTGATACCGAAGGAAATTTGTTGTAATAACGAAATAATACAAAAACAGGCGCCCATTTGGGCACCTGTTTTTGTTTGGTCGAGATGACAGGACGCGCCTTGCAAAGCAAGTCGCCCTGCTTGAAAAACCTATCTTTTTTTCTGCGCGCCCGCTGCCGAGCAAACAGTCCACCGGACTGTTTGCTTTTACGCCGTCGGCCTCCTTGAGGTTCAAGTCCTTCCATCATAATAAAAAAGAAAAGCAGCACCAAAATGAACCGCCCCAAAAGTCAAGGCCTTTCGAGAAACAAATTTTGCCCCGCAGTAAACAAAGAAAAAGGAGTTGAGAAAAGACATGAAAAATGGTATAATAATCTCAACGATAAATAAGAAGTTAATGGAGATATATTGTGGAAGATATTCTGATAAAAATACTTGTTTGTTTTCTCGCAGGAGCGGGGGCAGGCATTGGACCGGGATTTGCGGGGATGAGTGCCGCCGCCGTTATCGGCCCTATGCTGATAACATTTTTGGGCGTGCCTGCTTACGATGCGGTGGGGATCGGACTGATCAGCGACGTTTTGGCAAGCCTTATCAGCGCATATACCTATAAGAAAAGCGGAAACTTAGACGTCAAAAACAGCTTGCCGCTACTCGTGAGCGTTCTGATCGTAACGATGATCGGCAGCTTTGTGGCAAGTTTTCTGCCCGAGCAAGCCATGAGCAGCACTATGCAGATCGCGCTGATCATTATCGGCTTGCGTTTTATATTAAAGCCGGTAAACAAGACGAGAGAACAGTTGGAAGCAGGTTCTCCCAAGAGCAGACTGATCAAGGCGATCGTCGGCGGCATTTTCGTCGGCTTTATCTGCGGCTTTGCAGGCGCAGGCGGCGGAATGATGTTGCTTCTTGTTCTGACTACTTTCCTCGGATACCCTATGCATTTGGCCGTCGGCACAAGCGTGTTTATTATGGCGTTTACGGCTCTTACGGGAGGCATCAGCCATTTTATGATCGGAGGAGTTCCTGATATTCTCTCCCTTGTGCTGTGCGTGGTGTTTACTCTGCTGTGGGCAAGAATTGCTGCGAAAATCGCCAATAAGTCTAACGCAAAGACCTTAAATCGTGTGGTCGGCGTTGTTATGATCGTTACGAGCATTGTGATCCTGGCGGTTAATTATTTGTAA
>JAZSDQ010000004.1:0-12073 GCA_045531235.1 Eubacteriales bacterium
CGGTCATTGACCGTGTTATATCCGGTGAACCGTCGGCACATATCCTTGCTGACACCGGCATACCCAAGAGTACCTTTTACAGTTGGTTACGCATTTACCGTGAGGAGCAAAATCCTGCCAACAGGAGAACGGTGGACATCCGCAATTTTCATTTACTCGAAAACAAGGTCGCACGTTTGGAGAGCATCGTTGAAATTCTCAAATCTGCGACCTGCACGCCGAGAGCGCCATTGAGGCAACGGTTATATGCTGCCGAGCAGCTTTACGGAAAATATAACGTGCACGTGATCTCCGATGCATTTGACATTCCCCGCGGAACATTCTACAATCACGTTCTCCGCAATAAGAAAGACAACACGTGGTATGCGAAACACCGTGAAGAATTGCGGCTTCGCATACAGGAAATCTACGACAAAAGCAATCAGATCTTCGGTGCCGCTAAAATTGCGGCAGTTATGAAAAGCGAAGGATTCAAGGTAAGCAATGAAATGGTACGCACGCTTATGCGTGATATGGGATTGGTTAGCATTCGCCAGTCTGCAAAGAAACTATACGAGGACGAAGGACGCAAATACAAAAATCACCTCAACCAAGAGTTTGACACAACCAAACCGAACGAAGTGTGGGTTAGTGATGTTACCTATTTCAAGTACGGCGAAAACGCTTATTACATTTGCGTGATTATTGACTTGTTTTCACGTATGGTCGTGGGTTATAAAATCGGAAAGACCAACAGCACTCAACTTGTAAAATCAACTTTTCAAATTGCCTATAAAGCACGTCAACCGGATTCAAGTATGATATTCCACACTGACCGTGGCGGCAACTATCGTTCCAAAACGATGAACGACTATATGCGGTCACTACACATCACGCACTCTTTTTCACGTGCGCACGTGCCGTATGACAACTCTGTAATGGAATCGTTCTTTGCTTCTTTGAAACGCGAAGAATTATATCGCACGAAATACCGTTCAGAGGCAGACTTCCGAAGCGCAGTAGACAAGTACATAATTTTCTACAACACCAAACGTCCACACAGGAAATTACAATACAAGACTCCTGAACAGAAGGAAGAAGAATACGCCTTGAAATTAGGGGATTTATAAGACACGTACAGATAGACTGATGGGTCGAAAAGGTTTGTTTTTCAATCTTCTAATTGCCGAATTTGATTTTTCTGTTTTCAGTCCAGCTGACAAAAAGAAAATGCGACCTCGAAAAGCCGCATAAATACTGGGTTTTATAATAAAAACACCATTGAGTCTGAACTTGAGGGTTCAGATTTCAATGGTGTCTTTGATGGCAGGGATGGCGAGATTCGAACTCACGTATGCAGGAGTCAAAGTCCTGTGCCTTAACCAGCTTGGCGACATCCCTATTTACCGCATAATTATATCGAAAAGAGAAGTGTTTGTCAACTCATTCGAGGAAAATTTTGTTTTTCCTACAAAATTAGAAGGAAAATGAAAAGCTGTCATTGACAGCTTTTCATTTTGGAATTTTTATTTAGTTCAGCTTGGTCTCTTCTCCGTAAAGAGCGATTTCATCATTACTTGCCGATGCAAGGAAGTCTTTCGCCGCAAGAGTTGCCTTTTCAATCATTTCCATGGAAAAAGAATCCGTCAGATCAATAGCGTTAAAGCCGGATTGCCTGGTTCCGAAGAATTCGCCGGGGCCTCGGGTTTTTAAGTCAAATTTTGCAAGTTCAAAACCGTCGTGACAATCGCAAAGCTTCTTCAGGCGCCCTCTGGCAGTTTTTCCGGAATGAGAGGAAACGAGAACGCAGTACGATTTTTCTTTGCCTCTTCCTACTCTTCCACGAAGCTGATGCAGCTGTGAAAGCCCAAAGCGTTCCGCACTGCGAATGACCATAACCGTTGCCTGCGGAACATCTACTCCTACTTCAATGACAGTCGTGGAAACAAGGATCTTGGCATCTCCTTGTTTAAAGGATGCCATTACCCGATTTTTTTCATCGTTTTTCATTCTGCCGTGAAGCAAAAGAGAGGGAACATCGGGAAGGGCTTTTTTGATCTCTTCAAATTCCTCTTCCGCCGATCTTAAGTCGCTTTTTTCTTCTTCATCTTCAATGAGAGGGCATACAATATAGCATTGCTGTCCGAGAGACACCTTTTCACGAAGGAAGGAATATACTCTGGGCATCTTATCCTCTCCCACGTACAGAGTTTCTACGGGGATTCGTCCCGGTGGGAGAGTATCTATAACGGAAATATGTCCTGCCGCATAAAGGAACATGGCAAGGCTTCTGGGGATCGGTGTGGCGCTCATTACAAGACTGTGGTAAGCGCCTCCTTTTTCACTCAGTATATTGCGGTGATGAACGCCAAAGCGATGTTGTTCGTCGGTAACTGTAAGAGCTACGTTTCGGCACATTGCTGTTTCTTCCGTCAAAGCGTGAGTACCGATGAGAATATAGGGGGTATCTTTTACGGTTTCACAAAAGATGGCTTCTCGTTCCTTTTTCGTGGTAGAACCCGTCAGAAGAAAAACGGGAATATTAAATTTTCGAAAAACGTTGGAAAAGGAAGAGTAATGCTGTTGCGCAAGAATCTCCGTCGGTGCCATGACGAGGGTGCTTTTTCCATTTTTTGCCGCAAGATATGCCGCTGCCCAGCTAATGGCAGTTTTGCCGCTTCCAACGTCGCCTTGAATCAGTCTGTTCATAGGGGGAATGGGAGTGTCGGCAACCATATCCTTTTCTATGTCGCAAAGAGCTTTTTCCTGTCCCTTGGTCAATGAAAAGGGAAGAGATGAAAGGAATTCTTTCCACTCAACAGAATGAAAAGGCTCAACGCGCTTCTTGGAGTTTCGCTCCGAAAAGATGGTTGCCTTCATACTGAAGCGGAACAGATTTTCAAAAGCAAAGCGATATTTTGCTTCAGCAAGGCTACTTTCGTCTGTGGGACAGTGAAAAAGAAATATTGCTTTCGCTCGGCTTAGAAGGCCGAATCGTTCAACTACTTTCTCGGGTAAGGTTTCTTGAATCTGAGAAAGAACGGGAACCAGGCATTGTTCTATCAATTTTTCCAATTGTTTGGAAGAGATCTTACCCATAGCAGGGTAAACGGGACGAAGCTTATCAGGGTCGGGTGCCGTTTTTTCTCTTGTGGGGGAAAACAGATAATAAATGCCGTTTTTTTCTTGCAAAGAACCGAAAAAGTAATATTCTTCGCCTTTAAAGATCTGGTTTCTCAGGTACGGCTGATTAAAATAGAGAATTTGTACCTTTGTTCCGTTTTCATCGTAAGCTGTAAATCTCAGGCATACCCGTCGCTTTGCCAGTGTCAATACTGCAGGGGTAGAGTCTACCGTTAAGTGAAAACCGCTGAAAAGGTTACAGCGCTCATCGGATACGGGATAGATTTTTCCGCTTTGATAATTTCGTGGAAAAACACCGATCAGATCTTCTACGGTATGAATCCCGTTTTTTTCCAAAGCGCTTTTTCTTGCCTCACCAACCCCCGAAAGCAGGGAAACCGAGGAAGACAGAAGGATCTTATTCATTACAGTACAAATACCTTCGAAGTATCTTTGCAAAGCGATACCATTTCCTCAGAAGAAGTGGAAATGAAAATCTGTGAGCAGGAATTACGAATGATCTCATAAAGAGCTGCTGCACTGTCGCTTGTCAAGGTTGCAAAAGAATCGTCAAAGATCATGGGTAGGTGATTCTTTTGCAAGAGTTCTGCCAAGGTGAGGCGGAACACCAAGAAACCAAGCTCTGAAATCATACCGCCGCCCAAGGAGATCAATGGTAAAATTGATTTCTTATCACAGAAACACAACTCAAATTCTTCATCAAAGAGGTATTTCTCTCCTTCTCCTAAAAGAAAAGAAAGTTTTTCATTGATTTTTTTGCTGAGAAGGAGTTTTAAATCGTTTTCAAAGCTTTCCTTTTGCGTGTTGCAAAGTACGTCGTTCAGCGTTGCTGCTTCGAAAGCACGATTTTCTTCATTAATGGCTTCCTTTAGCTTTTCTAAAGAGGCTTGAAGTTCTTCGGGATCATCTGAAAACGAAGTGTGAAGCTCTTGGATTCTTGCACTCAGAAGCGCTTTCTTTTTATAAAGAGAATCGTTTTGAGCAGTTAAGAAAGCAAGTTCTTTTTGAAGTGCAGAAAATTCCGGGCTGACAGTGCGCACGGTTCCGTCAATATCTTTGGATATTAAGCTTTCGTAACGAGCCTTTTCTTCGTCGATCTCGTCTATTAAATCAAAATAGGCTTCGTTGGCTTCAATGATGTCATCGCAAATGGCAAGCAGCTCACCGTCTTCTTCCGTGTAACCGAGAGAGAAGACTTTTTGTGCAATGATATCATGCGCGCGGTCCTTTTCCACATTTTTTTGCTTGCATTTTTTTTCGTCGGAACGCACCTTATCGCGATACACTTGCGTTGTTTTTGCGTGAGCACAAATCTTATCGTAGAAATCGTCAAATTCGGAAAGGCTGGTTTTTCCGTTCCTCTCCAGTATTTTTTTTATGCCGTCGGAAAATAAGGTGGAAAGGCAGATGGTTGCGATACCAAAAACAAATACGGAAGCGCTGGTTGCAATGCTGGCTATAATATCAAATCTTAAATAATCAAGCAAGAAATATAAGCTTGCACCGCCGGCCATAAGAAGGATGCCAATGATCTGCATAAGCATTCTCCA
Organism: Eubacteriales bacterium; assembly: GCA_045531235.1. Lineage (GTDB taxonomy): Bacteria > Bacillota > Clostridia > Oscillospirales > SIG627 > RGIG5579. The sequence goes on from JAZSDQ010000004.1 coordinate 4,674, forward strand.
CACGCGTTTTTTCTGAATTTTTGCTTTTTCCTGATAGTAATAGACTTCACTTTCGTTTTCGGTGAACAGTCTTTGGTGAAAAGCAAGGTTTTCTTCCGATGCACTCAGCGCAAGTCTTGCTTCGGATAATGCCGTGACTGAAAGACTCAGCCGATTATAATCATTTTTTAAAGTCTCCAGCTCTTCTCGGGAAAGCTTTCCCGTTTTTTCGTTCAGATCAAAATTCAAAATGCGCGCATCTTTTTCTTTCGCAAGAATGCTGCGGCGAAGATCTTCCGAATTTTCTTTATTGCGGCTGAGCTTCAAATCGTCTTCAAAGCCGGCCATATCTGCTTTAATAAGAACACATCTGCGATCATTTTCGTCAATCTTGTCTGAGATCTCCGAGAGGGAAGCGTTACAGCTTTTTTCTTCTTCTTCCAGCTTGGGCTGGTTTTCGATCTGATTGCGCAACTTTGCTTCTTCTGAAAGCAAAAGATCCAAACTTCCCGTTCCGTTGCTGTTTCGGAAACGGTTTTTCTTTTCTCTTGCAAGCATCGCATCGCGGTAGATACTCTGGGTCTCAGGGCGAAGGGATGCAAAATGGTTCAAAAATGAAAATTTCGGCTTTGCAAGAGGGCTTTCATATCTGGATTGCTTAAAGTAAGTAATGAGGTTGAAAGAGTCTTGATCCAAGCCGGTCAGGAATTTTCCTGGGGTTTCTTCTTCGGTGTCAATTTCTTTTTCATTGGTAAGGTCAACGAAGGAAACGCTTTCTTCTCCGGAGATCACACGCCTTTCCAAAAGAAGCTTCGTACCGTTCATATCCAGAAAAATTCTGCCCAAAGCGTCTTCCGTATTCCCCCGGGCAAAAGCTACGGAATCAGCGCCGTATAGACAAAACTGAATAAATTCGCAAAGGCTTGTTTTACCACTGCGGAAAGAACCGAAAAGGAGGTTTGCCCCCTTGTCCGGCTCTATAATAAGATTTCTGATCTTTTTAAATTCTTCGATCTCAATTTTTTCTACAAAGAGGTGTTGAGAATTCATAGTGTCACCTTAAATATATCTTAATGTATAGTTACAAACATTATAGATCAAATGTCGTTTTTCGTCAATTGTTTTACGAAAAAGAAAATGAGGCTAACTTGCCTCATTTTCAAAAAGTTGTGATACTGTTACAAATTCGTATCCGTTTTCGATCAAATAGGGAATGATTCGTTTCAGTGCTTTGGCTGTAGGCAGCCTTTTGTCTTCCAGATCGTGAAAAAGAATAATATCTCCCTCAGATGCATTTAATTCCACTTGGGAAACGACGGTATCGGATTTTGGCATACTCCAATCTCTGGTGTCCACCGACCAAAGCACACATTCGTATCCCATCGATTCTACAATTGCCAAGGAAGCATCGTTATAAAATCCTCCGGGGGGTCGAAAAACGCGAGGCCTGACACCTGTGATCTCCGTTAAAATATTTTCTGTTTTTTGGATCTCCTGGCGGAGTGTGTTTTCTGACACTTTAGAAATATAGATGTGGGAATAACTGTGGTTACCGATTTCGTGTCCCGCATCAAAAATGCTGCGGATCCTGTCTGGGTCCTTTTCTGCATTTTCACCGATTACGAAAAACGTCGCTTTAATATTATATTCCTTCAGAACCGCAAGAATTGCTTCGGTATTTGCTTTGCTGGGGCCGTCATCAAAGGTGAGGGCAATCTTTTTCTTATTGGTATCGCCTTTCTTTAAAACAGCTCCGTTTACAGGAATGAAAGAAATGGAAAACAAGAGTATCGGCAGCAAGATAAATATAATTGCTTTTTTTAATTTTGCCATAGTTCCTCTAAGCTTCCGAATCGGTAGCCATCTTGCTTCATTTTTTCAATGAAACTTCCTAAAATTTTTGTGTTTGTTTCAGAAGTAGGATGAAGAAGAATGACGGCGCCGTTGTGAACGCGCGTTGTTAGTTTTTCCATTGCATATTCAGGGCTTTTTTGATTGTTGTTGTCCCAATCTGCCCATGCAAGGCTCCAAAATACCGTTTTATATCCAAGATCAGATACCGTTTTTAAAGCTTCTGAAGTGTAAGCGCCTTCCGGCGGTCTGAAAAAAGGAGCCAATTCTTCTCCCACCGTATTACGGTAGACATCTTCCAATTCTTTTAGTTCTTTTTCAATGCCTACGGCAGACAGCCTGGCAATGGATGGATGCTTTGATGTGTGATTACAGATCAAATTACCGTTTTCCAGCATTTTTTTGCAAAGCGGGCCGTTTGCTTCCACAAAATGTTTTAATACAAAGAAAGCTCCGCTGACATGATGCTCCTTTAAGATGTCAACAATTTTTTCCACGTTCCCGTTTTCGTATCCTGCATCAAAGGTAAGGTAAAGCACCTTTTCGTCTTTTCCGATTCCTTTTCCGAGATCTTCGGAAAGAGAGGGAAGAGTCGGTCTTTCGTTTTGACCTTTGGATGAAAAATACCAGTTTTCCGTCTTAGAAGGAGCTGCAAAGGAAGAGATCGAAAACAACGCGATACAGAGCAGTATTGATATGATTTTTTTCATTTTTTCCTCCTTTACGAAATTATTTTTTTTCAAATTCAAAAAAATATGACTGCCTTTTTTTTGAGGCAGTCACAGAAAATAGCAGGTATGTCAGAAAAACGCTTTTTGAATTTTTTTGAAATCTAAAAGAGCAGCTTCCTTTTTTGCAGGATCTCTTAGCAGTGCAGAGGGGTGAAACGTGGCAATGATCTTTTGCTGGCCGCGATGAAACCATATGCCGTGATCTTTGGTAATTCTGAAATCGGGTGAAATGATTCTTTTTGCCGCGATTCGTCCGAGGCAAACGATGATTTCCGGACGAAGGATCTCTACTTGCTTTCTCAAAAAGGGAAGGCACGCGTCTTCTTCCTCCGGCAAAGGATCTCTGTTCCGCGGGGGACGGCATTTTAAAATGTTTGCAATGTAAAAATCGTCTTCTTCCAAACCGATAAAGTCGATGTAGTGATCGAGAAGCTGCCCCGCTGCACCAACGAAGGGCTTTCCTTCGCGATCCTCGCTTTCTCCGGGAGCTTCACCGATAAAGAGAATGCGTGCGTTTTCACTCCCTCTGCCAAAGACCGTATGGGTCCTCGTATTACAGAGTGAGCATTTTTTACAAATTGCGACTTCTTTTTCTACTTCATTTAGGCGTTGGTTTTTATCCATATATTTTTTCCTTTATGTATTGGTATTTGCTTTTTTATAAAAAATTCTTTTGCATTTAGAATGAATAAAAGTTTTAGACGGTAGATTGATCTTCTTTCCGAATTCGCTGATCTCCGGGGGCATTTTGTGAGAAGCAACCAAAGCAAAAAACTGTTCTTTCCCTTTTAACTGATAAAATACGGCATCCTCTTCATAATCTTTAAACAAAGAGAGCGCTTCTAAAAAGGAATCGGTATCTGAAAAAATAAAAAAGTCCTGATCTTCCGCTTCTTTTTCTAATTTTGTAACAAAAAGTTCTATGCTTCCATCGTTTTTTGGATATAGCTGTATGTAAACTCTGTCTTTGGCGGCGTCAAAACCCGTTTCTTCTTTCGCACGATCAAACAGCTCCCAAATCACACGTCTCCCTTTTGTACTGTCGTAATCAAACTCTTTTGGCGTGATCTCGTAATCATTTAGATCTTTTTCGGTTAAATGTATGCGGATCTCGTTTTCACCCATTCGATATAGTTTCAATAGCGTTCCCTCGTCTTTCTCTACTTATTACAGTATAAGCAAAAAAGGAAAATTCGCAACCGAAACCTTTTGGTAATATCGGAAGGAAATGGAATTTAATCTACTTTTTCTATTATACGGTACCATAATAAAAAATCAACAAATTGTGAAAAAAATATGAAAAAAACTTGATTTTTAACAAATAATGTGATAAAATAACTAAAATTAGAGTGGTTTTGTGTTTAAAAAGCCATTCAATTCAATTGATTTGATAAATAGGTGATGAAGTGGCCAAAGCAAATGATGTTAGAAACACAAATGTAAATAATGGCATTTCTCCTGAGTTATACCGCCGCAACAGAATTCGGTGGATGTTGGTTTTCTACGATACGATTCTTTATCTTGCATGCTGGTTTGTGAGTTTCGTACTGTTTCCAATGAACGGAGTGACGGTATCCGTACCCGCTATGTATTGTTATTTGTTTTCCGGTTACGTTTTCTTCTTCGGTTTTCGCCTGATTTTTGAATGTTATAAATGTATTCTTCGTTATGGGCAGATGTATACGTTCTCCCGCGAGATATTAGCCGATTTTCTCGGTTCTGTTTCTTTGATTCTGTTTGATCTTTTTGTTGGTAATGTTTATGTAACGATACATATCCCCCTTGCCGTAATGGTGCTTTTTGCCGGCTTGTACACAGTCCTTAGCTTGTTAATACGCTTTGTTTATTGTTATATGTATCGCTTTGCAAGATCTGGAAAAAAGTATTCGGGTGTGGCAAAAAGACTGCTTTCAGCTTTTGCGCGCGTTGATTTTTCTTCTAAAAAACCGGGTGCCGTTGTGCAGTCCACGCCTAATGCTGTAAATTCCATCAGCGCTCCCATCAATGAGCTTCAAAGCATCATCGATCAATTTGAGATTCACGGTGAAATTACCGAGATCGAGCAGATCAATAAAGGGTATATTAATCGGACCTATAAGGTCACCACGTTATCGGAGTCGGGAAATGTGCACAAGTACCTCTTACAGCGCATCAATACCAACGTTTTTCCCAACGTAGAAGCTTTGATGGAAAATTACAAGCTTACTACCAGTCATCTTCATAAGAATCTTCGGCTTCCCGGCAGTCACAGCCGAGGTACGGTTCAGACGGTTCGCCACCTAAAAGATGGCTCTTTATATCTAAAGGATGCATCCGGTTATTGGCGTATGCTGACGTATTTTGACCACGTATTTTCTATGGATATTCCTGAAAGTCCTGATACTTTTTATTACGCAGGTGTATCTTTTGGCCGCTTTATCAAGGAAATGAGCAGCGTTGATATCAGCCTTGTAAACGAGGTTATTCCTAATTTTCACAACACGGCAAGCCGTTACTGTGATTTGGAAGATGCTATTCTTCATGATCGTAAAGGCCGAGTAAAGAATGTTGTATCGGAGATCGCATTTATTCGAGAGCGTTCCGATAAATTCGGAATCATCAGCTCAGCCCTTGAAGAAGGACGGATCCCCACTCGTGTTTGCCACAACGACAGCAACCTGAATAATATTCTTTTCGATAAAGATACACATTTGCCTGTGGCTATTATTGACTTGGATACGGTAATGCCGTCCTCGCCTCTTTATGATTTCGGCGATAGTATGAGAATCGGCACCAATACTGCCAAAGACGATGAAAAAGATCTGAGCAAGGTATCTTGCGATCTGAACCTGTATGAAAAATATGCTCGCGGATATTTGGAAGCTTGTGGTGATATTCTGACAAAAGAGGAGTTGGAGCTTCTCCCGTATGCCTCACTAGTTATTACTGCAGAAGACGGAATTCGCTTCTTGATGGATCATATCAACGGTGACATTTACTATAATATTTATTATCCCGGACAAAACCTTGACAGGGCGAGAACACAGTTGAAGCTCTTGGAAGATATGGAGAAAAAATTGCCTGAGATCAAGCAGATCCTTTCGAAGATCTACGGCGAATTGGGGCTGAAAGCAAAGATTACTTTTTAATTTTCTAACTAAGGAAGTATAACTATGAAAACGATCAGAGCAATCATACCTGCAGCAGGGAAGGGACGCCGCCTTCAAAAGCTGAGCGGTGATCTACCGAAAGCGATGTTTCCCGTGGGAAACAGACCGATGCTTGAGATCGTTTTGGAGAATTTAGATTTTATTGATAAGAAAAATATCTACATTGTCGTAGGCTATGGGAAAGAGAAGATCATTGAACATTTCGGTAGCGAGTGCCATTATGTAGAACAAAAACAGCAGCTTGGTACAGGCCACGCTGTTATGGAATGTTATGAGTCTTTCAGAGATTTTGACGGCAGTGTACTTGTTACTTTTGGAGATATGCCCCTCTTCCGTCGCGAAGAAATGGAAGCAATGTGCCTTCAGCATAGTAAGAACGGTGCTGATTGTACGATGATGACTGCCGAAAATCCCAATCTTACCATGTGGGCGAGAATCGTGCGTGATGAAAACGGTCATTTTGCCAAAATTGTGGAAGGTAAAGACTGTACTCCCGAGGAATCCGAGATCAAAGAACTCTTTTCCGGTGTTATGGTGTTTAACAGCAAATCTCTCTTTGAAGTCTTGCCTCAGGTAGGATGTAGCAATGTGCAGCAGGAGTATTATGTTACCGAGGTTCCTGAGCTTATGGTACAGCGAGGTATGAAGGTGGATACCTATTTTACAAAAGACGGAGATGATCTGCGCGGAATTAATTCGCCGGAGGATCTTGAAATTTGTGAAACCATTCTTGAAAAGCGAATGGCTTCCGAGCAAAAATGATTATGAAAAAGCCTTTATTTTCGAGAAAATAAAGGCTTTTTAAATTGACAATGTTCACGATTTGTGTTACAATTTAGAAAAAATTTGGAGAAACATATGGGAAAAAGACTTTACAAATCCGCAACCGATAAAAAACTTGATGGTGTATGCGCAGGTATTGCTGAGTATCTTAATCTTGATCCTACGTTGATCCGTCTGGCCTGGGTTATCTTCTCATTGATGGGAGGAAGCGGTATACTCGCGTATATTATTGCGGCTATCATTATTCCCCGTAATCCCGGCATTCAATAAAAGAAACTATTTGGAGGTATTTCTATGGGATTTTTTGAAGGAAAAACTGTATTGATTACCGGCGGCGGCAGAGCTGTACTGAAAGACGGTACTGCCGGTTCCATTGGCTACGGTATTGCTATTGCCTATGCAAAAGAGGGTGCCAATATCGTTATTACAGGTAGAAATGTTAAAAAACTGGAAGATGCTAAGCAGGAATTGGAACAGAAATTCGGCATTAAGGTGCTTCCTTTGCAGGGAGACATTTCTGCAGGCGCAGATAACAAGGCAATTGCCGAGAGTGTCGTTGCAAAGACGGTTGAAACCTTTGGCAGCCTTGATGTTCTTATCAATAACGCGCAGGCATCGGCTTCCGGTGTTACTCTTGCCGACCACACACAGGAGCAATTTGATCTTGCTCTGTATTCCGGCCTTTACGCTGCATTTTATTATATGCAGGCCGCTTATCCTCATCTTGCCAAAGCCAAGGGAAGCGTCATCAACTTTGCTTCCGGAGCCGGTCTGTTCGGTAACTACGGGCAGTGTGCTTATGCTGCCGCAAAAGAAGGAATCCGCGGACTTAGCCGTGTGGCTGCAACCGAATGGGCAAAGGACGGCATCAATGTAAACGTTGTTTGTCCTCTTGCTTGGACAGCAC
>JAZSDQ010000070.1:0-10018 GCA_045531235.1 Eubacteriales bacterium
AAGGGAGGTAGAGCTAATATGAAGAAAACTTTTCTCTGCATAATCACTGTCCTTTTTCTTTTATTATTTCTATTTCTAATCCCATTTTGTACGGAAAACAATAAATTTTTTTGTTATGAACACGACACCCCCTCTTTTAAAAGCACGATTGATTTTGATTTAGAAAGATATGAAATCATTGAAGAAATGGTGTGGATCCCCACCAAAGGCGGAAAGAAATACCACAGCAAAAAAAGCTGCAGCGGCATGATCGATCCCGATCACGTCAAGCTTTCCGTTGCCGAGGAAAGAGGCTTTACCGCCTGCAAAAAATGCTATTAAAAAACAGCGCCAAAAGGCGCTGTTTTATTTTTTCTTTTGGGGGAAAGGGATCTGTACCAAAACAATGGCGGCAAACATTACGATGCATCCGAAAATTTCTCTCGTTGACATTTTTTCATTCAAAAGGAATACGCCTGCCAACACGGCAAAAACCGATTCCAGACTCATCAAAAGAGATGCAATGGTGGGGTCGGTATATTTTTGCGCAACGATCTGCAAGGTGTATCCAATACCGCCGGACATAACGCCGCAATAAAGAATGGGGATCACCGCAGAAAGAATTTTTTCCGCGGTAGGGGTTTCCGTAAGGAATGCAAAGATCCAAGAGATCACCGACGCCGTAAGAAACTGAACGGCAGAAATGCTGATAGCGTCTCCCAAGGGCGCAAAATGATCACAACAAAGAATATGACCGCTGAAAAGAACGGCGCATACAAGCACCAAACCGTCACCGAAGGTAAGGCTTAGCTTTTCCGTCACGCAGAGAAGATACATCCCCGCAAGACCCATCAAAACGGCCAGCCATACGAAAAGAGAATTCTTTTTGCGAAACAGGAGAAAATGAATGATGGGAACGAAAAGCATATACATCGCTGTAATAAAGCCTGCTTTTCCCGCTGTGGTATAAACCAGGCCCATTTGCTGAAAAATACTTGCCGCCCCAAGAAAGATCCCACAGAAAACGCCGCCAACAACCGTGTTTTTCCAATATTTTTTTGTTTCTTCCGCGGAAGCGGGAAGATCTTTTTTTCTTTTTGCCAAAAGAATGGCCAGGACACCGATCATTACGGCAGAGAGCGTCATTCTTGCCGCATTAAACGTAATCGGCTCAATGCTCTCCATCCCTACCCTTTGCCCCACGAAAGCGGTACCCCAGATCATGGCAGTGAGAAACAGAAGAGCGTTTCCCAGAAGTTTTTTATTTTTCACGAGCTTCCTCCGACTTTTCATCTTCCCTATTTATACACCAAGGCGGCAAAAAAAGCAAGTTTTCTCTAAATAAAAAAGCCCCTGAAAAGGAGCTTTCTTTTATTTGGATAGCAATACGTACAATAGAATTCCCAGGAGCACCACATCGTTATTGGTGTTATCGCAAAGAAGAAACACGATCAGTGCAACGAGAGCAGAGTCCTCGGGGGAGATCATCTCCAAAAGCTTTGACAGATTCATATTCTCTTTTTTCGGCTTTTCCTCTTTGGGGAAAGGCAAGGTCTCCTCTCCCAAGCGACCCTGTCTAAGCTTTTGTGCCAAAGCTTCTCTTTCCTCGGCGTGACGGTAATGGCTTTCATCGGGACGAAAAACGGTTTTATTCAAAGGTCCTGAATACATCTTCTCTCTCCTTCTAAATCAGCTTTTGCGCCGAAGTGATCAGATCCAGCGTTTTCATCGTCTGAATGATCTTATCCAGCTTGTCTTTTTTCTCTTCCCGAACGAAAGGGCGCATTGCCTGAAGCAGCGCCACCCGTTCTCTGCTTCCGTTTTGCAAAAGCTTCAGCGCTTCGGAAATGGCAGGAGAACGAATGAGGTCAAATGCGCCGGAAAATCCTGACGTTTCAGCCTCGGGAAGCGCAGCAACAGGCGTCGGTACGTCTTCTGTTTTTTCAGGCACATCATTTTGAATGGGCATTTCCGTAGCAGAGCCGGTCTTTCCGCCGGCAAAATTCTTCGCCAATTCTGCAATCTTTGCCATACTCTCCGGATCATTCAGCACGGTTTTCAGCTTATCGGAAAAGCTATCCATTTAATCCCCTTTCATTTGGGAACGAAGGTTTTCCATAACTTCATTTGCCTTTTCTTCTCCCAAAACGCTGCGGATCTTATCAAAAGATTCCTGATCCAGCCCTGCAACTGCCTCCTTCACTTTACTCATATCTTGCAGATAGTGCTGTACAAGGCCTTGATCCACTCCCATGCCTACAGCAATGGCTTTGATGGTATCGGAAAGAGCGCTGTCATCCATCTTTTTGATCCCTTCAAAAAAATCACGGTCAAATTCCATTTTGTATCCTCCCTTATCTTATTTCTTTTTTAGTTTATGAAACAAAACGGAAGAAGTTTCCTCATCATAAAAAAATCAGCGCCGAAGCGCTGATTTTCATTTCATATTTTATTCGTCGTCCTCTTCTTCCTGTTTTTCGGGAAGGGTAATGACAGCGTAGGTAACCTGGTGCTCCTGCACGTCCACTGCGCAGATCTCCATTCCCTCGTATTCCACGGAAAATTCACTTCCGTCTTCGGGAACGGCACCGTAAAGGCTTAGAATAAAGCCGCTGAAGGTTTCATAATCATCGGGGAATTCCGCTTCCAATTCCTTGGCAATCACGGCAAGGCTTGCACCGCCGGAAATGCGCCACTGTCTTTCACCAAGACGGGTAATTTCCTGCTCTTCTTCGCACTCCTCATCTTCATCCACAATATCACCAACGATCTGTTCAATGAGGTCCTTGATAGAAATGATACCGGAAAATCCAGCGTATTCATCCAAAACCACCGCAAAGGAAACGCGGTTTTTCTTCATATTACGGAAGGTGATATCCGCTTTTGCTCCCTCGGGAACAAAATAAGGGCTGCGCACCGCCTTTTCCATAACGGTCCTACGGCTTCTTTCCTCCAAACGGAAATAATCCTTGGTATCGAGAACACCGATAATATTATCAATGCTGCCATCGCAAATGGGATATACGGTAAAGCGGCTGCCACGAATGATAGCATCCCACTCTTCTTCGCTTTCTTCCATCCAGAGAAGGGTTACATCGGTACGGTGTACTGCAATGGCGCCAACGGTCATATCATCAAATTCAAAAATGTTTTCGATCATTTCCCGTTCCTCTTCTTCAATGACACCCTTTTCGCTACCAACCTCTGCCATCATAAGAATATCTTCCTCGCTGACCTCTTCATCGTCAGCATTGGGATCAATTCCCAAAAGGCGAAGTACACCGTTGGTAGATGCAGTAAGAAACCACACGATAGGCGCAAAAACTCGGGATACACCGTAAACCGTAGCAGAAAGGCCCAAAGCAGTGCTCTCGGTTTTTCTCATAGCGATTCTCTTGGGAACAAGCTCACCGAAAATAAGAGATAAGTACGAAAGAATGAGGGTAATCACCACAACAGAGCAACTTTCCACCACGGAAGGACTGACTGAAGGAAAATGCGCTTCAAAAAACGAAACGAAATAACCGGAGAAGTTTTCTGCGGCAAAAGCAGAGCCTAAGAATCCGGAAAGCGTAATAGCAACCTGAATGGTAGCCAAAAATTTTGCAGGTTCGCCCTTGAGCTTTACCAGCCTGCGAGCACGTTTATCTCCCTCAGACTCCAGCTTCTGAAGCTTTGCTTCGCTCATGCTGATAACCGCAATCTCCGCCATTGCAAAAACTGCATTCAAAAAAATAAGTACGATCTGTAATAATATAGGTCCGACAATATCCATTTAATTAACTCCTTTTCAAAAAATCATAAAATCATAAAAAAGCAAAACAAAAAGACATCACCCGTCCACAAAAAAACGGACAGGAAATGCCGTATCAACACTTCAATATGATTCTTTGCAAAGGAACTTCGCCGGAATTTGCATAACTGGGACTATCCGTATCCATTCGGGTACACCATCTCCTTTCGATCTTTTTTTGTATTATAGCATTGCTGAATTTTTTTGTCAAGTGCACGGCAGTTGACCGAAAGGGAAAAACAGGGTATAATACAATTACAATCCATAATGGAGGTTTTTATGAAAGATTATAAAAAAGCATACACTTCTTGGTGCGAAGACCCCTTTTTTGACCGGGAAACAAAAAAAGAGCTTCTTACTTTAACCGACGAAAAAGAGATTGAGGACCGCTTCTATAAAGATCTGGAATTCGGCACGGCAGGCCTGAGAGGCATTATGGGCGCAGGTACCAACCGAATGAATGCATATACCGTGGGAAGAGCCACACTTGGCCTTGCCCAATTTCTTCTTGAAAAATTCCCTCATGCAAAAGAAAAAGGTGTCGTCATCGGCTTTGATACCAGAAATCAGTCCGATACCCTTTCCCGCCGCGCGGCAGAAGTATTTACGGCAATGGGAATTCCCGTATACCTTTTTGATCAGCCCGTTCCCACTCCCGTGGTATCCTTTGCCATTCGGCATTTGGCTTGTGTTTCCGGCGTTGTGCTCACTGCAAGCCACAATCCCCCTGCCTATAACGGCTACAAGGCATACGACGATCTCGGCTGTCAGCTCGGCGTGGAAGCGGCAGATGAAGTGCTGAAAAACATTCTTGCCATTACCGATTTTTCCACCGTACCCGAAAAAGGAAACGATACGCTTATCACCTTCCTGGGCGATGACTTGCTGGAAACGTATACCGATACTATTTTAACTCAATCCACAATAAAAGACAGCAATATGAAAAAAGAGCTTTCCCTCGTATACACCCCCATCCACGGCTCGGGAAGAAAGCCCGTTCTCTCCGTTTTGAAAAAGGACGGCTTTGAAAAGGTTTTCGTGGTAAAAGAGCAGGAAATGCCTGATGGCAATTTTCCCACGGTAAAAAGCCCCAACCCTGAAGAAAGAGGCGCTCTGGCTAGGGGAATTGCCCTTGCCGACAAGGTGGGAGCAGATCTTGTCATCGGTACCGATCCCGATGCAGACCGCGTAGGCGTTGCCGCACGGAAAAACGGAGAAATGGTACTCCTTACGGGAAACCAGGTGGGAGCGCTCCTTGTGGATTTTCTGTTGAAAACGAAAACCGTTCTTGGCACAAATCCCGTAGTGATCACCACCATTGTTACGGGAGAAATGGGCAAGGCCATCGCAGAAAAGATGGGCGTGGAAGTCCGCCTTGTGCTCACCGGCTTTAAATTTATCGGAGAGCAGATCTCCCTGTTTGAAGAAGAACAGAAAAAAGACTCTGCTACCGCACACCACTTTGTTTTAGGCTATGAAGAAAGCTATGGCTATCTTGCAGGAACTCACGCCAGAGATAAGGATGCTCCGGTTGCGTCCCTACTCATTGCAGAGATGGCAGCCTACCATAAAGCCCGGGGGAAGAGCCTTGCCGATGCCCTCTCCGATCTTTACAAAGAACACGGCTATTTCCTTGACCGCGTAGAATCTTTTACCTTGCAAGGGAAAGAAGGATTGGAAAAGATTGCCGCTATGATGGAAACTCTGAGAAATGAAAAAGATATTCTCCCCAATGTAAAGGAATCTCTCGACTTTTCAAAAGGCGTTGGAACTCTTCCCCGCGCCAACGTACTGAAATTCCATTTTGCTGACGGCAGCTGGGTGGCAGCCCGTCCCTCCGGCACCGAGCCTAAAATAAAATTCTACTACTGCATTCGTGAAGAAAACGAAGAAAAAGCCCAAAAGGCTCTGGAAACGCTTCAAAAAGCGCTGTACCCAAAATTAGGACTATAAAAGAAAAATACCCGAGAGTTTATCTCGGGTATTTTTTTATCCTCGATCTTGAAAAACGGCCTCCGTTTCATCCACGGGAACTGTGGTTTCCTCGTAAAAAGGATCGATCATGTGCTTTTTCACTACAGGCCATGCGCCATAGACCTGGAAGAACCATGCAATGGATACGGTAAAAATGAAGAGCATTGCTACGCCTAGCGACGGAATGAAATTGAAAACAATAACGTTCAAAATCAAAACCAGCAAAGAAAGGATGCCGCAAAAAAGGTTCCTTCCGATCCCTGCAGCCACAAGAATACAGGAATTCTTGATGATCTTACCGAGCTTCAAATCAAAGGTAACGCTGATCAAATACATAAACGGGCGCATCAGAAGATACAATACGGAAATAAACAGCGTAGCATAGCGAAGAAGCAAAAATCCAAAACTTGCAGTGACGTAGAGATAGCTGATCAGATCGTAGCAAATGATAAAAATCGCAACCAGATCCACAAGGCCGAGGAGAATGGACTGCCTCCAATTCTTTTTGATGCAATAGAAGAAATCTTCTCCCAGATCCACGGGAGTTCCCTTGACAAAATTCCGCTGAATATATGTCATTGCGGAAGAAGACAGGCCAAAGGTCAAAAGGGACAAAAGACCGATCCCCAAAAGAATATTGGTGGTAAGCGTAGGCACGCTGTGCTCCACATGAATTCCCACCACGCCGCTCAATGCCTGAAAGGCGGGGTTGGAGCCGTGAAGCGTTACGCCGTACAGAGGCGCATGCAAAACACTGGTAGGAGCCATAAAAGGTTCTCCACCCACCCCTGCAAAATAAGCAAAAATTCCAAGCAAGGGAAGATTGATCAAAAAGAACAGAAGATTCAGTGATACCAATTTCCAGAATTTATCGGCAAACACGGAGAAAAAGCGACGAAAGCCGAATTTTTTCTCAATATCTTCTTTCCGAATCCCCTTTCCGGGATTCAGATATCGGTTAAACAGTCCCATTTTATTTTCCTTTTTCCTTGGTTTCGTAATTTCTTAAGGAAGCGGTATCCGCATTGCCCAAAAGGCGACGGATCTCATCCTTCTTTTTGCCTTCCCTCATCATTTTCTGCGCCAGAGATCGGCGAAGTGTCTGAGGGCTGATGTGTTTTTCCACACCCATGGCAACCGCGTGTTCTTTCATATTCTTCCAGAAGCCTTGTCTGGTGATACGCTTGCCTGCGGCGGTAATAAACATAGGCGCGTTTTCGCCTTCGACATACAAGCAAGCAACGGCAAGATATGAACGCAAAGTATCGCAAAGGGCAGGAGATAACAGGATCTGCCGACTCCGTTTTCCCTTTCCGCAGGAAAGAATTCCGCTTTCAAGAACAAGGCTGCTTCGGTCCAGCTGGATCATTTCGGAAACCCGAAGACCCGTTTCACAAAGAAGAAAGAGCATTGCTTGATCCCGTCTTCCCCTCAGTCCGGCAGCAGGCAGACGTGTCAACGCCTCCAATTCCTCTGCAGTCAGGCTTTCCCTCTTTTTTCCTTTGAAATTTCCTGCAAGAATTCCATCCATAGGGCTTTTTTTAATAGTCCCCTCTTTGCAAAAATAGCGGTAAAACGAACGGACCACGCTGATCCTTCTGGTTAAAGAGGAGGGAGAAAGCTTTTTGGTAAGACCGGAAAAATAAGCTTCTAAGTCTTCTTTTTTCAGTTGCACAAGTTTTTTGACGCCGAAATAACTTTTCAGCGCAGTCAAATCGCGACGATACGACTCGCGGGAGTTTAATGCCACGCTCTTATTCTGCAAAAAAGCTTCAATCTCTTGCATTCCAAAAAACACCTTTCCCTTTTACTTCCCTTTTATTTTACAATAAAACCTTTCACTTGACAAGGAAAAACGAAAATTTTACAAAAAGAATACGCTCCGTTTTAAAAAAACAAGCTTCTTAAAAATGCATACGATAAAGTAGATATGGCGCTGATGATAAAAAATGCAAGAAATATCAATACATACGACGACAGAAAGCGGAGATTTACCCGATTCTGAAATAAGGTAGAGCAAAACAAAGTTCCGCCGAATATTCTCTCCTCTTCACGAATGGGATCTCCCGTGAATCCGTCGGAAAAAAGGCGCAAGGAAACGGAGCCAGCAAATGCGCAGTAGCAAGCGTAAAGACATGACGAAGCTAAAAGATATAAAAGGACCAGCAAAAACAAAAAAGCATCTGCCGCACTTTCAAAGTGAAAAGCCGAAGAAAGAATATAGGCAGAGAAAAAGCCCCTTGCCGATACGCTTACAAGAGAAAAAGCCGTAGAATAAACCGTAATGCCCAAAAGAAATGTCATAAGAAAAAAAAGAGCCTCTAAGGGGAAAAGCCGATAAAACAAGGAGAGGGTTTCCGTTTTCCCCCAGAGAATCCTTCCCGACTCTTTGAAAAAGAAAAATTCTCCCACAGCTGCGAGAAAAAACGCGGCGGCAAATATATAAAACAGGATCTCATAGCGGTGATAGCGCTTTTGAAATTCTTTGCTTCTTTTTTTCGGTCCCATAATTATCTCCTTTTTTTCACTGTATGACCGAAAAAAAGAAAAAAGACCGCCGAAGCGGTCTTTTGTTATTTGTGATAACGAATGAGAGATAAAATATCCTCCACAGCCGTTTCCGGCGTGGTTTTGCAAGTCAAGGCAACCCTGCCTACATCCAAGCCCTCAAACACGATCTCTCCATAAGTGAAATCTGCTTTTTTCAATCGTTCCACTGCCTCTTTGCAAGCGACAGCAAAGCTTTCCCGATCCGGTTTTTCTTCGCGAAAAGTGACAGCAAAGCACATATAGGGGTACATTTCCTTTTGTACCGAGCCAAAGCTTCCGCGGAAGGTCATTTCCTTGGGATCCTCCGTCAACGAATCGGAATCCACTCGGATTTCATTGGTGCCTTCTTTCAATATGGCAATCAGTTCCGATTTTCTTTCTTCCTGCATCCAAGAGGAAAAGTCATCCAGAAAACCATCTTCGATCTCTCCGTTTTCATAAAACAGAGAAGAATCCAGACGATTGCCGTTAAAATCGTAATATGCGGTGGCCAAATACCCTTTTTCCCGACAGTCATAGTAAACCACAAGATCGCTAAACTCTTGATCGGGATACTTCGTTTCCAGATATTCCTTGACGTCCTCTTCCGCTTTACTGCGATCCGAAGCCGTGCCTACAAGCCAAAGAGGGGCAATCAGCCCAAGCACAAGAAAAGGAATGCAAAGTGCCAAAAAAGCATATTTCTTTGCCAGAACTTTTTTCAGTCCCGCTACGACCAAAACTGCGCACGCCGCACAAAAAGAAGAATACAAAGCAAAAGGAAAAAATACGCCGAGACCTGCCATTTTTCCGTAAAACAAAGGAATGGCAAAGCCGAGACCCACGGAAAACAACCACGAAGGGTAACAAAGATATGCCAAAAGAGAAAAAACGAAGGGAAACGGGAGGGTAGCAATCATTTCCTTCTCAGGAAAAGCAAAATAAACTCCAACGGTCAAGAGCAAGGTAGCGATCAATAGCCGCGTGGTTTTCTTTTCGGGCAGGAAGCGTTTTATATTCTCAAATTTCAAAACGGTACGATTCCTTTCAAACTATATTCTTCTGGTATTATACGAAAAAAAGCACATTTCGTCAACCAAGGAAAACAAACACCTCCCAAAACATCGGGAGGTGTTGCAAAAAGCTGTTTTTCAGAGTATAATATTTTTATGCTTCCTCAGTAGGCATCGTCTCTTTTGCTTCTTCAAAAGCGCGGAGAACGGCACTCTCCACCTCCGCACGGAATGCGGCGGTGATAGGATGGGCAATGTCGCGGTAGGTTCCGTCGGCATTTTTGCGGCTGGGCATTACGATGAAATGACGGTCGTTGGCAAAAATAACCTTAACATCGTGCACTACGAACACATCGTCCAGGGTCAGACTTGCAATGGCAAGCATAGGACCTTCGGAAAAAAGTTTTCTGATTTTTACATCGGTAATTTTCATAATTTAAAATCTCCTTTTATTCAGCAAGATTGGTTTTTCGTGATAACATCTTCATTTTAACGGGGTTTTGTGAATTTTAGGTGAAATTTGCGGGGTTTGATATGAATAAATTATTATTTTTGAAGAAAAATACAAAAATTTTCTTTTTGGGCATCGGCGGAATCAGTATGTCCTCCCTTGCTCTTGCGGCAAAGAAAAACGGCCACGACGTGGCAGGATACGACGCTACCTTAAGTGATCTGACCCAAAAGCTGGAAGAAAGCGGAATTCCTGTTTATTCAAGCTTTGATCCCTCCC
>JAZSDQ010000073.1:0-11431 GCA_045531235.1 Eubacteriales bacterium
CCCTCTCAACGAGCTTCTTGCCTCCTATCCTTGCAGGTTTTGTTATGGCAGGTATTCTCGCAGCTACCATTTCTTCTTCCGACTCTTATCTTCTTATTGCGGCATCTGCTTTTGCAAAAAATATTTTCCAGGGTGTTTGCAAAAAGAATGCTACCGATAAACAGGTAATGCTCGTTACCCGTATCACTCTTCTCGTTCTCGCTCTCATTGGTGTTGTGATCGCTTTGGATGAAGACAGCGTCATTTTCCAGATTGTATCCTTTGCCTGGGCAGGCTTCGGCGCAACCTTCGGTCCTTTGATGATCTTCTCTCTGTTCTGGAAGCGCATTAATAAGGCAGGCGCCATTGCAGGTATGGTGGGGGGCGCAGGCATGGTATTCCTTTGGAAGCTTGCCATCTCCCAAATCGGCGGCGTGTTTGCCATCTACGAGCTTCTCCCTGCATTTATCTTCTCTTCCCTTTGCATCGTTGTGGTTTCTCTTCTTACCAAGGCTCCCTCCAAGGAGATCGAGGAAGATTTTGAAGCCGTTCGTACAGGAACCGTAGAGAACGCATAAAGATCGATCATGAAAAAAGGACTTGCTTCGGCAAGTCCTTTTTATATTACCTTATACACTTTTTTGTACAAAAGATCTCTTATATTATCAAAATCTTCTTTGGAAAGGTCGGGGGAATCGGTCATGATCCTCAAGGGAATGGGATCTCGCCCTTCATCCATGGAAGGCTGCATATAAGGATAATCGTAAAAATAAAGCCCCATCCTTTCGTAAAAAGCAATGCGCTTCGTTGCTGTTTCGTTTTCCGGAAGCTCTACTTCCAGACAAAAAGGACCTTTCTTTTCGTGAAAAAGACGGGAAAGCATTTCTTTTCCCAGACCTTTTCCCCTCAAATTATGCCTTACGGCAAAATGTTCAATAAAGGTTATTTTGCCCAAATCCCAAATAGCAAGAAAGCCTGCTAGCTTTCCGTGAATTTTTTCTCCGTACAGCTCATATTCAGGAAGGGATAAAAGCGCTTTTTGTTTTTCTCTGCCGCGGTATTCGTTTTTCGGAAAGGCTTCTTCCATAATGGAAAACATTTCGTCAAAATCTTCATTGTAAAGCCGTTCCATTTGTTCACTCCCTTTCCGTATCAATATATCACAAATGAAACTGTTATTCAAGAGGTAGCTCGTTTAGATCGTTTTCTTCGTATATCTCTTGTAATTGTTCCGGAAAGGTAAGCGTATCAGCCAAAATCGTGATAAAAGCCATACAAACTGTTTCCGAATATTCCGGATCTGTGATCATGCTCTTATAGCTTGTTTTTTCATCCTTGATTTCCTCTATGGAGATAGATATATGATCGTTCTTTTTTATCATGGAATAACGATAAAAAGCATCGCGAAATTTTCGGGTCCTGCGGAACAATACGCTCCGCTTTTTCTTTGCCATTTTCTTTTCTCCTTGTTTGATGTTACAACAGTATAGCCACGGAAAAAGCAAATTGCAAGAGGGGGAAAATCTTGGTTTTCCGCTCTTTTTGTGCAAAAAAGAGAGGGAAGTTGACAATAAAAAAATTTCGTTCAAAAACAGCTGAAAAACAATTGCTTTTTCGCTGCAAAAAAAATATTTCATGTATTTTTTAGTCAAAAGAATGAATAACCGTTAAAAAATATACAATTGATATGCTTGTTTTTGAATAAAAATAAAATTATATGCATTTTCACGGAAATTTTTGTTGAAATTTACCAATAAGGATTCTGGCTTTTATTCGTTTGATTTGACAAAGAAGTGATCAACCGATATAATAAAATCAGAAAAAGGAAAGGAAAAGCGGTATGAAGCGGGTACTGATTGAGTTTTATTCGGGAAGAACACCGGAAAATCTCATATCTCTTTTAAAAGAGCGTTACGATGAGATCCTGTTTTACGTATTAAAAGGTAAAACGGCTCCTACGGAAAGAGACCGACAGAATTTATCTGATGTGGTGGAAGAGATCCTTGGAGTCCGCCCCGCTTTTCGTGTTCTTGGGAAATTGGATATTCCCTCTATTTTGAATATCTTTCCACGCATTTTACCTAACCATATTTACGAAGTTGATATTACAGGAGGCAATGAAAGCTTTATTGCCGCAGCAGGCATTTGGCAGGAGAGAGCAGAAAAAGGTAAGGTTTTTCTTCATCAGTATGATGTAAAAAAAGGAGAACTCCTTTACCGCCACCCTGCAAGTTTTGAAAAGAATGACTGCTTCCCGTATTATCTTTCTGCCCCTCAGCTTCTCAGCCTTAGTGGAACACCGCCCATTTCCGCGCCTCAATACAATTTCAGCTATAGCCCTATGCGGGAGGAGATTCTTCGCCTCTGGAGTGCAGTGAAGCCCTGTCTGAAGGATTGGAATACCTTCTGTTCTCTTCAGTCAAGAAATGCTTCTGTCAAAGAAAAGAGAATTGATCAGAAGCCGGGCCATCGGGAATTGTTTTTCCGCGTGTACCGCCGTTTGCAGGCAGCTAAGATTGCAGGGAACGAGCGCCGCCTTATTGAAAACGGAAAAGAGTATATGCTTTTTGATCTTTTTGTTGACCGCTCGGCCCTTTTTCTTTATGACAAGGCGGGAACACTTCTTGAAATGTATGCAGCTCTTGCCGCTTATGATGCTGGGGTATTTCACGATATTAGGGTTGGCGTGACATTGGATTGGAACGGTATTGCATCGCCCTATTGGCAGCCGGATCCCCGAAATGAAATTGATCTGATTCTTATGCATGAAAATCTGCCTGTTCTTGCCAGCTGCAAGAATACAGAGCCCAGTAATGATTTCCTCTATGAGATTATGACTATGTCCCGACATTACGGAGGCTTTTTCTCAACCCCTATGCTGTTTTCTTCTCGTGCCGCTTCCTCAACCGTTCGACAACGAGCCAAAGAAATGGAGATCATTCTCATTGATGGAATCGCCCGAATGGATTTTCAGCGCCTGACACAAAAGATCCGCAAGCTTTTTCAAAAATAAAAGAGCCGAAAAGCTCTTTTATTTTTTTATTCAACAAAGGGAGAAATTTTGCAAATAATGGCAAACAAAGTGAAAAACGAACTTAAAATAATAAACGGAAAAATCATATTTGATAAATATAATTTATAAAAAATAGAGATACAATTTAAATATTTTGAATTTAGATGAAGTTTATTTAATCTTATTTACAAAATGATTTGACCGTGGTATTCTCAAAACAAGATCAATAAAAAATGATTTTGGGAGGCGCCTTATGAAGTATCGTATTGAAGCAGATTCCATCGGTAAAAAAGAAGTTCCTGTGGATGCCTATTACGGTGTTCAATCCTTGCGAGGTCAAGAGAATTTTCAGATTACCGGTCTGAGATTGCTTCCGGAATTCATCAATTCCTTAGCAGAGATCAAAAAGACCTGTGCCATTTGCAACTATAATGTAGGCGAACTGAACGAAAAGCGTCGCGATGCCATCATTCAGGCTTGCGATGAAATCCTTTCGGGAAAGCTTCACGATCAGTTTATTTGCGATCCCATTCAGGGCGGTGCAGGTACCACTGCAAATATGAATGCCAACGAGGTTATTGCCAATCGTGCCATTGAGATCCTTGGTGGCGAAAAAGGCGATTATTCTATCGTTCATCCCAACGATCACGTCAACCGTTCTCAATCTACCAACGACGTTATTCCCACGGCGGCAAAAATGACCACCGTAAAGCTTTTGAGAAAGGCTTTGATTCAGGTAGAGCGTCTTCGCGATGCTCTTTCGGAAAAAGCCACGGAATTTCACGATATTATTAAAATGGGTAGAACGCAGATGCAGGATGCCGTGCCCATTCGCTTAGGCGCAGAGTTCGGCGCATACAGCAAGGCCATTAGCCGTGATCTGGAAAGAATGAGGACTGCGCTTCACGAAATGTATTCCGTAAACCTTGGCGGTACTGCCGTAGGCACAGCGCTGAATACCAATCCCGATTACGTCAAAGCATTAGCGCCTACACTTGCTCAGATTTCCGGTATTCCTCTTACGAAGGCAGATGATCTTGTTGACGGAACCCAGAATCTCGACTCTTTTGCTTATGTTTCTTCTACATTGAAGACTTGTGCGGTATCTTGCTCTAAAATGGCCAATGACTTCCGCTTGATGTCTTCCGGCCCTCGTTGCGGTTTTGAGGAGATCAATCTTCCTCCCAAGCAGAATGGTTCTTCCATTATGCCCGGTAAGGTAAATCCTGTGATCCCCGAGGTTATGAGCCAGGCTTCGTTTGCCATTATCGGAAACGATCTTACGATTACCATGGCAGCAGAAGCAGGTCAGTTGGAACTGAATTATGCCGAGCCGGTTTTGTATCACAAATTGTTTGAATCCATTATCGCTTTGACAGGTGCCGTTCAGACCTTGACTGATAACTGCGTGGTAGGTATTACTGCAAACGAAGAGCGTTGCCGCGAGCTTGTGGAAGGCTCGGTAGGTATTATTACTGCCATTTGCCCCAAGGTCGGGTATAAAAAATCTGCAGATATTGCAAAAGACGCCATCAAGAGCGGTAAGAGCGTCCGTGATGTATTGAAAAAAGAAAATATTCTCAGTGATGACGAGATCAATAAAATCCTTGATCCTGAAACTATGGTATAAAAAAGAGCCTCTTCGGAGGCTCTTTTTTATAGAATTTGAAAAAAACAAAAGCCGTACTTGATTCCTTTATGATTTGGTTATATAATGAAATAAACCAAAAAAGAAGGAAAACGAAATGAAAATCATTGACCAACTTGGAAAAAATGCGCTGACCCTTTCTTTTGAAGTGTTTCCGCCCAAAACGGATTCTGCTTTTGAAAGCGTAAAGAATGCTACAAGAGAGATCGCAAAGCTTTCTCCCTTATTTATGAGCGTTACCTACGGTGCAGGCGGCGGTACCAGCCAATATACGCTGGATATGGCAAAAGAGATCAAGGAGAATTACGGTGTGCCTTCCGTGGCGCATCTTACCTGTGTTTCCTCTACCAAGGAAACGGTCCTTCAAAGAATCAAGGACATTCGCGCCGCAGGGATTCAGAACGTTATGGCACTTCGCGGCGATATTCCTTCAGATATGCAGAATGCAGACCGAAGCGCTTGGAATTACCGTCACGCCATTCAGCTTGTTCGCGAGCTTAAGGAAGCAGATGCCGATTTTTGTATCGGCGGCGCCTGCTATCCCGAGGTGCACCCCGAAAGCAAAAATCAGAAGGAAGATATTTTCTACCTTAAGGAAAAGGTAGAGGCAGGCTGTGATTTTCTCACCACGCAGATGTTTTTTGATAATAATCTTCTGTATAATTTCCTTTACAAAATCCGTGAGGCAGGGATCACCGTCCCCGTCATTCCCGGTGTAATGCCCATTACCAATGCCAATCAGGTAGAGCGTGCCGTAAAGCTTTCCGGTTCCTTTATGCCCCAAAGGTTTAAAAGCCTTGTGGATAAATTCGGCTCGGATCCCGATGCCATGAAGCAAGCGGGCATTGCCTATGCCACCGATCAGATCATTGATCTGTTTGCCAACGGTATTACCAATGTTCACGTGTATTCCATGAATAAACCGGACGTTGCTGAAAAGATTCGCGCCAATCTTTCGGATATTTTGGGAAAATGAATTCCTTTGTAATTACGGAAAGTTTTTCACCTCCGCCTTTTTGCAAAAAAGAGATCCTTCGCTATGCAGGCTGTAAAACGGAAGATCCGCAGATCTTGCAGCTGATGGAGGAGTGCATGGACGAAGCGTCGGAAAAGCTTTGCTATCGCGTGTGCTACCGCAAGGTTCCTGTTTCCATCCATGAAAATACCGTAACGCTGGGCACCGTTTCGTTTAGATCTTCCTCTCTTGCAAAAAATCTTCGGAATTGCAAGGAAGCAATGATCTTTGCCGCTACGGTAGGAGTGGCAATGGATCGCCTGATTGCAAAATACGGTCATCTTTCTCCGTCCAAGGCCGTGCTTTTTCAGGCCATTGGCGCAGAACGCATTGAAGCCTTGTGCGATGCTTTTTGCTCCGAAATTTCTGAGAAAGAAAAAACAAATCTTGTTCCTCGTTTCAGTCCCGGTTACGGAGATCTTCCTTTGGCATCGCAAAAGGATATTTTTGCTGTCTTAGAGTGCGAAAAAAGAATAGGACTGACTCTTAATAACAGCCTTTTAATGTCCCCCTCAAAATCAGTGACCGCCGTTGTAGGCCTTGGCGGTGATCATAAAAAAGTGAACAAATGCAGCACCTGTAATCTTGCAGACTGCATATACCGAGGTATATTATGACGTTCCAGGAATATTTAAAGGATCATATCGTCTTTTTGGATGGCGGTATGGGTACTCTTTTGCAGGCGAAAGGACTTTTGCCCGGAGAATCACCGGAGAGATGGAATATTACCCATCCCGAGATCATCTCCGATATCCATAAAACTTATTATGATGCAGGCAGTAATGTGGTTTGCACCAATACTTTCGGTGCGAATCTTTTGAAGTTTTCCGCCGAGGAACTGGAAAAGATCGTTGAAAACGCCGTAGCAAATGCCAGGGCAGCTCGCGAAAAGAGCAGCGCTCGATCAGAAAAATTTATTGCCCTCGATATTGGACCCACGGGAAAACTGCTAAAGCCTCTTGGTGATCTTGATTTTGAAGATGCGGTTTCCGTATTTTCCGCTACGGTAAAGCTTGGTGTAAAGTACGGTGTCGATCTGATACTGATCGAAACCATGAATGATAGCTACGAAACCAAAGCGGCGCTCCTTGCCGCAAAAGAAAACAGCTCTCTGCCTGTTTTCGTTTCCAACGCCTATGGAGAAGACGGAAAATTGATGACAGGCGCCTCTCCCGAAGCAATGGTTGCTCTCCTTGAGGGTATGGGAGCAGACGCCATTGGTGCCAACTGTTCTCTCGGTCCGAAAAAGCTTCGCAAGGTAGCTGAAAAACTACTGGAAAAAGCTTCGGTTCCCGTTCTTTTAAAGCCCAACGCAGGCATTCCCAAATCTGTAAACGGCAACACCGTTTTTGATGTTTCCCCCGAGGAATTTTCTGCAGAGCTTTCCGAAATCGTATCTCTTGGCGTGCGGGTAGCAGGCGGCTGCTGCGGAACAACGCCTGAATACATCAAAGCATTGCACGATAAATTAAAGGGTGTTTCGCCGAAGCCTGTAGAAAAAAAGAATATTACCGTAGTTTCCTCCTTCACCCATGCGTTGGAATTCGGCACAGAGCCTATCCTCATTGGAGAACGTATTAACCCCACGGGTAAAAAACGGCTGAAGGCGTCGCTTTTGGAAAACGATATGTCCTACGTCCTTTCCGAAGCCGTAAAGCAGCAGGAGAAGGGCGTGCACGTTCTTGACGTTAATGTAGGCCTTCCCGAGATCTGCGAAGCGGAAGTTTTAAAAGAAGCTGTGTGTGAATTGCAGGCAGTCGTTGATCTCCCTTTGCAGATTGATACGGCTTCTCCTTCCGCTATGGAAGCTGCGCTCCGTCGCTATAACGGAAAAGCTATGGTCAATTCCGTAAACGGAAAAAAAGAAAGTATGGCAGCCGTGTTCCCCTTGGTCAAGAAGTACGGAGGCCTTGTAGTCGCTCTCACTTTGGATGAAAACGGCATCCCGAAAACTTGCGAGGGCAGAGTGAAGATCGCAGAAAAGATCCTTGCCACTGCCAAAGAATACGGCATTGAGAAAAAAGACATTATTTTTGATACCTTGGCTCTGACTGTCAGTGCCGATAACCATGCGGCAAACGGAACTTTAGCCGCCTTGAAAACGATCAAAAATGAGCTTGGCTGTCACACTTCTCTCGGTGTTTCCAACGTATCCTTCGGTCTTCCTGCGAGAGATGCCATCGGCAGTGTATTTTTTGCCTTAGCTCTGGAAAACGGCCTTTCCGCCGCCATTATGAATCCTTTCTCTCAAGATATGATGAAAACCTATTTCAGCTTCAAAGCCCTAAAGGGAATGGATGAAAACTGCGCATCCTATATTGCGGCGGCAGAAGGCTTTACTACAGTTGCCTCTCCCGCGGTAACGCAGGAAACGAAAAAGAGCGAAGAGGAATATCGTTCTGAGCTACAATATGCCATTGAGCACGGTCTGAAGGAAAAAGCAGGGGAGATCACAGGGGAACTTCTGTTATCTCGTTCAGGGCTTGAAATTATTCAAAATGAGATCATTCCCGCGCTCAATACCGTAGGAATCGGATTTGAAAATAAAACCGTGTACCTTCCTCAGCTTCTGATGAGCGCAGAAGCGGCAAAATGTGCGTTTGAAGTAATAAAATCTGCTATGTCCTCTCAGGAAAACAGCTCCAAAAAGGGAACGGTAATTATTGCCACCGTGCATGGTGATATACACGATATCGGAAAGAATATTGTAAAGCTTTTATTGGAAAACTACGGCTTTGATGTCGTCGATCTTGGGAAGGATGTTCCTTCCGAACGGATCGTCGAAAAGACGGTAGAGCTGAAAGCCCCCCTTGTGGGACTCAGCGCTCTGATGACCACTACCGTTCCTGCCATGGAAAAGACCATAAAGCTTTTAAAGGAAAAAGCGCCTTGGTGCAAAACTATGGTAGGCGGCGCAGTATTGACAGAGGATTACGCGAAACAGATCGGTGCTGATTACTATGCAAAGGACGCCATGGAAGGCGTTCGCATTGCGGAATCGTTGCTTGAAAAATAGCATCATAGGGATAGAGGATCTATGTTAATTGATATTACGCTTAAAATCACCCCAAGTATGGCAAAGGAGTCGGCGGAAAACACCAATCCCTCTCTTGTAGGACACATGGGAACGCATTTTGATGTCATGGAGGAAACATTTCCTCTTTCCTACACAGAGCGTAAAGGAATTGTATTTGATGTTTCATCCGTAAAGGATCGGGATATTGAGGTAAATGACATTCCTTTTGAGGACATCAAAGAAGAAATGTTCGTAGCCTTTTATACCGGTTTTGTAGATAAAGTGCCTTACGGAACCAAAGAGTATTTTTCTACCCACCCTCAGCTTTCCTGCGATCTTGTGGAAAAACTGCTGGAAAAGAAGACTTCTATCATTGCCATTGACTGCGGAGGTATCCGCCGCGGAAAAGAACACGTGCCCATCGACCGCCATTGCGCCGAACAGGGGACTTTCGTGATTGAAAATCTTTGCCATCTGGATCGGGTACTCCAAGAGGGTGGGCGCTTCATCGCCCGAACTTTTCCCGTTCGCTATGAAGGGGTCACGGGGCTTCCGTGCCGTGTTATTGCCGAAATTTAAATAAAAGAAGCCGCCAAACGGCGGCTTTTTTTATTGCCTGTTTTTCATTTCATTTAGTGCGATAAGGGTTTTTTCTACAATGATCTGCCCCGCTTCGGGAGTAACGAGATTATCGTAAATGCTGGCGCCAAATCCTCTGCCCTCTACGGCACGCTCTGTGGGAAGGTAGCTTCCGTTATCCCGATTTGGTTGAGCGGTAAGCTGAATGACAAAGGTTTGAATAAAGGGGCTTCTTGCTTGCAGTCTGTGCTGATAATCCTGAAACAGTTCAAACTGATTGGAAGCAAAAGCGATGGGGCCCAAGGCTACTATGTGTGTTTCCATGGGAAGCATCGGATCTTTTTGTATGTCCTCGTATTTGGCAATGATTTTGCGGTATCTGCCTCTGATGGACATCAGTCGGGAATTATATTCAAAATTTTCCTGAGGAGTTTTATCGGTAACGAAAGATTCCTTCATTGCCTCCTCAAGGCCCACCTTTGCTTCCTCATAAGCAGAACGGTCAATGGGTCTGCGGGGGAGGGAAAGGTTAAGTACCTGATGGGTAAGGGGCGCGGAATAAATAATTTCTTGTTTTGCCCACTGATATACCTCGTCGAAGGCTGTACCAACTCTTTCTGCAATCTCAAAGCGATCGAGATATCGGTCTCTGTCGAGGATCGCTTCAGAAACCTTGCCGTATTTTAAGCGGTAACGACGACTTTTCGCCTCCTTGTAATGAAGCTGGCGGGGTGCCATATCACCAGCGGCGGCGCATTGAGGGAGAATGTGGATATTGCCGTATTTTTCACGGATCACTTCCCGTACCTGATGCCAATAGTCTGCTGAGTAATACAGCTCTTTTTCACTGCATTGGCTGGGGCAGGGGATATTTACAATGGCACCGGTCAGGTTTTCGTCTTTGTCAAAGGTGAACATAAAATTGACGAAAGGATCTGCGCCTGATTCGTAATGGCTGAACATGGGATCGGCGGTGTTGCCGTACATTTTCACTTTGCCGTGAACGCCGTGGGTAGAATTTTTTTCCACGCCCGGGCGAAGGGAAAGATCGTCAAAAAAGGCAACTCTTCTCTGGAAGCCTACCACCGCGAAACCGTAGCCGTAAGCAAAGCCGCCCTCCTGTCTGTTGTCATAGGCTTCTATGATACAATCTGCAATTTTTCGGGCAATTTCGTGGCGATATTCCTCGGAAGAATCGATCTTCATATCGTCCACGGGAAAATCGTCGCCGGGGGTAATGGAAATAGAGCCGATGCCGTTTAAGTGAGAGGCGCCTGTGTGGGTGTGGGTGGCGCTCATCAGGATCTTTTCCACGGGAATTTCCGCTTTCTCCTTCTTTACAAGGGCGCGGATCTCGTCAAGAAGATAACAGCGGCAGTCGATAAAATCGCCGCTGACGAAAATTGCAATATCCTCGTTTGTTTCCATCACAAGGCAGGTCACCGTCAAAGGATCTAGGCTCCCTTTGGCAATTCTCATATAAAATTGCCCTGGCATATTTAGTGCCTTGTTTGTGGATATATCTTTGGTGCTCCAACCGATGCGCAGAATAGACATATTACGTCCTCCCAATTATTGAATGTTGATCTTAACCGTGTTGTCTTCGGCGTATTCGATGCGGTCACCGGAGGTGGAAAGGCTATCCATAAATGTAAGATATGCTTCCTTAGATGGGAACAGCGGCTTATATTCTTCAATTACTTTTTTTGCACGCTTTCCATCATTGGAGAGAAGAAGATAAAGCATACCGAGCTGCAACTTTGCGCTGCCTACGCAAGCGGCAACGGGGTCTGCGATTCGGTAGTCACTGCCGTGGCTTCGTCCGGTAGCTCCTGCGGCGTGAGGATGTATTACGGGCATTACACAGCTTAAATCGCCCATATCGGTGCTTCCCGAGCCAAAGCGATCGGTGAGCTTGAATTCGTATTCCGGAATGGCAAGGGCTGCCGCATCTGCGGTGAGCTGCCGCATATTTTCATCATTGTTCAAAGGTGCATAACCGGGAGAATCAATGATCTCAATATTGGTACCAAGAGAGAGGGCCGCGCCGATGAGGGCCTGATTGACCTTCTGATTTTCCTGACAAATAGCTTCGAAGCTCTTTCCTCTGATATAGCTTTCCAAAACAGCCTTTTCGGGAATGGCATTGACCATAGCACCGCCGCTTGTGATAATGGGGTG
>JAZSDQ010000035.1:0-9780 GCA_045531235.1 Eubacteriales bacterium
GGAACATTTCCTTTTGTATTTCCGCAGGCGCGGCGGCTTTCATCTTCGCGAAAGCTTGGCTTGCTTCGGGACGCAGGGTGCGTGTTCCGTCGCCGGTGGAGCTGAAACCTTTGGGGAGAGAATAGCTTTTATTGACGATCATATAGCCGTCTACATAAGCAATGGAATCGCGAATTTCAAGCGTGAAACCGTTTTTCGTCAAGTACACGCCGTCCACCATTTTTCCGTTTTCGTCAAAGGGAGATGCGATTACGGTGAGAGTGAATGCTTTTTCCGCAAGATTTCCCGAAGAATCCTTTGCTACGAAAGAAAGACTGTATTTTCCTGCTTTTTGAAAATCATATTCTCCTTTTACGGTAACCGCAACGGTTTCTCCCGTATTATCCGTGGCGGAAACGCCGCTGAGCAGATCAATGCTTTGCCCGATCATAGTGCTAAAGCTTTCCGGCGCGGTAATATTAGGAGCGGTTTCGTCTACGAATTCTATGGTAATGCTTTCGTCCTTTTTCTGACCTAAGCGTGTTTTGATGGTAAATGCAACCAAGCGGCTTCCTGCTTTGGAAGAATCCACTTTAAAATCTTCTGTCAAAAGCTTGCCGTCTTTTACCTCAAGAACGAGGTCGGAGAGCATAACAGTTTCGCCAATGGAAAACATCTTTTGTTCCGCAAGGATCACGGTGGGCGATTGGAAAAGATACAGTGCGCCGAACACCAAGGAAACGAGAATCAAAAGGGGAATGATTCCGCCCAAGCGCTTTTTCTTTTTTGGATATTTTTTGCTTCTGTTCATTGTTCTTTACTCTTCTGAATGAAATTCCATCCGTCACGGCACATATCTTCAATGCTGTATTTTGCTTTCCAACCAAGCACGGAGGTTGCTTTTTCATTGTCTGCATAACAGCTTGCAATATCGCCGTCCCGTCTGGGGGCAATTTTATAATTTACTTTGACACCGTTTACTTTTTCAAAGGTTTTTACAAGTTCCAATACGCTGGTGCCTTGAGAGGTACCTAAATTAAATACTTCCACACCGCTTCTTTTCTCTGCAAAACTCAGCGCTTTCAGGTGTCCGTCGGCAAGGTCTACTACGTGAATATAATCACGAACGCCCGTTCCGTCGGGAGTATCGTAATCATCACCGAATACGGAAAGACAAGGGAGAGCGCCGCTTGCAACTTTTGTGATATAGGGGAAAAGGTTGTTTGGGATACCGTTGGGATTTTCCCCGATAATTCCGCTGGGATGGGCCCCGATGGGGTTGAAATAGCGAAGGAGAACCACACTCCATTCAGGGTCGGCGTGGGCAATGTCCGTCAGGATCTGCTCCAGCATCAGTTTCGTCCAACCGTAAGGGTTGGTGCAGGAGGTGGGCATATCTTCCTTGAACGGAACGGTATTGTGCATACCGTACACTGTTGCGGAAGAAGAAAAGACGATGGTCTTACAGCCATGCTCACGCATGGATTCGCACAGAGTAAGGGTGCCGTAAATGTTGTTGTGATAATACTCCAAGGGGATTTTTACCGATTCGCCTACTGCCTTTAGACCTGCAAAGTGAATCACCGCATCAATCTTGTTTTCTTCAAAAATACGGTCCATTTCAGCTTTGTCGCGAATGTCAGCTTCGTAAAATACGGGACGATAATGGCAAAGGGCCTGAATGCGGTCTAAAACGGAAACAGAAGAATTGGAAAGGTTGTCTGCAATCACCACTTCGTGTCCGCTTTCAACCAGTGCGCAGACTGTATGAGAACCGATAAATCCGGTGCCGCCCGTTACAAGAATTTTCATATATATGCACTCCTTTGATCGATCAATTGTGAAATAGCTTTTTCGTTTGATATTCGGGATCACAGGTAAGGTTCATACCAAGCTTGCGGAACATTCCCGCATCTACTTCTGTGAGAATTACGGTAGAATGTGCTTCGCATCCTTTCAAAAGGGGAAGCTGATCAATGGCGCGCTTTGCATTTTCTTCATGCGCTGCCGCAATGGAAAGGGCGATCAGAACTTCGTTGGTGTGAAGTCTTGGGTTGTGATTTCCAAGGTTTTTGATCTTAAGCTCCTGCACCGGTTCAATGACCTCACGGGAAATGAGATCTACTTCTTTATCAATACCTGCCAAAGCCTTAAGGGCATTGAGGATCAAGGCGGAAGAAGCGCCGAGAAGCTTGGAAGTTTTTCCTACTACGATCCGCCCGTCGGGAAGTTCTAACGCCGCTGCGGGTTGACCGGTTTCTTCTTTTTTATCCCTTGCTGCCTGAGCGAAGGCTCTGTCTTCAGGGGCAATTCCCGCTTTTGTCATCAAAAGCTTCAGCTTGGAAATGGCGCCGTCTACGGGAAGACCTTTTCTCTTATCGCACATGGCGGTAAAATATCTGCGAATAATCTCATTTTTTGAGGCTTTGCGACACTCTTCGTCGTCGAAAATACAGGTTCCTGCCATATTCACGCCCATATCCGTGGGGGATTTGTAGGGGGAAGAGCCGTAGATCTTTTCAAACATTGCTCTCACCACAGGGAAGATCTCTACATCACGGTTGTAGTTCACCGTGGTTTCGCCGTATGCCTCCAAGTGAAAAGGATCCAGCATGTTGACATCGTTCAGATCTGCCGTTGCTGCTTCATAAGCAAGGTTGACAGGGTGATTTAAGGGAAGGTTCCAGATGGGGAAGGTTTCGAATTTAGCATAACCTGCCTTGACGTTCCGCTTGTTTTCATGGTACAGCTGAGAAAGACAAACTGCCATTTTTCCGCTGCCGGGACCGGGGGCGGTCACTACCACAAGGCTTTTTTCTGTTTCAATGTATTCATTCTTGCCGTAACCGTCATCGCTGACGATCTTCTGAATGTCTTCGGGGTAACCCTCAATGGAAAAGTGACGGTATACTCTCAGACCCAAATGCTCCAATTTGCTTTGAAACTTAATGGCGCTGGGTTGACCTGCGAAACGCGTCAGAACCACAGGACCGACGAAAAGTCCGCAGCCGCGGAAGGCGTCAATGAGGCGGAGGGTATCCTGCTCATAGGTGATGCCGAGATCACCGCGAACCTTGTTTTTCTCAATGTCATAAGCATTGACAACGAGAACGATCTCCGCATCTTCCTTCAGCTGCATCAGCATACGAATCTTACTGTCCGGCTGAAAACCGGGCAAAACACGGGCAGCGTGAAAATCGTCGAAAAGCTTTCCACCGAATTCCAGATAGAGCTTTCCGCCGAATTGACTGATCCTTTCTTTGATCCTTTCGGATTGCAAGGTCAAGTATTTGTCGTTATCAAATCCAATGTTACCCATTTTTTTCGATCTCGTTTCTGTTTTTTGTATTTGTGAACATACCAAGAACTATTATAATATAAAAATATATTCTTTTCAACACATACGGGCAAAATATTTTCAATAAAAAAGCACACTGCTGAAAAAAGCAGTGTGCTTTCAATTATTATTACCAATCGAGTCCCATAGAGCAGTGATGATCCAGGGTAAATTCCGTGACTCCCATATCAATCAGCTTTTTAATGGCAGGGCCGCTGCTGCCGCCTGTCATTAAGGCTGCGGAAACCACAAAGCCTTCTTCTCTTGCGGTTTTTATTTTTTCATCGATCCTATCTTCCGTGTAAGGAATGTAGAAATACTCAATGACGATTTTGTGCTTCTTGGGATCAAGACCGCATTCCATAACACGTTCCAAGGGATCCCAGTCCATTTTTGAGCCTTGAATCACAATATAACCTGCAATGTCATCTCCCAGCACCTCTTTGGCGACTCTTACGCCGTCGGGTTCGCCGAGCTTAACCCAGAACTGATCCAAAAGGCGGTATTTTATGAGTTTTTGACGGACGTATTCCCATTCTTCTTTCGTCAGAACGGGATGAACGGAGAAGATGGGCTGCATTCCCGTCATGGAGCAAACCCGGAAGAATTCGTCCATGGTGGGGACTTTTATCCCCTTGTATATGGGATTCTTTTTCAGCCCTGCATCCAAGGTTAAAAGCTCGTCGTAAGTAAATTCACAAACGGGCTTATCCTCGGGATCTCCTTTTTCAATGACGGAACCGTCTTCCCGACGGAGGATTTTTAATACGGAAGAATCGTCATGGAAGCAAACGCCAAGACCTTCTTTTGTAAATTTCGGAATGGTAATACAGCTGGTAAATCCCATTTCTGCTGCCATCTGGAAACCGAAGAGGGTGTTGCTCGGCGCGTAGCCGGGGAACCCTGCATGACCGTGAAAACGGATGCCGAATTCACCTTCTCGGTGACGGGTATTCGCCTTTGTTCCGATTTTTTTGATGGTCAGGCGAACGCCTTGGGGAATGATGAAGTGAAGAAAGAGAGTATCGTATTCTTCCGCGGCGGGAGGAACGCGCCAATCTTTGCGGCAAAATTCTCTTGTATGACCGATTTCGTAAACGGGAGAAAAGTAAAGAGTGTTGCATTCTCCATTGATCAGGCGGATCTGAATCAGAGGTATCTTATCGTTTTCATTTTCATACTTTGCTGTTGTTGAGAGGATGAAAACTTCCTCATAGGCTTTCTTTCCCTTGATCGCTACCTGAAAATCTTTGGTAAAAACACCGTTGCCGTCGGCAAACGGCGCCAGAGCCTCAGTGGAAAGTTCGTCAATATATTTAGGGCAAATTTCGTATTCGGGAAGGGTTTTCATGTAAGCGCGATAAGGATCTCTCATAAAAGCCTCCTAAAAACAGATTTGCCTTATTTTACCTCTTACAGTCCGACACTGTCAAGGGTTTTGCGGAGAACCTTTGCGCTGTGCTGAACGTCTTTCAATTCATTTTCCAAAAGGGGAGGGTTGATTTCGTGAAGGATGCCGTTGGGACCGAGAATGCAGGGCAGGGAAAGGCAAACGCTTTCCCTGATTCCGTAACGGTTGTGTACCAGGCAGGATACGGTCAATACGGAGTTGTTGCTGGAGAAAATTGCTTTGGCAATGGTAGCTACACAGGTGGAAACCGCGTAATAGGTTGCACCTTTGCGCTTGATGATCTCGCCGCCCGCCTCCCGAACGTCTTTTTCCACGCCGCGGAGGAAAACTTCAGTTTGTTCCTCGGTGTAATGATGAATGGAACGGCAGTACTGCTTAAAATCCATACCGATTACGCTGGTAACACTCCATGGGAAGGAGGAAGAATCGCCGTGCTCGCCGAACACGTAGGCGTGAATGTTCTTTGCGCTGATGTTCAGCCGATTAGCAACGAGAGAACGAAGTCTGGAGGTGTCCAGCATAGTGCCGCTTCCGATGACCTGAGAAGCTGGAAGGCCGGAAAATTTAATAAAAGCATAAGTTAAAATATCAACAGGGTTGCTGACAATGATATATACGGCATTGGGGCAATAGCTTGCAATTTTGGGGGCGATTTCTTCCATCAGCTTCGTGTTAACGGAAGCAAGCTCAAGTCGGCTTTGACCGGGCTTTCTGCCGATACCGGAGGTGATTACAACGATATCGGATCCTGCCGCATCGGGATAGTCACCGGCATATATTTTCAGAGGAGTGGAAAAGGGAGCGCCGTGGATGATGTCCATCGCTTCGCCTTCGGCCTTTGCACGGTTGATGTCAATAAGAACGATCTCGGATGCCAGGCTCTCTAAAGTCAAGGTATAAGCAACTGTTGCGCCTACGTTTCCTGCACCTAAAATAGTAATTTTCTTGCTCATAATTTTTCTCCTTATCTATGGTAACATGGTAAGTGCGTGCTACACTTTATTTATGTATTTTAAATGAAAATGAGAAAAAAATCAAGAAAATCAAGGGCAAAACAGAAATATGGATTTTAAATATCGGTATTCATTTTTTGTTATGCCTTGCCTTCGTCTTTCTTTGACAAAATCGGTTTTGCGCGAGGGATATAATCACATCGGAGGTTGGGAAAATGATCTATATCGATAGCTATTTTTTCTTTAATTTTCTGATGGATGCCGTTGCGCTTTCCTTGGCAGCTCTTTGCGCTTCGGAAACGGTACGGCTTTGGCGTCTTGTGCTCGCTTCATTGTTTGGAGCGATTTTTTCCGTGGCGGTTTTGCTTGTTGAAGTTCCTCCTGTCGGGGTGATTATTTCTGCATTACTTTCATTCTTTCCTATGGTGTTTTTTGCCTTTGGGAAAAGACGGCTTCGCAGATGGGTTCTTGTTTCTCTGATGGCATTTGCTTCCTCTGTTTTTTTGGGTGGTGCCGCCGAAGCGGTGACGTATTTCGTTTCTGCCTTGGGTGGACAAGCCCGTATAAGTGTTGCTGTTTTTCTTGTGATGCTGTTTTTTGGTTTTGGTGTTTTTTCTCTTTGGGGTAAAAACCTATACCGAAAAATGGATACTTCCGTAATCTCTCTTTCTATTTCCTATGAAGGTAAGGAGGTGGCGTTTTTTGGTCTTGTTGACAGCGGCTGCCTTTTGCGGGACCCCGAAGAGGGGAGAGAGGTCATTTTGCTGAAAGGAGAATACGCAACCGACCTTCTTTCCGAAAAAATGATCCGTTCACTGCGCTTCGGAGAAATGCCGGAAGAAGGGAATGTGGTTTCCGTGCCTATGCGTACCGCTTCCGGAAAAACGGTTTTGTATGCATTTGCTCCCAGTTTTGTCAGCCTCCATCTTGCAGGGGGGAGAAAGAAGAACAAACGTCTTCGGGAGGTTTTGGTTGCTCTTGATTTTTCCGGCGGCGGCTTTGGTGGTTGCCCTTGTCTGGTTCCGCTTTCGGTTTTGTAAAGGAGAAGAATATGAGAACTATGATAAAGATCAAAATAAAGATCAAAAAAATATTTGCTCGAATCCGTTTGTTTTTTGAAGAGATAAAAGAGCGTAGACTTTTTTATGAACTGTATTACGTCAACGGATCGGAGGAATTGCCGCCGCCTTTGGGAGCCGAGGATGAAAAAAGGTATTTGCAACAGCTGCAAGACGGCGTAGACGTTCTTTCTTCGCGCAATGTTCTGGTGGAGCATAATTTGCGGCTTGTGGTATATATCGCAAAAAAATTTGAAAATACAGGTGTGGGCATGGAGGATCTTGTCTCTATCGGCACCATTGGACTAATAAAGGCAATCACAAGCTTTCGCGGAGATAAGAATATTAAACTTGCAACCTATGCCTCCAAGTGCATTGAAAATGAAATTTTAATGTTTTTAAGAAAAACAGCCTCTCAACGGCATGAGGTTTCCATTGACGAACCCCTGAACGTGGACTGGGACGGAAATGAGCTTCTCCTTGGGGATATTCTCGGGAGTGACGGCGAGGAAATTCATCGGGATTTGGAAAAAGAAGAAGATAAAAAGATTCTGATGGCTGCCCTGAAAACGCTTTCCGAACGAGATCGGCAAATCATTTTTGCAAGATTCGGGCTTTCGGGACAAAGAGAAATGACGCAAAAAGAGCTTGCTCTTTCCTTGGGGATTTCCCAGTCCTATATTTCCCGTCTGGAAAAAAAGATTATTGCCAAACTGAAGAAAGAAATTACGGCGCAAACATAAAAAACTCTTTTCACTTCTTTAGAAATGTGATATACTCCTTATGAATCTATCATAAGGAGTATGCGATGAAGTTCTTGTCTTATTATCTTGTGCCAGATCTGATGTGCAGATCGGTGTACGATATTCCTTTTCAAACGTTTGAGAAGGAGGGCACCCGCCTTGTCGTTTTTGATATTGATAACACCCTGGTTTCTTATGAAACTCCCGAGCCTGATGAAAAATTGAAAGCCTTTCTTCAGGGTTTTTCCGCCCGTGGTATTCACGTGGCGCTGGTTTCCAATAACAGTCCCGAACGTGTGGAACGGTTTAATCGAGAACTTGGCTTTTTTGCCGTTCCCGATGCTCACAAGCCTTCTAAAAAGGCGCTTCAACCGGTGCTTGAGCATTTTTCCGTTCCTCAGGAGCAGATCCTTCTTGTAGGGGATCAGCTTCTTACCGATGTATGGACGGCACGTCTTTGGGATCTTCGTGCCGTTGTGGTGGAACCGATTCAAAAAAGAGAAAATTTGTTTTTCCGATTCAAGCGCGTTTTGGAAAAGCCGTTTGTTCGCATTTACCGTAAAAGAAAGTCAAAGAGAGGGGAAGACAAATGAAGCCTCTGATAACCTTGCAAAAAAGCCTTGCCCACGGCCAATGCGCTCTTTTCTTTTCCCGTGTTTCCAGACAGTACCTCAGCGGATTTTCGTCTTCCGACGGCACGCTTCTTGTTTTCTTCGATGCCGCTTTTTTATATCTTGATTCCCGTTATTTTGAAATGGCATTGATTGCGCAAAAAGAGGGAAGAATTTCTGAGGGGATCACCGTAAAGCCTTTTGTGTTCCGCAAAGAGTTTTCTTCTTTTTGTGATGATGGAACGGTAAAAGAAGCCCTGTTTGAAGAAAAAGAAATGTCGGTATGGGAACTTTCCCGACTGGAAAAACAGTATCCCATAATTCGTTTTTCTCCTTTGGGTGATGTGGTGGAAAAGTGCCGCATCGTAAAAAGTGAAGAGGAGATCCGGCGCATTCAGGCGGCGCAAGATTTGAGCGAAGCTGCTTTTTCCTATATTCTTCCTCGCCTAGAGCTGGGAAGAACGGAAATGGCAATTGCCGCGGAGCTGGAATTTTTCATGAAGAAAAACGGCGCTTCCGAACCGAGCTTCCCCACGATTTGCGTTTCCGGAGCCCGTTCATCATTGCCCCACGGCACTCCGTCTGCCAAGCCCTTGGAAAAGGGAGATTTTATTACAATGGACTTTGGTTGTATGCTTGACGGCTACGCTTCCGATATGACCCGTACCGTTTGCCTGGGAAAAGCAACGGATGAGATGAAAAAAGTGTATGATACCGTTCTCCGGGCGCAGCTTGCCGCCATTGAAAAAGTTTCTCCGGGCGTTCTCGGAAAAGCGGTGGATGCTGCGGCAAGAGATGTGATCTCCGCTGCAGGCTACGGTGAATATTTCGGTCACAGCACAGGCCATGGTATCGGACTTTGTGTCCACGAAGCGCCTTCCTTTTCTCCCTCGGAGGAAAGCAGTATTCCCACGGGAGCTTGCCTTTCCGTGGAACCGGGAATCTATCTTCCCGGGAAATTCGGTGTCAGGATCGAGGACCTTGTGGTCGTTTGCGAGGGAGGGGCAAAGAACCTGAACCGCAGCACAAAAGAACTTTTGGAATTATCCTGAGCTTTTTTGAAAAATTATCTTGCAATATGAGGAAAAAAGTGGTATAATCTTATTGTATTCTGATTATTTATGTATTTTGGAGGATATTATGGCGATTACAGCAGGCGATTTCAGAAACGGCGTTACATTTGAAATGGATGGCGCAGCAATGCAGGTCATCGAATTTCAGCACGTAAAACCCGGTAAGGGCGCGGCATTCGTTCGCACCAAACTGAGAAACGTTATTACCGGTTCCGTTGTGGAAAAAACCTTTAACCCTACTGAAAAATTCACCCCCGCTTTCGTTGAAAGAAAGGATATGCAGTATTCTTACGACGATGGTGACCTTTATCACTTTATGGATACCGAGACTTGGGAAGAAACTCTAGTTGGCCACGATCTGGTAGGTGACAACTTCAAATTTGTTAAGGAAGAAATGATCTGTAAGGTTCTTTCTTTCAAGGGCAATGTATTTGGCGTTGAGCCTCCCATGTTCGTTGAATTGGCAGTTACTCAGACGGATCCCGGTTTCAAGGGCGATACCGCTACCGGCGCATCCAAGCCCGCTACTTTGGAAACCGGCGCTCAGATCAAAGTGCCTCTCTTCGTTAATGAAGGCGACGTACTGAAGATCGACACCCGTTCCGGCGAATATCT
>JAZSDQ010000068.1:0-4085 GCA_045531235.1 Eubacteriales bacterium
CCACCGAAAAGGGAAGCGAGGGAATCGTTTCCCTGTATCGAAAGGATGCAATTACCGCCGCCATTCCTTTTCCCGAGAAAGGTAGCTTTATTGCTTTGGAAAACGTACAGGACCCCGGCAATGTAGGAACCGTTCTTCGCACGGCGGCAGCGCTTCGCTTTGACGGCGTGATCACCGTAGGCGGTGCCGACGTGTTTGGTGCAAAGTGTATTCGTTCTTCCATGGGCGCCTTTGCCTTGATTCCCGTAAAGAATTTTTCCACCACCGAAGAAGCCTTTACGTATTTGAAGGAAAGAGGTATTTTTTCCGTTGCTGCCTGTCTTGCCGCCTCTTCCAAACCGGTTACGGATCTTTCTTTCCCGTCTTCGGTTTGTGTATGGATCGGGAATGAGGGCAACGGCCTTTCTCAAACGGCAATTACGCTTTCCGATGAAAAAAGTATCATTCCCATTTCTCGCACGGAGAGCTTGAACGCTGCCGTGGCTGCAAGTATTTTTATGTGGGAAATTGCCAGAAGGGAGACCAATGAAAGATAAAGAGCTTTTGTACTGGCTGTGGCTTTCTCTGGCGTGCCGTTCCGGTTCCGCCCTTCCTTCCACTTTGCTGAAATATTTCGGAAGCCCACAGAAGATTTACGAAGCGGGCGAAGTAGATCTGGAAGAAGTAGAAACCGCTTTTTACGGCCACGAAAAAGACCTGATGGATAAGGATCTTGATCGGGCGAAAAATATTCTTTCGTATTGCAAGAAGAATAAGATCGGTATTATGACGCCCGAGGATTATTTCTATCCCGATTCTTTCCGCGTTTTACCCAATAAGCCCATTGTTCTGTACTATCTGGGGAATTTCTGTGATTTTGATAACCGCTTTTGTGTCGGTGTGGTAGGCAGCCGCACTCCCAGCCGTTACGGATTGCACGCCGCCAAACGCATCGCCTACGATCTTTGCCGTTCCGGAGCCGTTATCGTTTCGGGTATGGCAAACGGCATTGATGCGGCTGCTCACCGCGCCGCACTTTACAATGAAAGCTTTACCGTTGGCATTCTCGGTTGCGGTATCGATCGGGTCTATCCCAAGGAAAACGCTGCGCTATATGAGGAAGTTATTCGCAACGGTCTTATTATCACCGAGTATCCTCCAGGAACAGCGCCTATGGGTAAAAATTTCCCCGTTAGAAACCGCTTGATCTCTGCGCTTTCCGATGCGGTTTGCGTCATTGAAGGCAGCGAACAAAGCGGCGCGCTCATTACTGCGGAGGATGCCATGAAGCAGGGAAAGGGGCTTTATACCGTGCCCGGTTCTATCTTTGCCCATTGCTCTGCAGGCAGCAATTTTCTTCTAAAGGTAGGCGCCAAGCCTTGTCTTTCCGCTTACGATATCATAGAAGATTACCGTATCAAGTATCCCGCGCTGAAAGGCGCCCTTCCTCTGTTCGGCAAAACGGAGGAGGAAAAACCGAAGCCCAAGAAAAAAGCGAGCTTGAAAAAGAAGCTTCGCGGATATATTTTCTTAGGGTCTCAACGAAGCGAAGAGGAAGAGGAGATCGTTCCTCCCAAATTTGATTTTACTTTTGAAGACGGAGAAGAGGACCGAAAACAAGAAACACCGCCTCTTTCATCCCCTGTATTACCGAATCTATCCGAGGAGGAGAGAGAAATCTATTCTTCTCTCGGATATGAACCTACCCTTGTGGATCGCTTGGTTACGTCGGAGCGCACAGCTGCCGAGGTAATGCGTATCCTGACAAAACTTGAAATCAAAGGGCTTGTGCGCAAGGTTCCCGGAGGAAAATATGTCCTCGCTGACCGCGCAGAAGCGTGAAAGGAATTTTTATGGCAAATAATCTGGTGATCGTAGAGTCTCCCGCCAAAGCTACTACCATCAAAAGCTTTTTGGGCAGCGGCTACAAGGTCGTTGCTTGTCAGGGGCATATTCGTGATTTGCCCAAGAGCACCCTTGGTGTAGATGTGGAGAACGATTTTCAACCGAAGTATATCAATATTCGCGGAAAAGGCGATCTGATCAGCGAATTGAAAAAAGAAGCCAAAAATGCCGATAAGGTATTTCTGGCAAGCGACCCTGACCGAGAGGGAGAAGCTATCAGCTGGCATCTTCATCAGGTTTTAAATCTGGAAGGCAAGGGTGGAGGACGTATTTCCTTTAACGAAATCACAAAACCCGCTGTTAAAGGTGCCATTGCCAATCCCCGCAAGATCAATATGGCTCTTGTGGATTCTCAGCAGACCCGCCGTATTCTTGACCGCATTGTGGGCTATAAACTCAGCCCCCTCTTGTGGAAAAACGTGCAGAACGGCCTTTCCGCTGGGCGCGTGCAATCTGTGGCAACCCGTTTGATCGTTGACCGTGAGCGTGAGATCGCAGCCTTTGTTCCCGAAGAATATTGGACACTCAATGCCCGTCTTTCTACGCCCCAAGGCAAGGAATTTGTCGCCCGTTTCCACGGTAGCGTACAAAAGAAATTGACCCTCGGTAACAAAGAAGCTTGTGATAAAACTCTGGAAGCTTTGAAGGACGCAGTCTTTACCGTAGCCCGCGTGGATATCAGCGAAAAAACAAAGAATCCGCCTCCTCCCTTTACCACGTCTCAGTTGCAGCAGGAAGCGTTTAAGCGTTTGGGCTTTCAGTCCAAGCGCACCATGCGTATCGCTCAGTCTTTGTACGAAGGCATGAGCCTCGGCAAGCACGAAGAGCACGGTCTGATCACCTATATGAGAACCGACTCTCTCCGTGTTTCTGCAGAAGCGCAAAATGCGGCAAAGGAAATGATCCTTGAAAAATACGGCGCTAAGTTTTATCCTGCCAAGCCCAGAGTATACAAGTCCAAAGGATCCAGCCAGGACGCCCACGAAGCCATTCGTCCTACCGATCCCTCCAAAACTCCCGAATCCCTTAAGGAAGTGCTCAGTCCCGAGCAGTTCCGCTTGTATAAACTCATTTGGGATCGCTTTACTGCAAGCCAGATGGCAAGCGCTAAGATTCTTGTGCAGAATGTTGATATCGAAGCGCAGTCCCCTGACGGAAAAAAATTCCGCTTCAAAGCCAGCGGCGAAACCGTTCGTTTCCACGGCTTTCTGAAAGTCTACGGCGAATTGAAAGAGGAAGATGAAAAGGAAACTGCCGCAACGGGCAAGCTTCCTCCTTTGCAGGAGAACGATCTTTTGAACGTTTTGGATCTGATCTCCAAGCAGAATTTCACACAGCCTCCTCGCCGTTATAACGAAGCAAGCCTTGTGGATGCTATGGAAGAAAAGGGAATCGGTCGTCCCAGTACCTATGCCCCCACCATTGAAACCATCATCAACCGCGGATATATTGCCCGCGAGAAAAAGCAATTTGTTCCCACAAAGCTCGGAGAGGTAACCAATGGCATCATGGAAGATCACTTTGCTACAGTGGTCGATTATGAATTCACCGCCAACCTTGAGAAAAAGCTGGATGATATTGCCGACGGCAAAGAGGAATATATTCGCGTGCTTTCTCTTTTCTACAAGGAGTTCAAGAGCCTTCTTGATGAAGCTGAAAAAGAGCTCGGTGAAAAGGGAAAAGTGCTTCTTCCTCAGGAAGAGCTTGACGTTCTATGCCCCAATTGCGGCAAGAAAATGATCATTAAGACCGGTCGCTTCGGCAAATTTGCCGCATGCCCCGCATACCCTGAGTGTAAGACTACCATGGCCTTGGACCGCGACGGAAACGTTGCTCCCGTAAAGCCCAAGGAAGAGCCGGTTGTGGAAGGAATGACCTGTCAGATCTGCGGTGGTCCCGTGATCTTGAAAAAGGGACGCTTTGGTGAGTTCTACGCTTGTCAGGACTATCCTAAATGCCGCTTCACCAGACAAAAGACACGCAAAGTCGGCGTTCCTTGTCCCAAGTGCGGCGGAGATATTGTAGAAAAACACAGCCGCAAGAGCGTATTCTACGGTTGCGATAATTATCCCGAATGTGATTTTTCCCTTTGGGATGAGCCCACCGGGGAAAAATGCCCCGAGTGCGGCGCGCTTTTGGTGAAAAAGAAAAACGGCAATATCGTTTGTTCCTCCAAAGAGTGCAAATATAAAGAAAATTAA
>JAZSDQ010000094.1:0-10816 GCA_045531235.1 Eubacteriales bacterium
CAACAATCCCTATGCATTAACGCAGCAATCACGGAAGGAATCTACTTGCAAAGCTTTCGGACCTTCGGCTCAGAAGGGATGGGCAACATAGTCTCCTCTTATCGGTTTTCACCAACCACCGACTCTCTGAAAGATGATAACTAAAGCCGTCTTCATCACAGCCTTTATGCAAGAATTATAACACTTGAAACAGATTTGTCAAGAGTTTTTTAAAAAAAATATAAAAAAACCAAGTGTTTTTTTGCACTTGGTTTTTTCTATCAAAATCAGAACAATCCGGTAATCTTTCCGTTCTCGTCAACGTCAATTTTTTCAGCTGCGGGAACCTTGGGAAGTCCGGGCATCGTAAGGATGTCACCGGTGAGCACTACAATAAAGCCTGCGCCGGCAGAAACCTTAACATTTTTTACCGTTACGGTAAAGCCATCAGGTGCTCCAAGCTTTGTGGGATCGTCGGAAAAGCTGTACTGAGTTTTTGCAATGCACACGGGAACGCGATCAAAGCCAAGCTCTTTCAGCTGGGCGATCTGCTTCTTCGCATTGGGCATAAAGGTAACGCCGTCGCCGCCGTAAACCTTTTTTACTACCGCCTCGATCTTTTCTTCAATGCTAAGATCCAGATCGTAAGAGAAGGTAAAGTTGCCTTTTTCTTCTTCGCAAAGACGAACCACTTCGCGTGCAAGCGCTTCGCCGCCCTTGCCGCCTTCTGCCCAGACGGTAGAAAGCACGGTATTGACACCGAACTCGCGACATTTCGCGATGATAAAATCGATTTCTGCATCGGTATCCGTGGGGAAACGGTTCACCGCTACCACACAAGGCAGACAGTAAACATTTTTGATGTTAGAAACATGGCGAAGAAGATTGGGAATTCCTTTTTCCAGAGCGGGGATATCTTCTTCATTAAGCTCGGTCTTTGCTCTGCCGCCGTGCATTTTCAGCGCACGAACGGTAGCAACCACAACAACTGCATCGGGCACTAGACCCGCCATACGGCACTTAATATCAAGAAACTTCTCAGCACCGAGATCAGCTCCGAAACCTGCCTCAGTAACAGTATAGTCGCCCATTTTAAG
This sequence comes from Eubacteriales bacterium, assembly GCA_045531235.1. GTDB lineage: Bacteria > Bacillota > Clostridia > Oscillospirales > SIG627 > RGIG5579. The sequence goes on from JAZSDQ010000094.1 coordinate 1,077, forward strand.
CGCAAGCTTTGTTGCCATTACAGAGTTACAGCCATGAGCAATATTGGCAAAAGGACCGCCGTGCACGAATGCAGGAGTTCCCTCCAACGTCTGTACAAGGTTCGGCTTGATGGCATCTTTCAGAAGGGCCGCCATAGCGCCAACAGCCTTCAGATCGCCTGCGGTAACAGGCTTATCATCGTAGGTATAGCCAATAATAATACGGCTAAGACGTTCTTTCAAGTCGGTAATGGAATTGGATAGACAAAAGATTGCCATGATTTCACTGGCGACAGTAATTTCAAAGCCGTCTTCACGGGGAACACCGTTTGCTTTACCGCCAAGGCCGTCAGTCAAGAAACGAAGCTGGCGGTCATTCATATCCACGCATCTTTTCCAAGTGATCTTGCGAACATCAATACCGAGTGCATTTCCCTGCTGAATATGGTTATCCAGCATTGCTGCTAGCAAGTTGTTTGCAGCGCCGATAGCGTGAAAATCACCGGTGAAGTGGAGGTTGATATCCTCCATAGGAACAACCTGAGCGTATCCACCGCCTGCAGCACCTCCCTTAACGCCAAATACAGGGCCAAGGGAAGGTTCTCTCAGGGCAACGGTTACATCTTTTCCAATACGGGAAAGACCGTCGGCAAGGCCGATGGTAGTCGTCGTCTTCCCTTCCCCTGCAGGAGTGGGAGTAATAGCGGTTACCAGGATCAGCTTGCCGTCTTTGCGGTCAGTGTCTTTCAAAAGCTTAGGATCAATTTTTGCTTTATACTTGCCGTACTGCTCCAGATATTTTTCATCCACGTGAGCTTTTTCGGCAATTTCCGTAATGGGGCGCATTATACATTCCTGTGCAATTTCAATATCGCTCTTGTATCCCATTTTAATTCTCCTTATTTAAAGTACTTCACTGCAGCTTCAAACATACGAATATCGTAGTTTCCGGGAACATTTGCATAAAGTCCCTTACCAACACGCTCGCTATGTCCCATTTTACCGAACACTCTGCCATCGGGAGAAGTAATGCCTTCGATGGCAAACATGGAATCGTTGGGGTTGAAGTGAACATCTGCGGTTGCATTTCCGTCAAAATCTACATACTGAGTTGCGATCTGACCGTTTTCACTGAGTTTGCGGATCAGAGCTTCATCGGCAAGGAATCTTCCCTCCCCGTGAGAAATCGGCACATTATAAACATCCCCTACTTCGGTAAGAGCAAGCCAAGGCGATTTATTGGATGCAACTCTTGTGCGTACGATCTTGGACTGATGGCGAGAAATGGTATTAAAGGTCAAAGTAGGACAGTTTTCATCAGTATCAATGATCTTTCCGTAAGGAACAAGTCCAAGTTTTATCAACGCCTGGAAGCCGTTACAAATACCGCACATCAAGCCGTCGCGCTTATCTAGAAGCTCAGTAACGCCTTCTTTAACAGCGGCATTACGGAAGAATGCAGTAATGAATTTACCGCTTCCGTCAGGCTCGTCACCGCCGGAGAAGCCACCGGGGATAAATACCATCTGAGCAGTCTTGAGTGCTGCTGCAAATTTCTCAACGCTGCTGCGGATCCCATCTGCAGTAAGGTTGCGGATCACAATGATCTCAGCCTCTGCACCGGCTGCGCGTACCGCCTTGGCAGAATCAAATTCGCAGTTGGTTCCGGGAAACGCAGGAATCAAAACCTTGGGTTTCGCGCATTTTACGGCAGGCGCTACACGCTGAGAAGCTTTGTAGCTAAAGGTTTCTACCTTAGTGCCGCTTTCGGGAATATTGCAGCTGTAAACGCTTTCTAGCTTGTCTTCGTATTTCTTTTCAAGGCAACAAAGACATACGTCTTCATTCTTGTAAGTAAACTTCTTTTCTTCGGTAACGGTACCGATAAGAAGCGCGCCTTTGATCTCGCTTTCGCTTTCAATTACGAAAGAACCGTAGGAATATCCAAAGAGCTGATCCATGGAAACAGCATCGGAAAATGCTACGCCAAAGCCGTTGCCCAAAGACATTTTCAGCACAGCCTCTGCCACACCGCCAAGGCCGGGCGTATAAACTGCCAAAGCTTTCTTATCTCTGCAAAGCTTGGTTACCTTGTGGAAAAGATCAATCAAAGAAGAAGACTTAGGAAGTGCATTTTCATCGTATTTGGGAGAAAGAAGATAAAGCTTTGAGCCGTTCTTCTTTAGTTCAGGAGAAACAACTTCAAAAGTCTTTCCCATCGTAACGGCAAAGGAAACCAGCGTGGGAGGAACATCAAGATCCTCAAAAGAGCCACTCATGGAGTCTTTTCCGCCAATAGAACCGATTCCCAGCTCCATCTGCGCCTTGAAAGCACCGAGAAGTGCTGCCAAGGGTTTGCCCCAACGCTTGCCATCTTTTCTGGGATGCTCAAAATACTCCTGGAAGGTAAGGTATACGTCTTCAAAGGAAGCACCGGAAGCAATAAGCTTGGAAACCGACTCTACAACGGCAAGATATGCGCCGTGGTAGGGACTTTCGGAGGTAATAAAGGGATTGTAGCCCCAGGACATAAAGGATGCATCATCGGTATCCTTTTTCTCGATAGAGACCTTTTGCACCATTGCCTGAATGGGGGTACGTTGACGCTTACCGCCAAAGGGCATCAATACAGTGCCTGCGCCGATGGTAGAGTCAAAGCGCTCGGAAAGTCCACGCTTGGAGCAAATGTTCAAATCCTCTGCAAGAGCAGAATAGTTTTCACTGAAGGTACCGCTGATCTTCTTAGCTGAATAACCGGAAGCAGCGGGAGTGATGGTGATGTGCTTATCCGCACCGTTGGAATTCAAGAAATCACGGCTGATATCTACGATCTTCTTGCCGTTCCAATGCATAACCAGGCGCTTTTCCTCCTGCACCTGTGCAACGGGGCAAGCCTGCAGGTTTTCTTCGGCAGCAAGGGCAAGGAATGCATCAACATTCTCTTTTTCTACCACAACTGCCATTCTCTCCTGAGATTCGCTGATGGCAAGTTCGGTGCCGTCAAGACCCTCATATTTCTTGGGAACTGCATTGAGATCAATAGCAAGGCCGTCAGCAAGCTCACCGATGGCAACGGACACACCGCCGGCGCCAAAGTCGTTACAACGCTTGATCATCCGGGTAGCTTTAGGATTTCTGAATAGTCTCTGCAACTTTCTTTCTTCGGGAGCATTACCCTTCTGCACTTCAGCACCGCAAGTTTCTACAGAGTGAGAGTCGTGGGCTTTGGAAGAGCCTGTTGCACCACCGATACCATCACGACCGGTGCTACCACCGAGAAGAATAACGATATCTCCGGGTGCAGGCACTTCACGTCTTACATTTTCAGCGGGAGCTGCAGCAACTACTGCGCCGATCTCCATACGCTTTGCGGCATAGCCGGGATGATAGATTTCATCAACGATGCCAGTGGCAAGACCGATCTGGTTACCGTAGGAAGAATAGCCTGCGGCTGCAGTAGTAACGATCTTACGCTGAGGAAGTTTACCCTTAATGGTATCCTGAACAGGCACCAAGGGATCTGCGGCACCGGTAACGCGCATTGCACCGTAAACATAAGCACGGCCGGAAAGAGGATCGCGGATCGCGCCGCCGATACAAGTTGCCGCACCGCCGAAAGGTTCAATTTCGGTGGGATGGTTATGAGTTTCATTTTTAAAGAGCAGGAGCCACGGCTCTTTCTTGCCGTCTGCTTCTACTTCAATTTTCACGGTACAGGCATTGATCTCTTCGGATTCATCCAAACGGTCAAGTTTTCCGTTTTTACGCAGATGCTTCACGGCAATGGTAGCAAGATCCATAAGGCAAATCGGCTTGGTTCTGCCAAGTTCCTTGCGTACTGCAAGGTACTCATCATAGGTCTTCTGCAAAAGCTCGTCTTCAAAACGAACCTCATCAATGACAGTTTGGAAAGTGGTATGACGGCAGTGATCGGACCAATAGGTATCGATCATGCGGATCTCGGTAATGGTGGGATCACGCTTTTCAGAAATAAAATATTTTTGACAAAAAGCAATATCGTCAGCATCCATAGCAAGGCCGTATTCCTTGACAAAAGCCTCAAGACCTGCGCGGTCAAGCTTGATAAAACCATCCAAGGTCTTTACCTCGGTGGGAATATCATATTTGATCTGCAAAGTTTCGGGCATATCAAGAGAGGCTTCTCTTGCTTCCACCGGGTTAATTACGTATTTTTTGATTTCAGCAATTTCCTCATCGGAAAGGGCGCCGTAAAGAGCATAGATCTTAGCGGTGCGAATTACGGGACGATCACCCTGAGAGATGATCTGAATACACTGAGCCGCAGAATCTGCTCTCTGATCAAACTGGCCGGGAAGAAATTCCACGCCGAATACCGTAGCGTCGGGAAGTGAAATTTCAGAAGAATATACATCCAGCTGAGGCTCGGAGAATACGGTCTTCTTAGCGTACTCAAACAATTCCTCGGAAATGTTCTCTGCATCGTAACGGTTGAAGATACGAACGTCCTCAAGCGCCTTAATACCAAGGAGCAAACGGGCATCAGAAAGAAGCGCTTTTGCTTCATTGGCAAGTTCTTTTTTCTTTTCTACAAATACTCTATAAACCATTTTTACCTCTTATGCATCAATGCTTTTTTGCCAATATCGTGGCGGTAAAATGCATTCTCAAAATGAATCTTATCAACTTTAGCATAGGCTTTTTCAATCGCTTCATCCAGAGTTTCTGCCAAAGCAGTAACACCGAGAACGCGACCGCCGTTGGTTACAAGAACACCCTCCTTAATGGCGGCGCCTGCGACATAAACACTGTCGGCTACGTCATCGGAAATCGTCAAAGGAAGTCCCTTGTCATACTTTTCGGGATAGCCGCGAGAAGCCATGATAACGCAGCAAGCACTTTCTTTCTTAAATACAACCTCGGTTTCAGCCAAGGTTTCGTTGGTGACCGCTTGCATAACGGTAAGAAGATCGCTTTCCAGAAGAGGAAGAACAACCTGCGTTTCGGGATCGCCGAAGCGGCAATTGTATTCGATCACACGAGGACCCTTGGGAGTAAGCATCAAACCAAAATACAAACATCCCTTAAATGTGCGGCCTTCTTTGTTCATTGCATTCATCGTGGGAAGGAAGATGGTTTCCATACATTCTTTGGCAACATCTTCGGTATAGCAAGGATTGGGTGCAACAGTACCCATACCGCCGGTGTTCAGGCCCGTATCATTATCCCCTGCTCTCTTATGATCCATAGAAGACACCATGGGAACAAGAGTCTTACCGTCGGTAAATGCAAGAACGGATACCTCGGGACCGGTGAGAAATTCCTCAATAACAATTTGATCACCGCTTGCGCCGAAGACTTTATCCTCCATCATGGAGCGAACAGCATTTTTGGCATCTTCACGAGTCTGGGCGATAATAACACCCTTGCCGAGAGCCAAGCCGTCAGCCTTGATAACAGTAGGAATGGGAGCAGTATCAAGATACTGCAAAGCCTTCTCCACATCGGAAAATACTTCATATTCCGCTGTGGGAATGTGATACTTTTTCATCAGATTCTTGGAAAAGACCTTGCTACCTTCAATAATTGCAGCATTGGCACGGGGGCCGAAGCAAGGAATTCCTTTTGCTTCAAGAGCGTCCACTGCACCGAGGACCAAAGGGTCATCGGGAGCAACTACTGCATAGTCAATGTTGTTTTCTACAGCAAAGGAAGCAATCTTATCAATCTCTTTGGCGCCGATGTCCACAAGAGTGGCATCCTTGGCCATACCGCCGTTACCGGGGAGAGCAAAGATCTCTTTTACATTGGGATTCTGTTTGATTTTCTTTATGATGGCGTGCTCTCTACCGCCGCCACCTACAACCATTATTTTCATTTTATCTCCAATCAATGGTGGAACAGGCGCATTCCTGTAAATGCCATTACCATATCGTACTTGTTGCAGCAATCAATCACCACGTCGTCACGGATGGATCCGCCGGGCTCTGCAATAAATTTCACGCCGCTGCGATATGCTCTTTCAATATTATCATCAAAGGGGAAGAAGGCATCAGAACCGAGTGCAACGCCTGTCTTCGTTGCAAGGTAAGCCTTCGCTTCTTCATTCGTCAAAGGTTCAGGCTGACGGGTGAAATACTTCTGCCAAATACCGTCCGCGCAAACATCTTCTTCATTCTTATTGATATATCCGTCAATTACATTATCGCGGTCGGGTCTCTTAATATCTGCCTTAAAAGGAAGATTCAATACCTTTTCGTGCTGACGGAGGAACCAGGTATCTGCCTTGGTACCTGCAAGTCTGGTGCAGTGGATACGGGACTGCTGACCTGCACCTACACCGATCGCCTGTCCGTCTACGGCATAGCATACAGAGTTGGACTGCGTATACTTCAAAGTGATCAAAGCAATGACAAGGTCACGGACTGCGCTTTCGGGCAAATTCTTGTTTTCAGTAACGATATTGGTCAAAAGTTCGGGGCTGATCTTAAAATTGTTTCTTCCCTGCTCAAAGGTAATGCCGAAGACCTGCTTACGCTCAGTAACGTCTGGAATATAATCGGGATCAATTTTTACAACATTATAGCTGCCGTTTCTTTTTTGACGAAGAATTTCAAGAGCCTCATCGGTATAACCGGGGGCAATAACGCCATCGGAAACCTCACGTTTGATCAGCTTTGCCGTGGTAGCATCGCAAACTTCGGAAAGCGCTACCCAGTCACCAAAGGAACACATACGGTCCGTACCTCTTGCGCGAGCGTATGCCACTGCGAGAGGAGAAGCATCCAGATCCTCAATATCGTCTACAAAGTATGCTTTCTTCAAAGTATCGGAAAGCGGAACCGCAACTGCTGCAGAGGTGGGGCTTACATGCTTAAAAGAAGTAACCGCAGGAAGACCAAGAGCCTCTTTTAACTCTTTTACAAGCTGCCAGGAATTGAATGCATCCAAAAGGTTGATATAGCCGGGTCTGCCATTCAAAATTTCAATGGGAAGCTCAGATTCATCATGCATATAAATTCTGGACGGCTTCTGATTGGGGTTACAGCCGTACTTTAATTCAAATTCTTTCATTTTCCGATCCTCTTTTATTTGTTTTTATTTACGATATATTCAGTTGCATTGCCGTTCTTTAAATCAACACAGCGAACGAAGAGTGAAACCTTATTATCTTCGTTCAGGCTCTCCCAAAGAGTATCCTTGAATTCTTTTGCAGTATTGGGAAGCTCAATTTCTTTGGGCTCACCTTCAAAGGAAGGAATGGGATTGCCGTCACAGCGGTAAGTGTGGATCATGTGGCCAATGCCGGCTTTTGCCTTGTAATCGTAGAAAAGGCGCTCGCAAACGGAGGGATCTCCGTTTTTTGACTTCAAAATGGAGAGCTTATAATCAAAATCTTTCTCACCGTAATAGAGTGCACCGGAAATGCGGGGAGTGTAATTGGGTTCATCGGGCTCAAACTCACGGGTTGCCAGAGCTTCCTCAAATGTTTTGCCGTCGTTGATAAAATTCATAATGGTATCGGTCTGATCACCGTTGGTGATCACATCAATTCCCTTCTTAAACAGGAAAGGGTTATAAATAATCAGGCTGGGATCCGTCAGTTTGGAAGGATCAAAAGCTTTTGTGCGCATGCCGCCTTCAAAACGCTCAAATATACGGTTGCGGCTATTTTCGCTGCGACCCATAATAAAGTAGCCGAACATGGCTTGTGTGCCATCCTGGGATTTACCGATAATAATTCCACGGCCGGGATAACTGTTTTCGCTAAGAAGCTTTTTATAATCGTAAGTAGCCATATTTAAACCTCTTTCATTAATTCATTACTGATTTTTTCTACTGACAAGGGCAAAATTTTCCACTCCGCGAGACGCATAACCCGCTTCTGAAGTGTTTCCGGAGTATCATCTTCGCGGATAGCAACTGCCTTTTGCATAATGATCTCTCCCCCATCGGGAATCTCATTGACAAAATGCACGGTGGCACCCGTTACTTTCACACCGTAATTCAAAACAGCTTCATGAACATGCAGGCCGTAAAAACCTTTGCCGCAGAAAGACGGAATCAAAGACGGATGCACGTTTATAATGCGCTTAGGATAGCGGGATGTGAAGTTTTCGCTGAGAATGGACATAAATCCCGCAAGAACAATGAGATCGATCTTATATATATCCATAAGTTCGATAATTCTATTCTCAAACGCTTCCTGACTTCCAAGCTCTTTTTTCCACGCTACATCCGACGGAATACCTGCCAGAGCTGCACGCTCCAAGGCAAAAGCGGTAGGATTGCTGGAAAGAACGAGAACGATCTCGCCACTTTTCAAGATTCCTTTTTTCTGCGCGTTAATCAGCGCCTGCAAATTGGTTCCGCCTCCGGAGACAAAGACGGCGATCCTTGCTTTTTTCATAAGATCACCTTATCTTCAGATTCAACAACATCACCGATCACATAGGCATCTTCGCCGTTTGCTTTCAAAATTTCCAGAGATTCCTCTACATCTTCGGGAGATACGATGATGCACATACCAACACCCATATTAAAGGTGTTAAACATATCTCTTTCGGAAATACCGCCAACCTTTGCGATGAGATCAAAGATGGGAAGAATGCGCACTGCACTCTTATCCACTTTCGCGCCAAGGCCGTCGGGAATGCTGCGGGGAATATTTTCATAAAAGCCTCCGCCAGTGATATGGGAAATACCCTTTACAGCGATTTTTTCAAGAAGAGCAAGAACGGGCTTTACATAAATTTTGGTAGGAGTGAGAAGCGCTTCACCAACACTCTTTCCGCCAAGCTCTGCCATAGGCTTTTTAATATCACTGTTTTCTACGTCAAAAACCTTGCGGACAAGGGAGAAGCCGTTGGAATGAACACCGGTGGAAGGAAGCGCAATGATTACATCGCCTGCCTTCATTTTCTTATTGTCAATGATCTTTGCTTTATCAACGACACCTGTGCAGTATCCTGCAAGATCGTATTCATCAATGGGATAGAAACCGGGCATTTCTGCAGTCTCGCCGCCGATCAATGCAGCACCTGCCTGAACACAGCCCTCAGCCACACCCTTTACGATATCGGCAATACGCTCGGGAAAGTTTTTGCCGCATGCAATGTAGTCAAGGAAAAAGAGAGGTTTTGCGCCAGCGCAGATAACATCATTTACACACATGGCAACGCAGTCGATACCGATGGTATCGTGCTTATCCATAATAAATGCAATCTTAAGCTTGGTACCAACACCGTCGGTACCGCTGACGAGAACCGGCTTTTCAATACCGGTAAGATCAAGCTCAAAAAGCCCGCCGAAACCACCTACATCGGAACAAACGCCCGAAGTAACGGTTCTTGCGATGTGCTGTTTCATAAGCTCTACCGCCTTGTAGCCGGCGGTGATGTCAACACCTGCTGCAGCGTAGCTATCGGATTTTGACTGATTATACATTTTCTTATTCCTTTCCGTTCCAACAATATGTGCAAAGTTTGCATGGCTCCAGACCAATGGCTTCGATCAGTCCTTCCAAAGACTGAAACTCCAAGGATGAGAAGTTCATTTTATTGCAAATTGCTTTTCTTAATTTTTTACCACGTTCCGTGGCGGGATCAAGATATTCATCCAAATGTTTTTCGCCCTCTTCCCCCTCAAGCTCCATTACGGTTTGACGGGTAATCAGCTCCAATTCGTTTTTAGCTCTTGAAAAATCAAGATATTTGCAGCGGTGAAGAATCGGAGGGCATGCAGAACGAATGTGAACTGCCTTTGCTCCGTTGCTGTAAAGG
>JAZSDQ010000020.1:0-2175 GCA_045531235.1 Eubacteriales bacterium
GTATCGATCCTGCTGAATTCAGAGTCGAGGGCAGCTTTGGCGGTTTTATTACCATCGCCGGAAATGCTGCGGAAATAAAAGACGGAGCAGCGCGACTCTCTCTTTCCGGCATCAAGGATGGAAGACTTGTGCCCACGTTTAATCTCGGCAAAAAATGCTACACCGCCGACAGCCTTGTGAAGGAGGGGGCAAGGCTTCGTCCTTCGCCTGTTGAGGAGAAGCGAATCAGGCGACTTCTTCAGCGAGTCGAGGCTCTTGAAACGCACTTGAAGCAGGCAGAAGAAAGGCTTTGTGCTCTTGAAGAAAAAATCCAAAGAAATATTACTCTATAGAAGGGACTCAAATGAAAAATAAAATATTTAGATATATAACCGCAACCTTGATCTCCATCGTGCTTTTACTCTCCTTCTGCACAGTGTCCTTTGCGTCAGAGGAGGCTGATCTCACCGAAGAAAACGCTACCGTAGAGGGGTTAACCCCGGAAAACGATGCTTCAAGCCAAGAAGAGCGCGAAGGAAATATTTTTGCAACTTTATTTGAAGAAGCGAAAAAGTATTCAACAGAGCTGATCTCCGCGCTAACTCTCGCCGCTTCGGTCCTCCTTGCTTTTGCATACAAGAAGGGACTTATCCCTCTGCTCACAAACGGACTCGAAAGATTGGCAAGCGGTGTTAACAGCATTCGTGAAGCAGCAAACGAAAGCAGGTCTATCAGCAACCTTGTGAAGGGCGAAATAGAAACTCGCCTTGGCAGAACGGAGGAGCAGCTTATGAAGCTCTCGGAGGGCATAAAGGAAAGCGCGGAGCTGCAAAAAGAAAAGGAAAAGGCGGCGGGGGAGGCAATGAAGCTCTCCTTGATATTGACAGCGCAAATAGATATGCTCTACGAAATCTTCGAATCATCCTCTCTGCCCGAATACAAGAAGGAAGAGGTTGGAAGAAGGATCGGCAAAATGAAGGATCTTATAAAAGAGATCGATGAAGCAAAGGATACGTTTTGTGCTAATATAAACAACGGAGCGGGAGTGTGAACATGAACGGCACAAAGGCAAAAGGAAGACAGATAATTATGAAGCTATCGGGGCTTGCGTTTTGTATTCTCCCACCTGCCATATGTACTCTGTGCTACTTCCCATTCTGGAGAGAAAGGCCCGCCTCGCTCATATCCGGTGCGGTTGTGCTGCTGATCATAATCAGCGGAATACCCTTGTTTAAATTTTTGAAAAAGCAATTTGGCAGTCCATCCGCACCTGTCATATGGTTTGCAATGCTTGTCATATTCAGCATAGCAAAAAGCATCTGCGATGAAATTATCATTATAAGCTTTGCAGGACTTTTGGGAAACCTGCTGGGCGCAATATTATTCAAGCTGGAAAAGAAATATGAAGGATAAGCTAACCAAAGGGATTTTAGACTCATCGGATATTATGAGAAAGAGCTATACGGCTATAATAAGCAACGCGGGAAAAAGCATAGCTCTCATAACCGCCCTTGTGGCAATACTGATCACTTTTACAGAGGTTGGCATAGGTGCAATATCATCAAAAGAGCTGATGGCAGAGGCTATGGTTATTACAGCAGCATCCTACGTAATTTATTTTTCAATGCGAGATGCGGGATACCGACTCGGCAACGAGGAGGAGGGGTACAAAAGCGCGCTTTCCCGTTTTGAAGAGGCAAGGGCAAAAATCACTCCCGAATTATTGCCGGCATTCAAGGACTTTGTCAGAGAGTACAAGGCGAAGGAGCTGAAATACAGAAAAGAAGAGCTGCTGCTGAGCATCGGACTCTCTATGGATGAATGTGCAAAAAAGCAACTTTCCAATCAATTAACAAAGAGAGAAAGGAAGGTGGCAAGGAAGGTTGAGAAAATGAAGATGATGAAGATGGACCATGTGGATCTGCTAAACGAGCCAAGCAAGCTTGGGGTATCCTACCATCTTACGCAAAAGAGAGGGCGTTTGCTAACCACAGCGAGCCACCTAATTCCATCAACCATAGCAACCGTTTTCACAGTTTCAATTATCCTAACGATAAAAAAGGAAATGACATCTGCCAAGATTATTGAGGGCTTGATCAGATTGTCAACTCTCCCTATCTCGGCATTAAAGGGATATCTTTCGGGGTACAGATACAAGGAAAGCACCGAATATCTTGCCCTTATATCAAGAGCCGA
>JAZSDQ010000040.1:0-22661 GCA_045531235.1 Eubacteriales bacterium
TTTTACCAACGCAAGTTTTTCTGCTTTGCTATGGCTTCGGTTCTTTCCGCCTTTCGGCCGTCCCATCTCTTTTTCCTCCTATACAAAAATGTTGGTAGACACTTTTTTTGTGTCTACCAACATTATATCACTTCACCGAAAGGGTGTCTTTTTTCGTGAAGAGAGAAAAGGAAGCCTCCCTCCGGGAGGGAGGTGCCGAGGAACGAGGCGGAAGGAGCCCGCGCAAATTGCGGTTTTTGCATAGTGAGGATATCACGTACAGACTTTGTGTTTTGTGCGTTGTATCCTCACTTTCTTCTAACTTCTTACTCTCGCAGCTTAAAAGCCTCCCTCCGGGAGGGAGGTGCCGAGGAACGAGGCGGAAGGAGCCCGCGCAACCTTATGATTTTTACATTGTGGGGATATTACGTACAGACTTCGTGTTTTGTGCGTTGTATCCTCGTTTTTTCTAGCTTTTTACTCTCGCAACTTAAAAGCCTCCCTCCGGGAGGGAGGTGCCGAGGAACGAGGCGGAAGGAGCCCGCGCAACCTTGTGGTTTTTACATAGTGGGGATATGGCGTACAGACCTTGTGTTTTCTGCGTGATATCCTCACTTTCATCTAACTTCTTACTCTCGCAGGCTCCTCCAGTCGCCTACGGCGCCAGCCTGCTACTGCATAAGTTCCGCCTAGCCAATCGGCCTGCGCCTTCGGCTTGCCCTCTTGGGGCGTCACGCTACCTACTCGGAGGGAGCCTTTTTTAGCTTCCCTCCGGAAGGAGCCGTTTCTGTCGGGAAATTTTTCATTCCCCCTCTTGACAAAAGGGGAAGGGCGTGATACAATACATTTAACAATTAAGTTAAATGTTAAAGGAGAAGTGAAATGGCACTGCACGAAACCCTTCGGGCGATGGCGGATCCCATACGGCGGGAGATATTAAATCTCTTGAAACAGGGAAAAATGACGGCAGGGGAGATCACGGCTCATTTTTCCGTAACGGGCGCCGCAATTTCTCGTCACTTATCGGTGCTGAAAGAGGCAGATCTCATTCGGGATACCCGCGAGGGGAAGTTTATTATTTACGAAATCAATACTTCCGTATTGGAAGACGTGATGCTTTGGATCAACGCATTGAAAGGAGAAAACGACCATGCTGAAAAATAACAAAATAAAACTTATCATTTCATCTCTTATTATCTTGCTTCCCATTTTATTTGGACTGATTTTTTGGGATCAGCTTCCCGAAAAAGTGCCCACCCATTGGGGAATGAACGGCGAGCCGGATCGTTGGAGCACTCGCACCGTCGCTGTTTTTGTATTACCTTTCTTCTTGCTTGCCATTTACTGGCTTTGCCTTTTCGGTACCTCGCGGGATCCGAAAAACCGTGGACAAAACCCAAAGGTGCTGAATCTTATTTTCGGGATCGTTCCTTTTGTAAGCATTTTTGCTTCCGCTATGATGTATGCTTCCGCCCTTGGCGCAAGAGTGGTTGCAGTGAAGGCTGCTCATATTTTCATCGGCATTGTATTGGTTCTGATAGGCAATTATTTACCCAAGTGTAAGCAGAATTACACCATCGGTATCAAGATCAAGTGGACCTTGGAAAATGAAGCCAATTGGAACGCTACCCACCGCGCCTCGGGCAAAATTTGGGTGGTGGGAGGAATTTTATTGATGCTTTCCGCCTTTCTCCCTCAAAACGTAATGCCCTGGGTGATGATCGCTGTTATGGTCCTTTTGATTCTGTTCCCCGTGACTTATTCCTATCTGTTCCACAGAAAAACAAAATAATAAAAAGCAGTGGCAAAGCCACTGCTTTTTTGCGCAAAATTTTAGTGAAGAATGATCTCGGAGAGGACACCGTAAATATCGTCGCCAAGCTCCATGGAGCGAAGTTCATCAAGAATATAGATGCGGTCAAGGTCTGAGGAAATGAGATTTTGCGCCGCCGTTTTCTTTTTGGTGGAGAGGCGGCAAAGCATTAGGAATTCTCTGGTTCTCTCTGCAAAATCCTCTCCGCTGTCCCGTTTTGCCCCGGAAAGCGTAAGTGTAATTCCTTCTTTCGGGGAACGGGGTGCGAGGCGAACGGATACCGAGCGGGTCGCCTTGTCGTAAGAAACGCTTTCAACGCCCTCTCCCTTTACTTCAAAAGGATCAAAGCCGCGGAAAGTTACGGTAAAGCAGCGCTTTTCAGGTACCAAAGAAGCATCGCCTTCTCCACGAATGGAAAACGTCTTTTCCGTTTCGTTCCAAATAAAGTGAGTGAGATGCTTTTTGCCGTCACGGAAGGCATTGCTTTCTCCGTCATCCTCAAAGAGGGTGAAGCTGCCGTTTCCGCCGGGGAAGACCAGAATTTCCATATCCTTGGGATTTTCCACGGAATTGTCCCCCTTCTCCATCACTGCCAAAGGCAGAATGGCGCCAGGCTTTGCCAAAACGGGGATCTCGTCCACCTTGCGGTAAAGGGTGGTAGTACGAGGACCAATATAGGTCTTTCCGCTGAAAATATCTGTGTGGATACCTTCAGGGATCCACGCCTTTACACAGCCTCTCCCGGTATCGGGGGATGCAGGGGTGGTAATGGGGCAGGCGATCAGCTCCGAGCCGAAGAAATATTCATTGGGCATATTGTATGCCGCAGGGGTATCGGCAAAGTGATAATACATCGGCCGAATGAGCGCCTTGTGCGCCGTGTGCTGACGGTAGATCTCCGAATAGATATAAGGAATGAGGCGGTGGCGCAATTGCAGATGGAAGCAAATATTTTCCTGCGCCTCTTTTCCAAAGGTACGGGGATCTTTGGAAAGAAATTCATTGCGAGTGGAATGAAGACGAACGATGGGGGAGAACACGCCAAGCTGCAGCCAACGGCAAAACAGCTCAGGCTCACGACAACCGAAATGGAAGCCGCCGATATCGTGGCTCCACCAGGGGAAGCCTGCATTGGTGGCGGTAGCGGTAAAATACGGCTGGAAATTCAAGGTTTCCCAAGTAACTGCCGTATCTCCCGAAAAACCTACGGGATAGCGGTGAGAGCCAAGCTCTGCATAGCGGCTGAGGAGCATTCCCCGTTTTCCCCGCATGGTGTGATCCAAATAATGATAGTGATTGAGAAGCCACAAGGGGTCCAGCCCCTTCACGGCGCTTTTTGTGCCTTGCTGCCAATCCATCCACCAGAAATCCACGCCGATATTTTCGTGAGGGCGGAGGAGGAGATCAAAATAAGCGTCAACGAATTTTGGAGAGGTAAAATCAAAGACAATGGGTTCTTCTTTTTCTCGGTCGGCGCCCAAGGCTTCTGCCATGGCAGGGTAAGCTTCCTCATAGGCGCGCACCCCCTCGGCAGGGTGGAGATTCATGGTCACATGAAGCCCCCTCTGATGAAGACCGCTGAGAAAGCGCTTGGGATCGGGGAAAAACTTTTTGTTCCAGGTAAATCCCGTCCAACCAGAGCCATATTTTGGATCAGGATCGGTGATATGCCAGTCCATATCCAAAACCGCCACGGTAAAGGGAGCGCCGATAGCCTTGTAATTATCCATCAATTCGGTATAGCTTTCCTCGGTATATTTCCACCAACGGCTCCACCAGTTGCCCAAAGCGTAGCGAGGAAGCATGGGAGGAGCGCCCGTGATCTTATAAAAATCGGAAAGTGTTTCGGCGTAGTCATGTTGGCAGCAAATATAATAAACGTCCTGCGTTCCCTCATTGCGCGGGGAAAAGGATCCGTCCTTTTCCAGTAGTGCTGTTTGGGAATCGTCAAAAAAGCTTTTACCTGCCCTGTCCATCAGACCGTGAGAAAGGGGCAAGGCGCCGTCGGAGCGATCCAGAGTACGGGTTGTACCCCAAAGATTATCGTCTTTGGGAGGATTGCCGTAGGTCATCTCGCCAAAGCGCCAGATATTGCCGTAGCTCGTATAAGAATTTTTGGCTTGAATTACGAGATTTGAGTTGTCAAAGGGGGTATTTTCCTTGTAGTGATAGCTCAGATGATATTCTTTGGTATCGATCTCCAAAACACCGTCTTTGTCTTTTACATAAAATTCAGGTGCGGGAAAGTTACGGTTCAGCACCGTCTGGCTGGGACGGTCTTCGAATTTCCCCTCAGGATCGTATTCCATACGGAGAATATGCTCCGTTAAAAGTGTAAAACGGTAGTGCTTTCCCACCACCTGCGCTTCGGGGTTGCCTGTGCCGCAGCTTGGTAGGATGAATTTTGATGTTTGATCCATTTTTCTGCCTCCTTTTTTCATTGTATCTTAAAAAAAGACGAAAATCTATCAAATTAAGACGATATTTTTTTTGTTTTATATTCATTTCAGACATTTTTTCGGTTGACGGTACAAAAAGAATATGCTACACTGAAAAAAATGAGCAGGGAGGAAAAACGTGAAAGAATTAAATTGGGTCTATAGCCCCAAGCCGAGTCCCGTTTCTTATCAGGAAATTTCATTGAATACTCCCTATAGTGCAAAGCATATTCACATGCACGACAGCCATGAGATCAATTATCTCCGTCGGAATAACGTTTGTCATATTCAGTGCAACGGGGCACAAGTCATTGTTGAAGGGCCTTGCTTGCTTTTGCAGCAAAAGGGCTCGTATCACGAAATTCTTCACGGGGACGGCCCCTTTGAAAGCCGCGTGGTATATTTTGATCCCGAGGCGGTGCGAAGTGTGGATCCCGGCCTTTGCCACGAAGATACGCTTTTTGTATCTCCTTTGAGTGTCGTCCCTCTTTCTCACGACGAAGCTGATTTGTTTTTACCTTATTTTGATCTGATCCGTGACGATGAGGGGGAAAGAAAGCTTTTTGCTTTGTTCTCTGTGCTTTCCAAACTGAATGAAATGATCACTTCCGGAAAAGAGATTTTGATTTACGATACGAAAAACAGCTTTATTCTCGATGTGATCCGCCACATTCAGGATCATTCTGAGGAAGAAATGAGTATACAGAGCCTTTCTTTGCAGTTTCATGTAAGCGCGACCAAATTAAAGGAGGATCTGAAAAAGATTACGGGCTATTCCGTGAAGCGTTTTGTTATGCATCACCGTTTGCGGCGCGCTTTTACCATGCTTGAGAATACACATCTCCCCTTGGCGGAAATTGCACTGCAGTGTGGCTTTTCCGGAGAAAGTCATTTGATTCGCGCCTTCCGTTCGGAATTCGGTATTACACCGGGAGCTTTCCGAAAAAAAGGATAAAAAAACAGTGGCAACGCCACTGTTTTTTTATTTTTCATTTTCTTTTGTTTCCAGACGAAATTCTTCCAGGAGCAGAGCAATCATTTTTTCTGCCGCCTTGCTGACCTTCTTTTTTGTGTAAAGATATGTTGCTCTTTTTTTGCCTTCCATGGGTATGAGAGACACCTCAGGAGAAAACAAACCTTTCCAGGAAAGGGTGGGAACAATAGCGATGCCCAATCCCAATTCCACACATTTTCGGAGATAGAATGGGTCATCGCTTTGCAGTGCGATGTGAGGGAGAAAACCGCTTTCCTCGCAAAGGGATACCGTAAGGCGGTGATGGCTGGTTTCCGTTCTCATGGTGATGAAAGGCAGTTTTTGACATTGAGAAAGGGAAGTGATGTTGTTTTTTGGGGCAAGATTCTCATTTGCAGCTATGGCAAGGGTTTCGCTTGCGAGCTTGCGGGAGGAAAAATGCTTGAGCCGTTCATCGGGAACGGAAATAATCAGATCAAAGTCCTCCTCGTCTGTATTTGCCAGAAATCGGGTGAGAATGGTAATATCGGGCCATTCCTTGCGGAAGCGCTCTATTGCCTGCATCACGATCCGTCGGTTTGCATTGATGCAAAGGGAAAGGGATTCGTTTTTCTTTTCCCCTTGCAGATTCTTTTTTCCTTGATCCAAAAGGGCAAGGGCAGAAGAGGCGTTTTCATAAAAAAGCTTTCCCGAATCGTTGAGAAAAATTCGATTGGCAGAGCGATCGAAAAGGGAACAACCCATTTCCGTTTCCAAGCGGCGAATGCTCTGAGAAATGTTTGACGGGGGAACGTTGAATTTTTTTGCGGTTTTGGAGAAGTTTTCCGTTTTTGCCGCGTCGCAAAAATACTTCAGCTGTAAAATTTCCATAATTCGTCCTCCTTTGCAACTTATTCTATCACAAAACGCCATCACTTTCAAGTGATAGTAGAAAACCCTATTTCATTCTTTACAATATGGTAAAGTTTCGCTATAATTCAAGTAGAATCTCGAAAAAAGGAGAATAAGTGGAAAAGTATGAAAAGCGGCTTTTACGAATTCGAAATTACCCCTGCCATGGGAATGATCATTCCCGGCGGTTTCGGCGCGCGCTATGCGGAGGATATCCGTGACAGACTGTACGTCAGAGCAGGCGTTTTTTCCAATGACAATGAAACGGTAGCTCTTGCGGTCATTGATGCTTGCGGCATTACCCTGGATATTACCGAGCGTATTCGCGAGAGAGTGGCGGAATTCTGCCCCATCAAGAAAGAAAATATTATGGTAATGGCAACCCATTGCCACGCCGGCGGACCTACCCTGAATTGGGGTGAAGAGGTTGTTTCGGATTCTGCATACCTGGATCTTTTGGTGCAGAAAACTGCCGACGCCATCGTTCTTTCTTATAAGAATGCCGAGGAATCTGAAATCATTTTGGGAAAAGAAGAACTCCACGGCTATTCCTTTGTCCGCGTATATCACATGGCTGACGGTACCCTCAAAACCAATCCCCCTCATAAGACCGAAGAGGATCGGCAGAAGATCGCAAAGCCTCAGACCGTAGTGGATCCCGAAGTATTGGTTCTGGCAGTCAAGCAGGGCGAAAAATTTGTGGGCGCTGTGGTGAACTATGCAAACCATCCTGCCATCGTTGCCAAAACGCATATCTCCGGTGACTATATTTCTCAGCTTGCCCGTTCCCTCAAGGAAATGTACGGACCTGATTTCGTTACCGTATTTATCAACGGCGCCTGCGGCAATATCAACCATATCAATCCCTTTGATCCCTCTACCAAGGTGCCTTTCCGTGAACGTGAGATCGGCAAAGCTCTTGCCGAAACGGTGAAGAAGGCTATTGACGGCGGTAAGCGGATGGAAACGAATGTCCTCGGCTCTGTGGAAAAGAGGATCCCCGTGGCTCTCCGCAAGCCCGATCTGGAGTATCTTGCCCAGTCCAAAAAAACCTTTGAAGAGCTTGGCGACGGTCTGATCGAAAGCGTTCCCGGTACTGCGGGCTATTTGAAGACTTTTTATGCTCTGCAGGCATTCCAGATCATGGCGGATAAAAGAACGAAGATTGATATCATTCTTCAGCTGATGAAGATCGGTGATGTTTACATAGCAGGTACGCCTAACCAGATCTTCGTTCAGTTTGGAAATAAGATCAAAAAAGGCATTGGCGGTCCTTGTATGGTATCCGCTTTTGCCAATGACTACCGTGGCTACGTACCTACACCTGAATGTATCGGCATTTGGAACGTATACGAGGCGCGCCTGGCGCCCACCAGCGCTTTGGAGCCTGCGGCAGGAGATAAGATCGCCGATGGAATTCTCTCCCTTACAAAAGAAATTGAGGTGAAATAAACTGGCAGCACTATTTTTGATGTTTCGTAATGTTCTGCTTCTTGTGTGTCTTGCGCTCCCCGGCTTTTGGCTGGCGAAAAAAGGCGTACTGAAGCAAGTACATTCTCAAAGCTTTTCCCTTTTGCTTACCAAGGTAGCTTTTCCGATTTTTATTTTTTCGGGAACGCTCAGTGGTTTTCAATTGGAAAAAGAGTCGCTTCTCTTATTTGCCAAGGCACTGATCCCCGCTATTGCGGGTATGCTTATCATCGCTTTGTGCGTAGGTTTGATCTACAGGGGCGTTTCGGATAAAAAGAAAAAGGGAACTATGGAGTTCTGCTCTGTTTTCCCCAATAACGGTCTTCTCGGTCTTCCTCTGGCGATGGCGGTTTTGGGAGATAAGTCTCCTGTCATTCCGCTGATGATTTTAATGAATATTCTTACCAATATTCTTGTGTACACCGTGGGTATCGTTCAGCTTTCGGGGGATAAAAAGAATATTTCTCTCAAGCACATTCTTCTGAATCCTGTAATGATCGCCTTTTTCTGTGGCGTTATCGTGAAGGCAATCGGTCTTGACGGCGTTGTTCCCGAGATCGGAAAATTTGCCGACTATTTCGGAAAGGTGGTTACACCTCTTTCTATGACGGTGCTTGGTATGAAGCTTGCTTCCTTCCCCTTGAAAAAGATCTTTACTTCTGCTGAGACCTACGGCGTTGCGCTGTGTAAGCTTGTGGCATTTCCTGCTGTGATCGTGGGTGCAATGCTTTTTATCGGAAAAATTTTTCCCTCCGTTTCCGATCTGAATATGATTCTTGCAACCTTCTTTACCATGGCAATGCCCACCGCAGGTCTTGCCTCCTCTTTGGCGGAAAGCTTTGGCGGCGATGGAGAAAATGCTGCAAAATATACCCTTGGTACCACCTTGCTGTGCATTGTGACCGTGCCGATCCTCTATTCCGTTTTGGGAATTTTTCTTGCTTAAATGCTTTAATAAAAAAAGCAGTGGTTCAGCCACTGCTTTTTTTCTATTCATTCAGCATTTTCAGTAAAGCATCTTCATCAATGACGGGGATACCAAGATCGTTTGCTTTTTTCAGCTTGGACCCTGCCGCTTCTCCTGCTACCACATAAGAGGTCTTTTTGGAAACGGAGCCTGAAACCTTGCCCCCTTCTTTTTCGATTATTTTTGCCGCGTCATCCCGTTTTAAAGTGGGAAGCGTACCTGTGAGAACGAAGGTCAGCCCATCAAGGCGCGTCCCTTTTTTCTCTCCCAGATAATTCATATTTACGCCGACCTCTTTTAAGCGTTCCAAAAGGCTGCGGCTTTTTTCGTGAGAGAAAAAGTTGATAATGCTTTCTGCGCAAACCTTGCCGATATCACTGACATCGCAAAGCTCCTCCAGACTTGCTTCCGAAAGCTTTTCCATGGAACCGAAGCGCTCCGCAAGATTGACGGCATTCTTTTCGCCGATGTTGCGAATACCGAGGGCATAGATGAGTCGGGAAAGACACAAGGCTTTGGAGCGTTCTACGGCATCGCAAAGCTTCTTTACGCTTTTTTCACCAAGGCCTTCGATGGTGGCGGCTTTTTCTGTGTCAAAGGAATAGAGATCCCCGATGCCGCTGACGATCCCGTTTTTCAAAAAGGCGTCTACTACCGCAGGGCCGAGGCCGTCGATATCCATAGCCCCTCGGGAGGCAAAATGCACAAGATTTCTTGCAA
This sequence comes from Eubacteriales bacterium, assembly GCA_045531235.1. Taxonomy (GTDB): domain Bacteria; phylum Bacillota; class Clostridia; order Oscillospirales; family SIG627; genus RGIG5579. The sequence goes on from JAZSDQ010000040.1 coordinate 9,252, forward strand.
GCTGCGCGGGACAGGCGGCGTTGGTACAGCGAACGAAAGCGCCGTCACTGTCGCGGAATACCTTTTCACCGCAAGACGGGCAAACATCGGGAAGGGTATATGGAAGTGAGCCTTCCTTTCTGTCCTTTAGTTCTACCTTGACTACCTCGGGAATGATCTCTCCCGCTTTTCTTACGATGACCGTGTCACCAATGCGAATATCCTTTTCACGGATAAAATCTTCATTGTGGAGAGTGGCGCGGGTTACGGTGGTGCCGGCCAGGCGCACAGGGGTCAGCTCTGCTGTAGGGGTAAGAACACCTGTTCTTCCCACTTGCACAGTAATATCATAGAGCAAAGTCGGCTTTTCTTCCGGAGGAAATTTATATGCCATCGCCCACTTGGGCGCGTGATCCAATTCGCCGATCTCCTCTCTGTGGGCAAAGAGATTGGTTTTTACAACAGCGCCGTCAATATCAAAGGGCAGATTCTCTCTTTCTTCTCCCCGGCGCGAGATTTCCGCAAAAATATCTTCGTTTTCTTTCAGCACCACAAAAGGAGAAACTTTAAAGCCGATCTCTTTCAGCCATAAAAGGCTTTCTTCGTGAGAGGAAAACGTTTTTCCCTCCACCGATTGAATATTAAAAATAAGAATATCCAGACCGCGTTTTGCGGCAATGCTGCTATCGAACTGACGAAGGGACCCTGCGGCAGCATTACGGGGATTGGCGAACAAGCTTTCTCCGGCAATTTCCCGTTCTTCGTTGAGCTTATAAAAATTCTTTTTGGGAAGAAAAACCTCGCCGCGCACGATCAGGTGGGGAACGCTTTCCCGCAGCTTCAAAGGAATGGTGGCAATGGTCTTTAGATTTTCCGTTACGTCTTCACCGACGATGCCGTCGCCGCGGGTAGCGCCGCGAAGAAAACGGCCGTTTTCATATTCCAGAGCAACACTGAGACCGTCGATCTTATACTCTACGGCAAAATCGGGATCTTTTACGGATTTTCGCACACTGTCAAGAAAGTCAAACAGCTCTTCTTTGGAAAATACATTGGAAAGACTTTTTAGAGGAACGGCGTGAGGAACCTTCTCAAATTTCTCCAATACCGCGCCGCCCACTCGCACCGTAGGGGAGAGGGGATCGGAAAATTCGGGATGCTCCTTTTCCATTTTCTCCAATTTCTTCATCAGCATATCGTATTCGTAATCGCTGACGCTGGGATTGTCCAAAGCATAGTACTCATAGGAAAGCCTTAAAAGCGTTTCTCTCAGTTCTTCCATTTCTTTTCGGATCTGATCCATAAAAGACTCCTTTTTCGTTTCACTGGCATTTTTATTATACTATTCTTTCCTTTTTTCGTCAACGAAAGGAAAAAATAAAAATGAAAAAATCCCCTTGACAGGAAAAAAATATTGTGTTAGTATAATAAACTGCATTACAATGGCGAATCGGCGACCTATTTTCGCGGTATTTATGAAAATAAGATTTCTAAAAGAAAAATTTTTGTAAACATTTACCGTTGTGAAATGTAAATTTTTTGTATTTGTTTCCTTATCTTATACATGCGTGTGTGAGAAAGATGGAAATTAAAGAAAAGATGCGCTGAAAACCCTGTAAAACAAAAGAAGGAGTGGTTTCTTTTTATGATGACACATCCCCAGAAGTGCGGAACCGGCATTCGCTGGAGCTTTGCCAAGAACGATGAACCCTTGGAGCTCCCGAATCTGATCGAGATCCAAAAGAATTCGTTTGACTGGTTCCTGAACGAAGGCTTGATGGAAGTTCTTCGTGACATTTCTCCCATTGTGGACTATTCCGGCAATCTTTTCATTGACTTCGTGGATTACTCGGTCGATAAGACTCCCAAGTATTCCATTGAAGAGTGCAAGGAAAGAGATGTCAACTACGCAGTACCTCTGCGTGTAAAGGTTAGACTTACCAACCAGTTGACCGGAGAGATCAAGGAGCAGGAGATCTTTATGGGAGATTTCCCCTTGATGACCGACAACGGTACGTTTTTGATCAACGGTGCTGAGCGTGTAATCGTATCTCAGATCGTTCGTTCCCCCGGCATCTACTATCAGAAGCTTCAGGAGAAGAGCGATAAGACGACCTTTGCTACCACGGTAATTCCTTACCGCGGCGCTTGGCTTGAGTACGAAACCGACCAGAACGATATCTTCTACGTTCGTATTGATAAGAACCGTAAGATGCCCGTTACCATTCTGGTACGTGCTCTCGGCGTTTCTACCGATGCTGAACTGAAGGAAATGTTCGGCGAGGAAGCAATGCTTCTCCTTACCATGGACAAGGACCTTGTAACCGAGGCTGCTGAAAATAACAATACAACTGCTTACGAAGAAGCTCTGAAGGAACTTTACAGACGTCTTCGTCCCGGCGATCCGCCTTTGGTGGAAAGCGCCCAGACTTTGGTAAACAACCTGTTCTTTGATCCCAAGAGATACGATATTTCCGCAGTTGGTCGTTATAAGTACAACAAGAAGCTGTCCCTGGCAAGAAGAGTAGAGGGACTTACCCTTGCTGCGCCTGCAGTATCTTCCCTTACCGGTGAGATCATCTATGAAAAGGGCGAGGTTCTGACCCGTGAAAAGGCAGCCGCTCTGGATGAAAACGGCATTACCAGCCTCCTTGTAGTCGCTGAAGACGGCAAGGAAGTCAAGGTGTTCTCCAATGGTATGGTTCCCATGACCAAATTTCTCCCCGAGGAAGTTTGCCAGAAGACCGGCATTAAGGAAATGGTCAAGCTTTCCGTGCTGGGTGAGATTCTTGCAGAAACCCAGGATGACGAAGAGCGCGTTCGCCTTATTATGGAAAGACGTGATGAACTGGTTCCAAAGCACATCACCCGCGAGGATATCTATTCTTCCGTGAACTATCTCTTTGCCCTTTCCCACGGAATCGGCGTCGATGACGATATTGACCATCTGGGCAACAGAAGACTTCGCTGCGTAGGCGAGCTCCTTCAGAACCAGATGCGCATCGGTTTCTCCAGAATGGACAAGATCGTAAAAGAGAGAATGACCATTCAGGATACGGAATCCGTGACTCCTCAGGCGCTGATCAACGTGCGCCCCGTAATCTCTGCCATCAAGGAATTCTTCGGTTCTTCACCCCTTTCTCAGTTTATGGACCAGAACAACCCCCTGTCAGAGCTTACTCATAAGAGAAGACTTTCCGCCCTCGGTCCCGGCGGTCTTTCCCGTGACAGAGCATCCTTCGAAGTTCGAGACGTACACTATACCCAGTACGGTAGAATGTGTCCCGTTGAAACTCCCGAAGGTCCTAACATCGGTCTGATCTCCTACCTCTCTACTTATGCACGTATCAGCGAATTCGGTTTCATTATGGCGCCCTATCGCAGAGTAGATAAGGAAACCGGTGTAGTTACCAGCGAAGTTCGCTACATGACCGCAGACGAGGAAGATGAATATACCGTAGCGCAGGCAAACGAGCCTCTTGATGAAGAGCATAAGTTCATCAACAAGAAGGTTACTGCCCGCAGAAGAGAAGAAATTCTGGAAGTACCCCGCGAAGAGATCGACTATATGGACGTTTCTCCTAAGATGGTGGTCTCCGTTTCCGCTTCTCACATCCCCTTCCTTGAAAACGACGACAACACCCGTGCCCTCATGGGCTCTAACATGCAGAAGCAGGCAGTTCCGCTGATGGTCAGCGAAGCTCCCATGATCGGAACCGGTATCGAGTATAAGTCCGGTACGGATTCCGGTGTCTGTGTCCTTGCCAAAGAGGCAGGTTATGTTGAATATGTTTCCGCTGACGAGATCCGCGTAAAGCGTGATGACGGTCAGATCGATGCATATCACCTTGTAAAATTCAAGCGCACCAACCAAGGCACCTGTATCAACCAAAGACCCTATGTTTCCAAGGATCAGAGAATTGAAAAAGGTCAGGTTCTTGCAGACGGTACTGCAACAGACGGCGGTGAAATGGCCCTTGGTAAGAATATGCTCATCGGCTTTATGACCTGGGAAGGTTATAACTACGAGGACGCTGTTCTTTTGAATGAAAGACTGGTTCGTGAAGATATTTACACCTCCATTCACATTGAGGAGTATTCTCACGAAGCAAGAGATACCAAACTCGGACCGGAAGAAATCACCCGTGACATTCCCTCCGTCGGCGAAGATGCGCTGAAGGATCTGAATGCAGACGGTGTGATCCGCAAGGGTGCTGAGGGTCATGCAGGAGATATCCTTGTTGGTAAGGTTACCCCCAAGGGTGAAACCGAATTGACTGCTGAAGAAAGACTTCTCCGCGCCATCTTCGGTGAAAAGGCAAGAGAAGTACGTGATACCTCCCTCAGACTGCCTCACGGCGAAAGCGGTATCGTAGTAGACGTTCGTACCTTTACCCGTGAAAACGGCGATGAACTGCCTGCAGGCGTGAACAAAGTCGTTCGCGTATACGTTGCTCAGAAGAGAAAGATCTCCGTGGGCGATAAGATGGCAGGCCGCCACGGTAATAAGGGTGTTATTTCCCGTATTCTTCCTCCCGAAGATATGCCGTATCTGCCCGACGGTACTCCTCTGGATATCGTACTGAACCCCCTGGGCGTACCTTCTCGTATGAACATCGGTCAGGTTCTGGAAGTGCATCTCGGTCTTGCCGCAAAGAAGCTTGGCAAGAAGTTTATGACTCCCGTATTTGACGGTGCCAACGAAAAAGATATTGAAGATCTTTTGGTTGAGGCAGGATGTGATCCCGACGGTAAGACCGTTCTTTATGACGGCCGTACCGGAGAACCCTTTGATAACCGCGTTACCGTAGGTTATATGTACTACCTGAAACTCCATCACCTGGTAGACGATAAGATCCACGCTCGTTCCACCGGTCCTTACTCTCTGGTTACTCAGCAGCCTCTGGGTGGTAAAGCTCAGTTCGGCGGACAGAGATTCGGTGAAATGGAAGTTTGGGCGCTGGAAGCTTACGGCGCTGCATATACCCTGCAGGAGATCCTGACCGTCAAGTCTGACGACGTCATCGGACGTGTCAAGACCTTCGAAGCCATTGTCAAGGGTCTGAACATTCCCACTCCCGGCGTTCCCGAATCTTTCAAGGTATTGGTTCGCGAATTGCAGGCTCTGGGTCTGAATGTAGAAGTTCTTGACAAAGAAAACAATGTTGTTACCCTGAAGGAAATCAGCGAAGAAGAAAGCAGCGGCATCCAGACTATAGACGTATCGGAGCTGGGTGAGCAGGTTTACGACGCTGAAGATCCTCTCTTTGATGACGAAGAGGGAACTACCACCTACAAGGAACAACCCGAAGAAGATCTTTCCGATTATATGGGAAGTGAATCCGTCTACGAAGTAGAAGACGGTTCGGATAACTGATGAAGGAGGAGAAGAAAATGGAACATATTGATTTTGATAAAATTAGAATCGGTCTCGCTTCTCCCGACACCATCAGAAAATGGTCTTACGGCGAAGTAAAGAAACCCGAAACCATCAACTACCGTACCTTAAAGCCTGAGCGTGACGGTATGTTCTGCGAGCGTATCTTCGGTCCGACCAAGGACTGGGAATGCCACTGCGGAAAGTATAAGAAAGTAAAATACGTAGGCAAAGTCTGTGAAAAGTGCGGCGTGGAAATCACCACCAGCAAAGTAAGACGCGAGAGAATGGGCCACATTGAGCTTGCAGCTCCCGTATCTCACATCTGGTATTTCCGTGCGATTCCTTCCAAGATGGGTATCCTTCTTGATATTTCTCCCAGACTTCTTGAGAAAGTTCTGTATTTTGCTCAGTATATCGTTACCGATCCCGGTTCTACTCCTCTTGCAAAGCAGCAGCTACTCACCGAGCAGGAGTACCGTGCCGCAAGAGAAAAGTATGAAAACGACTTTGAAGCGGGCATGGGCGCAGAAGCAGTAAAGAAGCTTTTGCAGGAACTGGATCTGGATAAGCTGGCTGTAGAACTGAGAGAGGAAATGGAATCCTCCAACGGTCAGAAGACTCTTCGCCTTGCAAAGCGTCTTGAGATCGTAGAAGATTTCCGCCTTTCCGGCAACAAGCCCGAGTGGATGATCATGGAAGTACTCCCCGTGCTTCCTCCTGAGATCAGACCTCTCGTACAGCTGGATGGCGGCAGATTTGCCACCTCCGATATCAACGATCTCTACCGCAGAGTTATCAACCGTAACAACCGTTTGAAAAGACTCATTGAGCTCCGCGCTCCCGAGATCATCATTCGCAACGAAAAGAGAATGCTCCAGGAGGCGGTAGACGCCCTCATTGATAACGGTCGCCGCGGCAGACCCGTTACCGGCCCCAGCAACCGTCCTCTCAAGAGCCTTTCCGAAATGCTTCGCGGTAAGCAGGGACGCTTCCGTCAGAACCTTCTCGGTAAGCGCGTTGACTATTCCGGTCGTTCCGTTATCGTTGTAGGACCTGAACTGAAGCTGTATCAGTGCGGTCTTCCCAAGGAAATGGCAATCGAGCTTTTCAAGCCCTTCGTAATGAAGAGACTTGTAGAAACCGGTAAGTCTACCAATATTAAGGACGCTAAGAAGAAAGTAGAGCGTATGAGCCATGAGGTTTGGGACGCTCTGGAATATGTCATCAAAGAGCATCCCGTTCTTTTGAACCGTGCTCCTACACTTCACCGTCTTTCCATTCAGGCATTTGAGCCTGTTCTGGTAGAGGGAAGTGCCATTAAGCTCCATCCTCTGGTATGTACTGCATTCAACGCAGACTTTGGCGGTGACCAGATGCCTGTTCACGTACCCCTTTCTCCCGAGGCTCAGGCAGAAGCAAGATTCTTGATGCTTTCCGCCAACAACCTTTTGAAACCCGTTTCCGGTAAAGCAGTTACCGTTCCTACGCAGGATATGGTGCTTGGTTCTTACTGGCTGACCTACGTTCGTGAATTTGAGGATGAAAATCCCACCTTCCGTCCCGATGAAGTGGGCGAAGGCAAGATCTTCCGTGATTTCGATGAAGCCGTTATGGCTTACGAAAACAAAGATCTCGGCATTCACGCTCGTATCAAGGTTCGCGAAACGCGCATTGTTGACGGTAAGGAAGTTACCGGCCTTGTGGAAACTACCTACGGCCGTATGATCTTCAACAACGTGATTCCCCAGAAGCTGCACTTTGTTGACAGAAACGACCCTGCAAATCTTTTCAAGCCCGAAATTGATTTTGTGGTTACCGTAAAAGAGCTTGGCAAGATCATTGACCGCGCCATCAAGTACTGCGGATCCACCGAAACCGTGGAAATGCTGGATAAGATCAAGGAACTCGGTTACAAGTATTCTACCAAGGCAGCGCTTACCGTTGCTGTTGCAGATATGACCGTTCCTCCCGAAAAGACTGAGATCATCGCTGCTGCCGATAAGAAGGTAGACGAGGTTACCCGTCACTTCCGTCGCGGTTTGCTGACTGATGAAGAAAGATACCGCAGAGTTATTTCCATTTGGGAAGAATGTACCAAGGACGTTACCACTGCCCTGCAGAAGAACCTGCGCAAGGACAACCCCATCAATATGATGGCAGTATCCGGTGCCCGTGGTTCTATGAAGCAGATGCGTCAGCTGGCAGGTATGCGTGGTCTGATGGCTACCGCTACCGGTCGTACCGTGGAACTGCCTATCAAGGCAAACTTCCGCGAAGGTCTGAACATTTTGGAATACTTCATTGCAGCCCGTGGTTCTCGTAAGGGTCTTGCAGATATGGCTCTCCGTACTGCAGACTCCGGTTACCTTACCCGCCGTCTTGTAGACGTTGCACAGGATGTCATCATTCGTGATGAAGACTGTGGCACCACCGAGGGTGTTTGGGTAGAAGATATTATGGAAGGCAAGGAAATGATCGAAAAGCTTGCTGACCGTATCCTCGGACGTTTTGCCGCTGCTGACGTGGTTCACCCTGAAACGGGTGAAGTTCTCGTAGAAAACGGCAAGATGATCAACGAATCTATGGTAGATGCTATTGAAAAAGCAGGCATCAAGAAGGTTTACGTCAGAAGCGTACTGAAGTGTAAGTGCCGTCACGGCGTTTGCGCTCACTGCTACGGTGCTGACCTTGCCAACGGCAAGAAGGTCAACATTGGTGAATCCGTCGGTATCATCGCTGCACAGTCCATCGGTGAACCCGGTACCCAGCTGACCATGAGAACCTTCCATACCGGTGGTATCGCCGGCGGCGATATTACCCAGGGTCTGCCCCGAGTTGAAGAACTCTTCGAAGCACGCAGCCCCAAGAAGCCTTCCATCCTTGCTGACTTTGACGGTGTTGTTCGCGTTGACGATACCAAGAAGAACCGCCACGTGATCGTTACCGATACCCAGGGCGACAAGGAAAAGAGCTATCTCATTCCTTACGGCTTGAGAATCATCGTGGAAGACGGCGACGCCGTTGTTCGCGGACAGGCTCTTACCGAAGGTCTTCGCAAGCCCACTGATATTATCCGTTTGGATGGTGCCGATGCCGCTTACGAGTACATCGTAAAAGAGATCCAGAAGGTTTACCGTCTGCAGGCTGTAGAAATCAATGACAAGCACGTAGAAGTCATTGCACGTCAGATGACCAGAAAGGTACGCGTAGAAAGCGCAGGTTCAACAAAGCTCCTTCCCGGTACCATGGTTGAAGTCAATGAATTCGAAGATGCCAATGCTGAGATCTGCCGCCGCGCAGAAAACGGTGAAGCTGTTGTGGAAGCTACCGCAACTCCTTTGCTTCTCGGTATTACCAAGGCAGCTCTTTCTACCGAGTCCTTCCTTTCCGCCGCTTCCTTCCAGGAAACCACCAAGGTTCTTACGGAAGCTGCCATCAAGGGCAAGATCGATCCTCTCATGGGTCTGAAAGAGAACGTTATTATCGGTAAGCTGATTCCTGCCGGAACCGGTATGGAAAAGTATCGCAACGTTCAGGTTCGCGATACGGAAGCAGAACCGGAAGATAGCATTTTCGGTTAATTCCACCAGAATAATTCACAAATTAAACAAAGGTTTTTGCTGAGATTTGTGCAAAATGCAGAAATGCATTTTGCACTTCTCGGTGAGTGTTGCATTTTTTTGGAAAGTGTGATACGATAAAACGAATATTGAAGAAGGAGGTGCAATATGCCAACATTCAACCAATTGGTAAGATTTGGTCGTGACAAGGTTACCTACAAGTCCAAGTCTCCCGCTTTGCAGGTCGGTATCAACTCTTTGAGAAAAGAGACTGTTGCTGTTTCTTGCCCCCAGAAGCGCGGAGTTTGTACCAAGGTTTCCACCAAGACTCCGAAGAAGCCTAACTCGGCTCTCCGTAAGATTGCAAGAGTCAGATTGACCAACGGTAACGAAGTGACTGCTTATATTCCCGGTATCGGTCATAACCTGCAGGAACACTCTGTAGTTATGATTCGCGGTGGAAGAGTCAAGGACCTTCCCGGTGTTCGTTACCACATCATTCGTGGCACTCTGGATACCCAGGGCGTTAACGGAAGAAACCAGGGACGCTCCAAGTACGGAGCAAAGAGAGCCAAAGCTTCCAAGTAAGCGGCTTTCAGGTTGTGCTTGCATTTTGCATCTGAAAACATAAATTCTGATCAAAAGCCAAGCACTCACCGATAGGAAACCCTATCGGAGTACCGAAGATATCATTATAATATTATGAAGGAGGGAAGTTCTAGTGCCACGCAGAGGTCAGATTTCCAAAAGAGATGTTCTGCCGGATCCTATCTACGGTTCCAAGTTGGTTACCAAATTGGTAAATAACATTATGCAGGACGGTAAAAAGGGAGTTGCACAGAAAATCGTTTACGATGCATTTGAAATCGTAAAAGAAAAGACCGGCAACGAGCCCCTTGAAGCATTCCAGAAGGCGCTGGAGAACATTATGCCGTCTCTTGAGATCAAAGCAAGAAGAGTCGGTGGTGCAACCTATCAGGTGCCGATCGATGTTCGTCCGGACAGAAGACAGACCTTGGGTCTTCGCTGGCTCATCAATTATTCCAGAGCTCGCAGCGAAAAGAACATGTGTGAGAGACTTGCAAACGAAATCATTGATGCTACCAACAATATCGGCGGCGCAGTGAAGAAGAGAGAAGATACTCACAAAATGGCAGAAGCAAACAAGGCTTTTGCTCACTACAGATATTAATCAAAAGTTCCCTGATGCGGCATAAATTGGCGTATTTCGGGAAGAATTTATGAAAAAAGGAAACGGAGCTTACAATGCCGAGAGAGTATCCACTTGAAAGAACCAGAAATATCGGTATCATGGCTCATATCGACGCCGGTAAGACCACCACAACTGAGCGTATCCTGTACTACACGGGTAAAACTCACAAGCTTGGTGAAACTCACGACGGCGCCGCGACCATGGACTGGATGGGGCAGGAACAGGAAAGAGGTATTACCATTACTTCCGCTGCTACTACTTGCTTCTGGAGAAATAACAGAATCAACATCATCGACACCCCCGGCCACGTTGACTTTACCGTTGAGGTAGAGCGTTCTCTGATGGTGCTTGACGGCGCAGTAGCTGTATTCTGTGCCAAAGGCGGTGTCGAGCCCCAGTCTGAAACCGTATGGCGTCAGGCTACTAAATACAATGTACCCAGACTTGCTTATGTTAACAAAATGGACATCGGTGGAGCAAACTTCTACAGAGTTGTTTCCCAGATCCACGAAAGACTGAAAGCAAATGCAGTACCGATCCAGCTCCCCATCGGAGCAGAAGATGAATTCCGCGGACTCGTTGACCTTGTCAAGATGCGCGCATTCATTTACACCAACAATGACGGTACTGAAATCCTCGAGGAAGATATCCCCGCGGATATGCAGGATAAGGCGGAAGAATACCGTACTCAGCTTCTGGAAGCGATCGCTGAAAGCGATGACGCCCTCTTTGAGAAGTATCTCGAGGGTGAAGAGCTTACCGAGCAGGAGATCCACGGTGCTATCCGTGCTACCACCATCGCAGGTAAGATGATCCCCGTACTTTGCGGTACCTCTTACCGTAATAAGGGTGTTCAGAAGCTTCTCGATGCCATCGTCGAGTATATGCCTTCTCCCCTTGACATTCCCGCTATCGTTGGTAAAAACGACGAGGGCGTGGAAGAAGAGCGTCCTTCCAGCGAAGACGAGCCTTTCGCTGCACTGGCATTCAAGATCGCTACCGACCCCTTCGTCGGAAGACTCTGCTTTGTCCGTGTATATTCCGGTTCTGTTGAAACCGGTTCTACCGTTTACAACTCTGTAAAGGGTAAGAGAGAAAGACTTGGACGTATCGTTTTGATGCACGCTAATCATAGAGAAGATGCCGATAAGATCTACGCCGGTGATATTGCCGCCGTAATCGGTGTTAAGTACACCACTACCGGTGATACCCTCTGTGATGAAAAGAATCCTATCATTCTCCAGTCTATGGACTTCCCGGATCCCGTTATCCGCGTAGCCATCGAGCCCAAGACCAAAGCAGGTCAGGAAAAAATGGGTATCGGCCTTCAGAAGCTGGCAGAAGAAGACCCCACCTTCAAGGTATCTACCGATGAAGAAACCGGTCAGACCATCATCGCCGGTATGGGTGAGCTTCATCTGGAGATCATTGTTGACCGTCTTCTCCGTGAATTCCGTGTGGAAGCAAACGTTGGTAAGCCTCAGGTTGCATACCGCGAGACCATCCGCAAGGAAGCTACCGTTGATGTAAAATACGCTCGTCAGTCCGGTGGTAAGGGTCAGTATGCGCATGTTAAGATGACCATTGAACCCAACGAACCCGGCAAGGGCTATGAATTCATCAATAAGGTAGTAGGCGGTGCCATTCCTAAGGAATACCTCCCCGCAGTGGATGCAGGTATCCGCGGTGCAATGGAAAGCGGTGTTGTTGCCGGCTACAATGTAGTTGACACCAAGGTAACCGTATTCGACGGTTCTTATCACGAAGTTGACTCCTCTGAAATGGCATTTAAGATCTGCGGATCTATGGCATTCAAGGAAGCAATGAGAAAAGCAGATCCTACCATCACCGAGCCTATCATGAAGGTAGTTATCGTTACTCCCGACGAGTACATGGGCGATGTTATCGGTAACATCAACCAGCGTCGCGGTAACGTTCTCGGTATGGAAGCTGTTGGCGGTGGCCAGCAGATCAACTGCGAAGTTCCTCTGGCAGAGATGTTCGGTTATGCAACCGACCTTCGTTCCAAGACTCAGGGCCGCGGTGTTTACACCATGGAGCCTGATCATTATGCAGAGGTTCCCGTATCGATCCAGCAGCAGATCGTAAAGAAAGCTGCCAACTAAGAATTATTAAAATTAAAAACAAACAAAATTTTAGGAGGAAATTACAATGGCAAAGGCAAAGTTTGAAAGAAACAAACCCCATGTAAACATTGGTACCATCGGTCACGTTGACCACGGTAAGACCACTCTTACCGCAGCTATCACTAAGACCCTTTCTCTGGGCAACGGCAACGTTCAGGCCATGGCTTATGACCAGATCGACAACGCTCCCGAAGAAAAGGCAAGAGGTATCACGATCAACACCAGACACGTTGAGTACGAAACCGCTAACCGCCACTATGCTCACGTTGACTGCCCCGGCCACGCTGACTACGTTAAGAACATGATCACCGGTGCTGCTCAGATGGACGGCGCTATCCTCGTAGTTGCTTCTACCGACGGTCCTCTTCAGCAGACCCACGAGCACCTTCTTCTCGCTCGTCAGGTAGGCGTTCCCGCAATCGTTGTATTCATGAACAAGTGTGACATGGTAGACGACGAAGAGCTCCTCGAGCTCGTTGAAATGGAAATCAGAGAAGCTCTTTCCAAGTATGAGTTCCCCGGCGACGATATCCCCGTTATCCGTGGTTCCGCAAGAGATGCTCTTGAATCCGCTAACACCGATCCTTCCGCTCCCGAGTACGCTCCCATCCTTGCACTTATGGATGCAGTTGACTCCTACATTCCCACTCCCGACCGTATGGCAGATCAGCCCTTCCTTATGCCTGTTGAAGACGTATTCTCCATCACCGGTCGTGGTACTGTTGCTACCGGTAGAGTAGAAAGAGGTCAGCTTAAGGTTAACGAAGAAGTTGAAATCGTAGGTTTAACCGACGAATCCAGAAAAGTTGTTGTTACCGGTATCGAAATGTTCAGAAAGCTTCTTGACTATGCTGAAGCTGGTGATAACGTTGGTGTACTTCTCCGTGGTGTACAGAGAAACGAAATCCAGCGTGGTCAGGTTCTGGCTAAACCCGGTTCCATCAACCCCCACACAAAATTCAAGGGCGAAGTTTACGTTCTTACCAAAGATGAAGGTGGCCGTCATACTCCGTTCTTCAACAACTACAGACCTCAGTTCTATTTCAGAACAACTGACGTTACAGGCGTAATCAACCTTCCCGCAGGCACAGAAATGTGTATGCCTGGTGATAACGTTGATATGGACGTTGA
>JAZSDQ010000008.1:0-1808 GCA_045531235.1 Eubacteriales bacterium
TCATCCACCACCCGGTCGACAAAATAGCTATTGACTTCGGTGGTCGAAACGGTCTCTTTTTTATCACCGGTAGAAAGCTTCAATTTCTGGGCTTTTGCTTCCTCGGCCTCCTCTTCGGTGATATAGCCCAACTCTTCCATCTTATAGATGACATCATGGGCTCGATCAAGATTATTCTCCGGGTTCTGGATGGGATCATATTTGGTGGGATATTTGGTGATGGATGCGATAGAAGCACATTCCAGGATGGTCAGCTCATCCAAAGTCTTCCCAAAATATTTTTCTGCGGCGGTCTGGACACCATAACAGCCCTGGGAAAGGTAGATGGTATTCAGATAGACCTCCAGGATCTGATCTTTTTTATACTCCCGCTCCACATACCAGGCTCTGCGGATCTCCTGGATCTTCCGGGAAACGGTCGTCTCATCATCGCCGGTGATATTCTTGATCACCTGCTGGGTGATGGTGGAGCCACCGAAGGAAGAGCTACTGGCAGGGTTAAAGAAATTGAGAACCGCATGGAGGGTTCTTTTGATATCCACACCGCTATGCTGATAAAAGCGCTCATCCTCGATAGAGATAAAGGCCTGCTGGAGATGCTCGGGGATGGAATCGATATCCGCCCAGATGCGATTTTCGCTGGCATGAAGAGTCTCCGCTTCCACATAAGCGCCATCCTTCATGGCATAGACCACAGAGGTATAATTCAACTTGGCATCGGCGGCAGAAAGATCGAATTCATCATCCAGATAAATAAAGGCATACCAGCCAAAGACCATTAAAACGATCATGGCAGTCATTGCACCGGTGACAAAAACAGTCCATAATGATTTTTTCGCCCAATACCAGACTTTACTGGGCGGCTTTTTAGGTTTCTCCTCTTTAGATCCTTTTTTTATAAAAGATGAGAAAAGCTCTTTGATTTTATCGAATTGAATTTTTTTGCTCATATCATTCACTCCGGAACTATTATATATAAACTTCCAGAATCTATTATACCAAATGATTCTGAAGAATTCAAGTAGCGTTTAATGGTTCCGCATACTTCTCTTTCCGCAATATTTTCGCCACCCCTTCCGAGCCAGCCCATAAGCATAGAAAGAAAAGGGTTCCCTTTCCTTAAATCGACGCATTTTTCCGAAAGAAAGAATATTCAAAAGATAAAGGCCGGCGGAGCGGAGATAGAAAAAGATCAAATAAAGCATTTGCTTGCGGATCGCAATCCTTCCCACCTTGATCGCCTGCCCGGCAGAAGCCTCCGGATAGCAGAGCAAAACATATTTACAAAGGATATAACGAAGGCGGATCAGCAACAAGCCCAGCAGCACACCGCTCCATAGCAAAACAGAAAGAAAAATCAAAGCCGGAGAACGCAGCATAAATTCCGCAGCCTTTTGAAAGAGATCTCCTTTCACCTCAAAAAGATCTTCTCCCGTCACCAAAAGAAAGGAGAAAAACAAGGCCACCTCCAAAAGCGCCGCCGCCAAAAGCAACGCAAGGCCCTCCAGATAGATCAGAATTTTTTTATATACGGAAAGCAAGACAGCCTTTAAAAGAAGCGGCAGATCCTTAAAAAGGAAAAAGAGGGTGGAAAACCGCGCCGCACTCTTTTGGGATAAATAGAAATAATAAGAAATCCCATAGGAAAAGGGGGTATATAATATGGAAGAAAAAAATAAAAGAAAAAGAGCCGGAAGAAGAAATGCCCGATGCAACTCCCCTTTCAATGCAGAATAAAAATCGCCTTTGGTTTGAAATAAAAAGATCCCCCCGGCAATCAGCAGAAGCAACAATAAAAACAAAAAGGT
>JAZSDQ010000033.1:0-17602 GCA_045531235.1 Eubacteriales bacterium
CTTTCCCCTCCGCTTGCGGTAAGACCAACCTGGCAATGCTCATTCCCCCGGAATATCTCCGCAAGAAGGGCTACAAGGTTTGGACCGTAGGTGATGATATTGCCTGGATGCGCATCGGCGCAGACGGCAGACTTTACGCCATCAACCCCGAAAACGGCTTCTTCGGCGTAGCTCCCGGTACCAACGAAAAGAGCAACTTCAACGCTCTGGAATCTACCAAGAAGAACACCATCTTCACCAACGTTGCTCTTGATCTTAACGACAATACCGTTTGGTGGGAAGGCCTCAATAAGAATCTTCCTCAGAACGCCATTGATTGGAAGGGCAATCCCTGGGATGCTTCCAAGTTTGACAAAGCAGACAAGTCTACTTGCGCAGCTCACCCCAACTCCCGCTTTACCGCTCCCGCCATCAACTGCCCCTGCATCTCCGAAGAATTTGATAAGGGCGCAGGAGTTCCCATTTCCGCCATCGTATTCGGCGGCAGAAGAGCAAAGCTCGCTCCCCTGGTATATCAGTCCAAGGATTGGAAGAACGGCGTGTTCGTAGGCGCTACTATGGCTTCCGAGACCACCGCAGCTGCTGCAGGTGCCGTCGGCGTTGTCCGCCACGATCCTATGGCTATGCTCCCCTTCTGCGGCTACAATATGGGCGACTACTTCCAGCACTGGCTCGATATGGGCGAAAAGCTGGGTGACAAGGCTCCCAAGATCTTCAACGTTAACTGGTTCCGTACCGACGACGAAGGCAACTTCGTATGGCCCGGCTTCGGCGACAATATGAGAGTTCTTAACTGGATCATTGATCGCTGCGAAGGCAAGGCAGAAGCAAGCGAAACCGCCATCGGTTATATTCCCAGACCCGAAGACATTGATCTTACCGATCTGGATATGGATATCGAAGTTCTCAAGTCCATTCTCACCGTAGATAAGGACGCTTGGAACGAGTACGCTGCAGACGTAGAAGAATATTTCAAGAAGTTCGACCGTCTCCCCGCTGAACTGAAAAAGCAGCTTGAAACCCTCAAGGCTAACCTGAAGTAATCAGAAAAAATAAAATCACGGAGCCGAAGCTCCGTGATTTTTTTAGCTTCGAAAAAAGAAAAAAAGACCGAGCAAATTGCTCGGTCTTTTCTTACTGAATTAGTGGCAGATGCAGAGCTCGGTGTCCTTGTCGAAGAAGTGCATTCTGTTGATATCAAATGCAACCTTAACAGTGTCGCCGCTCTTAGCCTTGGATCTGGGAGATACACGTGCGATGAAGTTCTGCTCGCAGCTGGTGAGGTACAGGAAGATCTCAGCACCCATAAGCTCGGTAACTTCAACGTCAGCATCAATAACCCAATCAGCAAACTGAGAGAGATACATAGGCTCGTCGTGAATTGCTTCAGAACGGATACCTGCAATGATTTCCTTGCCGACATACTTCTGAACTTCTTCGTCCTCAGCCTTTTCTTCGGGAAGCTTGAATTCGTTTTCACCGAAGGTGAAGAAGATGCCTTCTTCGCCGCGCTTCTTAATAAGCTTACCGGGAATGAAGTTCATCTGAGGAGTACCGATAAAGCCTGCAACGAACAGGTTAACGGGAAGATCGTAGAGATTTTGAGGAGTATCAACCTGCTGGATGATACCGTCCTTCATAACGACGATTCTGGAAGCCATGGTCATAGCTTCGGTCTGGTCGTGGGTTACGTAGATAAAGGTTGTCTGCAGCTTCTTGTGGAGCTTGGTAAGCTCGGTTCTCATGGATGCACGAAGCTTAGCGTCCAGGTTGGAAAGAGGCTCGTCGAGAAGGAACACCTTAGGTTCACGAACGATTGCACGACCCAGAGCAACACGCTGACGCTGACCACCGGAGAGCGCCTTGGGCTTGCGGTCGAGAAGGTGAGCGATACCAAGGATACGAGCTGCTTCTTCAACTCTTCTCTTGATTTCTTCCTTGGGAACCTTGCGGAGCTTCAGACCGAATGCCATGTTTTCAAACACGGACATGTGGGGGTACAGAGCGTAGTTCTGGAACACCATTGCGATATCTCTGTCCTTAGGAGCTACGTCGTTTACAAGACGGTCGCCGATGAACAGTTCGCCTTCGGTGATTTCTTCCAGACCTGCTACCATACGAAGAGTGGTGGACTTACCGCAACCGGAAGGTCCTACCAGGATGATGAATTCCTTATCCTTGATCTCAAGGCAGAAGTCAGTAACTGCGGTTACGCCGCCGGGATACTTCTTGAAAATGTGCTTCAAAGATACACTTGCCATTTTTTCCTCCTAAAATATACGCAGCCAAACTGCGATTTACAACACTGCTATCTTATCAAATTTCTTTTCCAAAAAAAAGATGTTTATTTCCCAAAAAACCAAAAAACAATTTGTGCAATTTAAATAAAAATTACAAAAAATAATATAACCGTTAAAAAAACATACGATGAATTCAACACTTTTCTTATTGTATTATATATTTTCTTTTTTCAAAAACATCTTTTTAAAACATCACAAAATTATCTTTTACAAAATAAGTTTTTATTTTATTCACAAAACTTTGCTTTTTTTATTGCCAGAATGACCTTTTTCTTGTTATAATAGGAGAAACAAATTTAGCAAAGGACAGTAAAATGGCTTTCAATAAAAGAATTTTTTCCCTTTTGCTGGAGCAGGCAAAAGGCGATCGCAGCTGGCGGCAGTTTTCCATTGATTGCGATATCAGTTACATCCAGATGCGCAAGCTTGCCCTCGGTCAGCAGGAAAACTCTCCCCGCAAAAAGCTCATTTACAAAATTGCGCAAAACGCAGCCGGCGGCATTGCCGCAGAAGATCTTCTCTTTTGCTCCGGCGGTTCCGGCGAAGAAGAGAAAAAGCCTTCCGGGATGCAAACGCGCTCCGGCGAATTATTCAATGAGAAATTCCAGGCCCTTTCTATGGGTCAGAAGAAAATGGTGCTGGATTTCATTGATTTCTTAGCAAGCCGATGAACCAGCGTTTTCTCTCCTATTTAAAGGAAAGCGGCGAAGCCGTTCTTTCCTATTACAAAGAAAATCCGCCCTATCCGCTGACCCCCAAGGAATTGATGGACGGAACCTTCGTATATTTTGAGCGCGGCGGAAAGCGTCTTCGCCCTGCCATCTGCCGACTTGCAGCAGGCGCTCTCGGCGGATCGGAAGCGGAAAAAGCGGCCGCGCCTTGCGCCCTTGCTCTGGAGCTTTATCACAACTGGACCCTTATTCACGACGATATGATCGATCACGACGATCTCCGCCGCGGCAAAAAAGCAGTCCACAAGCTGATTTCCGACGGTATGCTCTCCGAAACCGACGGCGAGACCGCCAAGGAATACGGCTTTGACGCCGCCCTTCTGGCAGGAGATGCTCTCCACAGCGCCTCGGTCTATTATCTTTCCCGCCTTTCGGATTCCGGCTTTGTTCCCGCCGAGGTCACGCTGAAGATCTTAAAACTTCTGGAGGGAGAATACGGCCCTCGCCTCATCAGCGGCGAAACGCTGGATACAAAAAACGGTCTGATCTACGGCAAAAGCCGTTTCTTTGACCGCAGTGAAGAAGAAGTCCTCTTTATGATGGCAGGAAAAACCGGCGCCCTCTTTGCCATCAGTGCCCTTTCCGGCGCTCTCATCGGAACGAAAAATGCCGACGAGAAAAAAGAGGAATGTGCCGCCCTCGCCCGCTTTGCGGAAAGTTGCGGCCTTGCCTTCCAATTGCAGGATGATATTCTCGGTATCACCTCTACGGAAGAAAAATTAGGAAAGCCCATCGGCAGCGATATCCGCGAGGGCAAGCCTACCCTTCTCCTCCTCACCGCATACAAAAACGCCACCGAAGAGGAAAAAGCATTTCTCCGCAAGGTGATAGGCATTTCCACCGATGAAAGCGATATCCTCCGCGCAAGAGAGATCCTCCTTGCCCGGGGAGTGAAAGAAACCGAAGAAAAAGCCTTTGCTTTTCTGGAAGAAGCGAAAAAGAATCTTTCCCTCCTTCCCGATTCCCCTTGGAAAGATCTGCTGGAAGCTTGGCGCAGCTTTATGCTGAATCGCGAGATGTAAGGAGTCATTATGAAAAGAATCACATCGTTTCTTTTGGCGCTTTTTCTGCTTCTCACACTCTCCGCAAGCGTTTTTGCAGAAGAGGCCACGGCAGAAACAGAGCCGATTACAACCGAGAATAAGAAAGATCCTATTTATGATATCGCGCTGGATGCCCAGGGTGTGTACGTCTTCAATCCCGAAACCGGCACTGCCATTTACGAAAAGGCCGCCGATTCCAGAATGTACCCTGCCTCCACCACAAAAATCATGACCGCTCTTGTCATTCTGGAAATGTGCGAGGATCCCAAAAACACCACCGTCACCGTAGACAGCATGCAAATGTTCAATTATATCATCAATGACGGCGGCGTTCACATGGGTCTCGTCCGCGGAGAGACCTTTACGGTGTACGATCTTCTCGTAGGCACCATGATGGCTTCCTATTGCGACGCCCCCGAGCTTCTTGCCCATCATTTCGGCAACGGCGACATTTCCGCTTTCATCCAGAAGATGAACGACCGCGTCGCCTCCTTGGGACTGAAAAACACCCATTTTGAAAACGCTCACGGTCTTCATTCCTCCAATCACTATTCCTCCCCCAGGGATATGGCAACGATCCTTTGGGAAGCAATGAAAAACGAAACCTTCCGAGAGATCCTTTCTCTGAGAAGCTACGTTATCCCAAAAACCGGCTACCGCGCCGAGCGCAACGTCAACTTTTCCGTAAAAAGCTATCTTGAAACCAGCCAATATTATCTTGACGCCTACGTTGGCGGAAAAAGCGGATATACCGACCAGGCAGGCAGATGCCTTGCCACCTACAGCGAAACCGAGGATCTTACTTTTGTTTCCGTTCTTTTCGGCGGCAACATGGACCGCTCGAAACCGAAAAACATTGCTGAGATCGAAACTCATACCCTTATTTCCTACGCCATGGAGAATTTTGAAATTCGCACCGTGCTGGAAAAAGGAGCTGAAGTCGGCAGCGTTGCCATCACCGATTCGGAAACCACCCTCCCTGTCATTGCAGGGGAAGATATCCGCGTTCTCAACCGTAAAGGAAGCGAGCCGGGCTTTACCACCCAGCTTCCCACGGAAATTTCCGTTACCGAAGTGGAAAACAACAAAGAGATCGGCAAAGCCGTTCTTTCCTTCAACGGTGAGGCTACGGAAAAAAAGTATTCCCTTCTCCTTACCTGGGACGGAGCCCCCATCGTTACCAAATCCGTGGTGGAAAAAGGCGCAGAGAATGCCGCAAACGCCGTTTCCGGAATTTTCCGCGAAGACGAGATTTTCGTCATTCTTCTCATACTTCTTTTAACGGTCATTGCCATTTGCATTCCCGCATTCCGCATCACCCGTCACCTCCATCAGAAAAAATCCCACAAGCCTAGACATTAACGAAGCATAAAAAAAGCACCCTGGCGGGTGCTTTTCTTTTTTTATCTTTTTTCTTTGTGGCAGTCCAGCATTTTTTTAATTGAGCCCGAAATTCTATCCGCAACGCAAGGAGTGAAACGGGTAGAGCCTGCTTCATAGCCTCCCTCTTCAAAGGCCTCCTTGGTGGGAAGATATCCTTCCCCACCGTTGACCAGGCAAGCGGTGATAACAAACAGTTCGGGAGCTGCCTCTCTTGCTGCCGTGGCATACCGGGTAAAAGGCTCGCCGCCGATGCCTGCAATGGCGACGTCTCCGATTCCCAGAAGTGCCGTTGGCACCTTCTGGTAAAGCTTATCCTCCACCATACCCACGATCCTCTTGGCGCGGGCAAGAGGCCCGATGGAAAGTTTTACCTCCCCCGCTTCGTGACGGCGAAGGAGCTCTCTTTGCTCTTCTTCCTCTCCCATACCGTCGGTATTGGTAGGAATATAATCTATGCGGTTGTGAGCGGTAACGGGCGTTGCTTTCCTTTCCTCGGTCTTATCCCAAATGGAAATAGCAGTATCCGCAATAATGCGGCCCATCTTTTGTGCGTGGGCATATCTCTTTTCCACCCAGGCAGGATCCCCTTTTCGGATCCCTTGGGTAATGGCAGGCTTTGTTACATCAATATGATTCACATCTCCCTGACAGCCGTTGACGAGAATACACTGTACGTCGGGAAGATCTTTTTCCATATTGCGACGGACAAAGCCGGGCCAATCTGCGGAAAACTTGTTGCCGCTGATCACATCGGGATGGGTAGAAAAATTCACCAAAGCAATATCCTTCTTCCCCTCACGGAAAAAGCGTACCAAGCGCACCGTGTTATCCGCATCGGAAAGAGGTGCCACCACATCGGGATTGAGGCAACCGGGATTGGTTCTTGTAGAGCCGTCTTTCATACGAAAACGGCGAACGAAGGAAAGCGGCACAGGCGTTTCCGCCTCTGCCGTACCCATACGGCTTTCGGAAAGATCGTCCACCGCCAATTGGGCAACGTCGGCATATTTTCTGTATAAAACGTCAAGATACGCAGCGTCGGTGCAGCTGGTGGGATTATCCGCAGGTCCACCTATGCGAATGGAGGTATGCTGATGCAGCCCCTGAATAAATACGCACTCAAAGGGAATCCCGCATCGCGCCGCAACCAGTTTGCGAATTTTATTGGCCTCGACTTCTTTTGCGTAAATAATGTCGGCGGCAATAAAGACTGCCGTAGTTTCATCCTCTTTCACGGCAAGGGCACAAATTTCCAAAGGGTCCAATACGCCATCGGCAATACGGGCATAAAAATATCCTGCAATAGGAGTACCCAACGGGGGCGTGATATCAAGCCTTGCAAATCCTGCCTGAAACATCGGTCTTCTCCTTTATTTCAAAGATTCCTTCATCATTTTGATGGCAGCACCCTGCAATTCGGGGGCAACCACAGAAGTAAAGTTGGAAGCTGTGGTCTCATACCCGCCTTCTTCATAGGCAGCCATAGATGGGAGATAGCCCTGGGCGCCGTTTGCAAGGCAAGCAGTGAGAATAAACAGTTCGGGAACGGCTTCCCTGATCTTCATAGCATATTCGGTAAAAGGCTCGCCGCCGTAACCTACAATGGCAATTTTACCGAAAGCAACCACGGAAACGGGAACCTTCTGCACCAGCATCAGGCAATCCATGGCGGCAATGCGGCGGATATCGCCCTTTTCACCCATGGTAAGGCCTTCCAGCGCCTTTTCACCGGCAGCAACGCGTGCCATAATTTTCTTGCATTCCGCCATGCGCTCCAGCCCCTCGGTTTTGGAGGGAATGAGTTTCATTTCCACCTTGGAATAAATGTGATCCGCAGTGGTTTCTTCCGTGTGATCCCAGATCTCTTTTACCGCATCTACGATCACCTGCGCGCGATTGCGGCAGTAATTATATTTTGCTTCATAAAAAGCCTCGGAATACTTTTCAATCCCCTTGGTAGGAGGATTTTTGAATACGTTGATGTGGTTCACATCGCCCTGACAGCCGTTAATGAGAATGGCGCGGGTATTGGGGAAGGTCTTTTCGGTAATCCTTCTGACAAAGCCGGGCCAGTCTGCACTGATCTTCTTTCCGCCGATCATATCGGGGTGATTCTGGAAGCCCACAACGGCAATATTTTCCTTGCCCTCGCGCTCAATTTTCACAAGGCGCACCGTGTTATCTGCCTCGTACAAAGGACGGACCACATCGGGATTCATGGTGCCGGGGTTCGTCTGCACACTGCCGTCTTTCATAATATAACGGCGAACAAAGGCGACGGGCTCTGCCGTCTTCTTTTCGCCAAAAGAGATCTTCGCCTCGCACAGATCGGCAAGAGCCATTTTGGAAACGTCTACGAACTTGCGGCAAAGAAATTGCTGATACAGGTGATCGGAAGGTCCGCAAGTGCCGGGGGTGGTAGAAGTGTGCTGATGGAGGGTCTGATAAAAAACGTGATCCGCAGGAATTCCCGTTTCCTCAGAGATCAGCTGACGGTAATAGGTCACGTCCTTCTCCAAAGTATACATAAAATCACCGGTAATGATAAGAACGGTATCCTCTCCTGCGCTCAGTGCCACAGCGTTCAGCTCCACGGGATCAAAAACGCCGTCGGAAACTCTTGCCGTAAAATATCCTGTCAAAATCGTGCCCAATTGAGGGGTCACGTCAAGTCTTGCAAATCCTGCTTTCATTTTTTACTCCTCATTTCTTTAAATATTCTTTCAACATACGGGTTGCAGTGGCCTGCAACGTCGTAGGAAGTTCGGGCGGGAAATTGGTAGAGCCCACTTCATAGCCACCTTCTTCAAAGGCTTTTTTAGAGGGGAAATATCCCTCTCCGCCATTGCAAAGGCACGCAGTAAAAAGCATCAGTTCCGGAACGGCTTTTCTTACCTCAGCGGCATATTCCGTAAAAGGCTCCCCTGCATATCCCAGAATGGCAACCTTGCCGAAAGCCAGCACGGAAACATTGACTTTCTGGAACAAGGGCTTATTGTCAATTTTGGAAATGCGGCTGATCTCGCCCTTTTGGTCCAAGCTGTATTTCGCGCCGAATTCGCTGTCGGAAAGGATCTTCACGATCAATTCCTTGCATTCCGCCATGCGTTCCATACCGTCTGTCCTTGTGGGAAAAAGATCCGTTTCCACTTTGGTAAAGATACCGTCTGCTTCTATATCTTTCGTGCGATCCCACAGGGAAACCGCCACGTCGGCAATGCTCTTTGCCACCTTGCGGCAGTATTCATATCTGCGTTTGCACCACTCAGGGCTGTTCTTCTGAAGGCCCTTGGTCAAGCTCTCTTTCTTTACGTTGATATGGTTTACGTCCCCCTCGCAACCGTTGACGAGGATACAGTGAACGCCTTCCAGCCTTTCCTCCGTCATTCTACGGACAAAGCCGGGCCAGTCGGCGGAAAACTTCGTACCGCCGACCATATCGGGGTGATTCTGGAAGCCTACGAGAGCAATGTCTTTCTTTCCCTCTCGGCAAAATTTCACAAGGCGCACCGTGTTATCCGCATCGTCCAGGGGATGGTCGATCTCGGGATTCAAAACGCCGGGATTGGTACGTACCGTGCCGTCTTTCATGCGGAAGCGGCGAAGGAAGGCAACCGGCTCCGAAAGGGCTTCTTCCCCCATGGAAATCCGGGCTTCTCCAAGATCGGAAATTGCCATTTTCGCAACGTCAACGAATCGGCGGCAAAGCATTTTATGGTAGATCTCATCGGTCACGCCCTGCACGGCGCCAATGGTAGTGGTGGTGTGGGGGTGAAGGCTCTGATAAAACACCTGATCCAAAGAAAGCCCCGTTTCCCTCGCAACCAGATTGCGGAACAAGGTCACGTCTGCTCCGTAGCAATACATAAAGTCACCGGTAATGAAAAGTGCCGTATCCTCCCCGCTTTGCAAAGCAATGGCATTCAGCTCCAAAGGATCCAGCATACCGTCGGCATTTCTAAGGGCATAATAGCCGGTCATTTTTGTTCCCAGAGGCGGCGTTACGTCCACTCTGGCAAAACCTGCTTTTATCATGATTTCTCCTTCGTTTTCTTGCGTTCCAATATATTAAGATATATTAGAGGTCTCCGTTTCATTTAGCATAAATCACTTTCAGGCTTATGTCAAGCAACAAACGGATTTTTACAAAAAAAGAAAAGAGGTCTCCCTCTTTTCTCTCACTTTATATTCTGAAAATACCCTTCGTCAAAAGGCAGGGGAATCACAAAGCGCAATTCTCCTTGGGGCATTTCGCTTTTCGGCGCCTCGGTCTGAAAAGCCGCTTCCTCTCCCACGAAGATCACACTGATTCCTGCAACTTCCTCGCTTTGTCTGGGAAAAACCTCGCCTCCCTCAAGAAGCGCACCGAAAAATCTTGCCGCCGCAAAAAACAAAACCTCGCCGTTTTCATCCGGCTGAGAAACGGGGCGAACCACCGTAAGCTTTTTTACGTCAATTCCCAAGCCGTCAAGAAACAAAAGGCTTTCTTCCTTCGCCCCCTTCAAAAAGGCGCGGAACATATCCACCACGGCGTTTCCTTCCTTATCGGAAAGATTTTCATAAGCTTTTTTCGTTTCTTCGGGATAGACTTCTATAAGATATGAGCCGATCTTAAGCGTCTTTTTCTTCTGCATAGCTTTCTCCCACGGTTTTCAGCGTGATCTTTCCTCCCGAAAGGTCGGAAAGCAGGGCCCGAAGTCCCTCTTTTTCTCTTTCCTCTACCAAAAGACCGAGAAGCACATTTTCTTCGAAATTCTTCCCCGTAATCCGATATCCACGGGTATTAAGCTCAAATTCCACCTTGGAAAACAAGGGATAAGGAATGGCAGCTTCCATTTGAAAAACGGGTACGAAACGGCAGATCCCTGCCGCCGCCACCGCATCTCTCGCGCCGCGGGCATAAGCGCGGGCAAGACCGCCTGCGCCTAAAAGAATTCCGCCGAAATAGCGCGTCACCACCACGCATACACCGGAAAGCTCCTCTTTTTTCAAAACCTCCAGCATAGGGATTCCTCCCGTGCCTTTGGGCTCGCCGTCATCGTCAAAGCGCTGCACGTTTCCTTCCCGGTTAATAAATGCCGATACGTGGTGTCTGGCATCGGGGTACTTTCTCCTTGCCGCCTCCACAAAGGCCTGGGCCTCCTCCCAGCTTTCACAAGGAGTTACCTGGCCGATAAATTCACTTTTCTTTTCCACAAAGCGGCTTTCCGCCGCTTTTCGGACCGTACGGTAGCTATCCATCAGTACGCGTCTGCAAGGTCTACGTAAAGGTGACCGTTTTCGGAAATATAGCGCTTTCTTCCTTCCAGATCGTCGCCCAGAAGGATCTCAAACATCTCTCTTGTAGCCACTTCGTCCTCGGGCATAATGCGCACAAGTCTTCTGGTGGCAGGATCCATGGTGGTGCGCCGCATCATATCCGGTTCGTTTTCACCAAGGCCCTTGGAGCGCTGAATCTTATACTTTTTATCGCCCAATTTTTCCAGGATCTTCGTCTTTTCCTTCTCATCGTAAGCAAAATAGGTTTCGTCCTTGCAGGTGATCTCATACAAGGGAGATTCCGCAATATACACTCTGCCCTTTTCAATGAGCGTAGGCAAAAGTCGGTAGAACATAGTCAAAATCAAAGTGCGGATCTGGTAGCCGTCCTCGTCGGCATCGGTACAAATGATGATCTTACTCCACTTTAAATTGTCATAGTTGAACTGAGCAAGATCCTTGTGGCCCTTGCCGATCTCCACACCGCAACCGATAATGCGCAAAAGATCCACGATAATTTCGCTTTTGAAGATGCGGTCGTAGCCGCATTTCAAACAGTTCAGCGTTTTTCCTCGCACGGGGATAATGGCCTGAAATTCCGCATCACGGCCAAGCTTACAGCTTCCCAAAGCAGAGTCACCCTCTACAATGTAAAGCTCCCGCACGTCCCTATCCTTGGAACGGCAATTGGCAAATTTTTCAATGCGGTTGGTAACGTCCACCGTGCCCGCCAGCTTCTTTTTGATGTTCACTCTGGCGCTTTCCGCCGATTCACGGCTGCGCTTGTTAATGAGCACCTGCGCCGCAATACGATCCGCATCGTTCGGGTTTTCCGCAAAGTAAATTTCAAGCTGCTCATCAAAGAATTCCGTCATCGCCTCGGCGATAAACTTGTTGGTAACTTCCTTCTTAGTCTGATCGGAGAAGGAAGCAATATTGGAAAAGCAGTTGGTCACCAGAATCAGGCAGTCTTCAATGTCCTGAAAACTGATCTTCTGCTCGTTTTTATTGTATTTTCCACCGTTCTTCAAATAGCCGTCAATGGCGCGGAGAAAGCTGGAACGCACCGCTTTTTCCGGGCTGCCGCCGTGCTCCAGCCAGCTGGAGTTATGGTAGTATTCCAGGCGCTGTGTTTTCGCGGAAAAGCAGAAAGAAACCTCCATGCGAACGTCGTATTCCGATTTGTCCTCACGGTCCTTACCCCGCTTTTCCCCCTGCCAGAATACGGGAACGGTCAAGGTTCCTACCTTGCTCTGACTTTCGTCTACCTCATTTTGTTCATTGATCTCTGCCAATTCACGGACGTAGTCCAGAATTCCCTCTTTATACAAGAAGCTGTGCTCAGCCCAGCTGCCGTCCTCTCTCTGATAGCGGAGAGATAAGGTCAGACCGCCGTTGACCACTGCCTGACGGCGCATAACGTCCACAAAATAGCTTTCGGGGATTCCGATTTCCGTAAACACTTCCAGGTCAGGACGCCAGGTAATGACGGTACCCGTGCGGCGGCGAGGATATTCCTCTTTCTGCAGTTCCCCTGACACCTCACCTTTTTTGAAATGGATATTGTATCGCGTGCCGCGGCTGAATACTTCAACATCCATAAATTCGGAGCTGTACTGGGTCGCGCAGGCGCCGAGGCCGTTCAGACCGAGAGAGTACTGATACGCGCCGCCCTTGGCATTGTCATATTTTCCGCCGGCGTAAAGCTCGCAAAAGATCAGTTCCCAGTTGAATCTTCCCTCTTTTTCGTTCCAGTCCAGAGGGATTCCTCGGCCAAAGTCCTCTACGGTGATCACGTGGTCCCGCGTTACGCTGACGCGGATCTCCGTACCGAAGCCTGCACGGGCTTCGTCAATGGAGTTGGAAAGGATTTCAAAAAAGGAATGAGCGCAGCCATCCAGTCCGTCGGATCCGAAAATGACACCCGGTCTTTTTCTGACACGGTCCGCACCCTTCAGACTTTGAATGCTCTGGTCATTATATTCCGCTGTTTTCGTCTTTCTTTTTTCGTCTGCCATATCGGCTCCTTCTCTTGGCAAAATTTTCACCTGTAACATCTTCTTATTATAACCAAAACTTCCCTTTCCGTCAACCTTTCTTCCCTCGAAGAAGAAAAAGCCCCTCTCTTTTTTGTGAATTTCATTCCATTCTCTCAAAACCTTGGTTTTTCTTTTGAAATAGGCAGAAAAAAAGGGTAATTTTCCTTGCTTTTTTCTCGCTTTCATTGTTGACACTTTTCCCCATATATGGTAGAATTACGGAGAGTGCCTCGTCCATTTTACGAGGCAACCCCCATCAAAAGGAGGCAGTTATGAATTTATTGGGAATTGACGTCGGAACCACCTCTTTAAAAGCGGTGTGCTTTGACGAAAACGGAACCTGTCTTGCTTCCCAGACCGTGGATTACACCTTAGATACCCGCGGAGATCTGGTGGAGTTTGACGCCAAGGAATACATTCGCATCGCCCGTCAGGCAATGGATGAGATCGCAAAGGTCTGCAAGATCGACGCCATCTCCATTGACACTCAAGGCGAAACCATGATCCTTACCGATGAAAACGGTGAGCCTACCATGCCCGCCATCGTATGGCTGGATAACCGCGCCGTGAAAGAAGCGGAAGAAATCGAAAAGCACTTCGGTCAGGAAAAGATCTACAATATCACCGGTCAGCCCGAAACCACCGGCGGCTGGCCCGGATGCAAGCTCCTTTGGGTGCAGAGAAATCTCCCCGAAGTCTGGGCAAAAACCAAGAAGATCTTCCTTCTGGAAGATTGGCTCCTTTGGGCTTTGACCGGCGAATTCGTCACCGAGCCTACCATTCAGTCCTCTTCCATTTATCTTGACATTGTCAAAAAAGACTGGTGGGACGAAATGCTGGAGTACATCGGCGTACCCCGCTCCATGCTCCCCAAGATCGTTCCCAGCGCTACCAAAGTGGGAACCTGCGGTGACGCCGCAGTGGTTACCGGCGCCCTGGATCAGATCGCAGGTGCCGTAGGTGTAGGCGTTCTTGATGAAAACATCGTCAGCGAAATGACCGGTACCATCATGGCGATCTGCGTCGTTACCGAAAAGATCCCCGCTTATGATCCTCAGAGCAAGATCCCCTGCCACCTCCACGCCGTAGACGGTAAATACGTCAGCCTTCTGTGGTCTTCCACTGCAGGTATGGCGCTGAAGTGGTTCAAAAATAACCTTGCCGAGGAATACTCTTTCCGTGAACTGGATGAAATCGCCGAAAAGGCAGGCGTCGGAGCAGAAGGCTTGACCATGCTTCCCCACCTTTGCGGCTCTACCATGCCCGTATACAATCCCGATGCCAGAGGCTGCTTCTGGGGTATGACCCTTGCCCACGGAAGAGGTCATTTTGTCCGTGCCATTCTGGAATCCATCGCCTTTACGCTGAAAGACGATCTGGAGTGCATCGGTGCCACCTGTGACGAAGTCCGTATCACCGGCGGCGGCGCTTCCAGCCCCCTTTGGGCACAGATCAAAGCAGACGTTACAGGCCTGAAGCTCGCTACTCTGAAAGAGAAAGAATCCGCTTGTCTCGGTACCGCCATTCTGGCAGGTGTGGGCGTTGGCGTTTATGCTTCTCTTGACGAAGCTTGCAAAAAGCTCGTTCAGACCAAGAAGGTCTATACCCCCGGCGGCGCAGATTACACTGCCGCTTACAAACAGTACAAAAAGCTGGATCAGCTATTAAATAATGCGGAGGATAAAATATGTCAAAAGTAGGATTTGTAGGCTTCGGCGAAGTCAATACCCCCGTTGAGGTCATCGTTTCCCGTGCAGGCGCAGCTGCAGAAGCACTGGAAAAGGAAGGCTTGGAACTGGTAAAGGTTCTCCCCGTTGCCGACGATTATGAAGAAGTACAGATCAAAGGCGCTATCGAAACTTTGACCAAAGAAAATTTTGATGCTCTGGTTCTCTGTGTGGCAGGTTGGATCCCCACCCACGCCGTCATTAAGATCAGCGAGCATTTCCGTCATCTCCCCGTCGTTCTTTGGGGTCTTTGCGGTTGGATGGAAGACGGCAGAATCGTCACCACCGCCGATCAGGCAGGTACCACCGGTCTCAGAGCTGCTCTGGACGATATGGGCTACACCTTCACTTACATTTACGATATCATCGGAAAGCCCAGCAACTCCAAGAAGGTTGCTGATTTCTGCAAGGCAGCCATTGCCGCTAAGAATCTGCGTCATCAGAAGGCAGGTATGGCAGGCTACCGCGATATGAACCTTTACGGCACTCTTTACGATGGCTGCAGCCTGAAGAAGGTCATCGGTCCCGAAATCGAAACCTTTGAAATGCTGGAAATGCAGCAAAGACACGATAAGCTCAGTGAAGAAGCCATTATGGACGTTGTGGAAAACCGCATCAAGAAGTGGCACTTCGTATCCGAGTGCAGCGACGAGCCCATGAAGACCGCCGCAAGCTACTATCTGGCTGTGAAAGAAATCGCAGAGGAAAGAGGCTATAAGGCGATCTCCCTGAAGGACGTTGACGGTATGAAGAAGCTCTTCGGCTTCCCCCCTGCTCCCGTATTTATGCTGCTGCAGGAAGACGGCTACCTTACCGTTCCCGAAAACGACTCTCTCGGCGCCATCACGCTGATGTTGATGAAAGAGCTGGTCGGTCAGACTCCCTTCTACCTTGAATTCTATGAATTCTTTGAAGACGGCGTCCTCGCCGGTGTTCCCGACTACGTACCCAGCCAGGTCGTAGACGGTGAAGTTACCGTAATGCCCGCCGCATTCGGTCTTCTCAATCAGGGTATCCTCAACATTTCCAAGGTAAAGACGGGTGAGCTTACCATGTGCCGTCTGGTATACAAGAACGGCGCATACAAGATGCATGTGGTTCACGGCGAAGGCAAAACTCCTCCCAAGTGGGAAGAGTACGGCTGGGCTCAGCCCGCTCCTCAGCTTCCCTCTCTCAAAATTGAGATGGCAAACGTAGAGGACTTTGCGCAGAACGTTGCTTGCCAGCACTACATCATCACCTACGGTGACAACCGTCAGCAGATCCGCAATATCTGCAAAATTCTCGGAATTGAGGTATATGAGTCTTGAAAAACGAAGCTTTGAAGGCTGCACAGGCAGCATTTGATATTGAAGCGGCAGAAATCGTCCGCGCAAAAGAAGTAATGGATTGGGACGCTTTCGCAAAGGCTGTGGAAGCTCTCGCCAAGGCAGAGCGCATCGGTACCGCAGGCTGCGGTCACTCCGGCATCTGCTGCACCCACTTTGCTCACTCCCTTTGCTGTGTTGAGCGCCCTGCAAGATTCATTTCTCCCGCAGAGGCAGTTCACGGCGCCATGGGCTTCATTCAGAAGGGTGACGTTATGGTCCTCGCTTCCCGCGGAGGCAAGACCGCAGAATTGATTCCCATTATGAATATCGCTCGCACCAAAGGCGCTACCATCATCTCCATCACCGAAAGAATGGATTCCCCCCTTGCAGAAGGATCCGATATCGTGATCCCCATGAAAGTGGAACTGGAAACCGATAAGTACAATTCTCAGTCCACCTCCTCTTTTGTTGCTTTGGCAAGCGTATTTGACGCTCTCCAGACCGCTCTCATTGAGGAAACGGGATTTGTCAACGAACAGTTTGCACTCACTCACCCCGGCGGAGCCGTAGGTGAAAGACTGAATAAAAAATAAGGAGAAAAAGTCATGGTTCAGAATCTCAAGATCAAAGCTCCCTTTTTTGAAATCGGTCCCAAGAACTATCTTTGGGGCGACGATGTTGTGGAGCTGGCAAAGGTTGCCGATGCAGCAAGCAAGAAGTATGATGTAGACATCATCTTCACCACTCCCATCGTAGAGCTTCGCAGAGTAAAGGAAGCTACCGAGAAGATCCACGTATTCGCACCTCACATGGACTCCCTGAAGCCCGGCAGAGGCCTTGCAGACATTCTTCCCGAAAGCCTCGTTGCAGCAGGCGCAGAAGGCGTTATGCTCAACCACTGTGAAAAGCCCGTTTCCATCGCAGAATTGAAAGCTGCCATCAAGCGTGCTGACGAAGTTGGCCTTGCTACCATCGTTTGCGCAGACTCTTGCGCAGAAGCAGCTGCCATCGCTCACCTCGAGCCCAACATCATCGTAGCTGAGCCCACCGAGCTCATCGGCACCGGCAAAGCAAGCGATAAGGAATACGTAGAAGCTTCTACCCGTTCCGTAAAGGACGTCAACCCCGAGATCCTCGTTCTTCAGGGCGCAGGCATCAAGTGCTATGACGACGTTTACCGCAACATTTTCGCAGGCGCAGACGCCACCGGTTCTTCTTCCGGCATCGTAGGTCTTCCCACCGCCGAAGCAAGATATCAGATGGTTGATGATATGATCCGCGCCGTCCGTGAAGCCTGGGACGCAAGACAGGCAAATAAATAAGTTATCATTAATATTTATTTTCAGGAGGAAAATAGAATGGAATTTAAACTGATTCAGAAAGAAATCGAACTGCAGTCCAGAGGTTGGATCCCCACCTTCCATGACATCTCTACCGATGTTATGAAGATCGTTGCTGAGTCCGGCATCAAGAACGGTACCGTAGCAATCGTATCCCACCACACCACCTGCTCCGTTATGGTTCAGGAGTGCTCTCACGACTTCGATACCTTCGACCTGGAGTTCCTGCAGCACGACCTTCTCGACATTATGAGAAAGCTCATCCCCGACTTTGCTGAAGAGCATCAGTATCGTCACCCCGGCCCCGTACACGCTCAGTTCGGCCGCTACGTAAAGGAACCCGGTAACTTCACCTCTATGAACACCGACGGTCACCTCCGCAGCGTATTCTTCGGCAGAAGCGAAACCATGACCATTAAGGATGGCAAGCTGGATGGCGGCGAATTCGCTCACATCTACTTCATCGACTG